>CAYUZB010000117.1:7726-11608 GCA_964449565.1 uncultured Granulosicoccaceae bacterium | reverse complement strand
ATAGACAAAACCGTGCACAGTTCACACAGTCTCTACATAGAGTGTCCTATAGAAAATACGGATTGGCATGTCGCCATGTCACCATGTAGGCAAGCAGACATGGCGTGCAATGAGCTAGTTACTCGATGAACAGCTTTTACGATGAACAGGGATCAAAAACCAAAGATGATCAGGATCACAAGCTACAAGTTGGTAGTGAACCGCAACAATTCAATCTTGCCATCTTCGACAATTCCGACCATGGCATGATCTGCGTGCCAATCGCCGACCACTACGCGTGTTCCTGATTCGTGTTGATGAATGGCTGGTCGATGGGTGTGGCCGTGGATAAGGTGTTGGCAACCGAACTGACTAAAGACCTGATCAACAGCGTCGTCATTGACATCCATGATCGAGATGGGTTTGTGCTGGCTGGCATTCTTGCTGCCTGAACGATAGGCAGTGGCAATCGCTTCGCGTTCGCTTACTGGTTTTGCGAGAAAATCAGATTGCCAGTCGGCGTCTCGAACTTGTGCGCGAAATTGCTGATACTCGACATCATCGGTGCACAAGGTGTCTCCATGCATCAGTACGACCTTGTTCAGTGCAAGTACATCGTCGCAAACCAAGGTGGCGCCGATCTCGTTAGCGAAGGCTTCTCCGAGCAGAAAGTCGCGGTTGCCGTGCATTAACGTAATCGGCGTGCCGGACTGGCTAAGAGAAGAAAGTGCGGTAACCACAGACAGAGAGTCACTAGAACAACTGTCACTCTCGAGACAATCATCTCCGAGCCAGTACTCGAACAGGTCCCCAATAATATAAAGATGCCGCGCACCGCGCGCTTGTTTGAAAAAATCCAAGGCGAGGGCGAGTGTGTCGGGTTCAGCGGACTGCAAATGCAAGTCCGCAATGACCAGTATTTTGTTGTTAAAGGTCAACTTGAACGGTCAAGTTTGAACGATCAATAACGATCAATTTGGAATATCAACTCAAAACACCTCCAATCAAACTCAGTCGTCAGTGACCACAATAGATTCGATGATGACGGATTCTGTCGGGACGTCTTGATGGCCGCCGTGGGAGCCTGTGCTGACTGCCGCGATTGCATTGACCGTGTCCATGCCGTCGATGGTTTTGCCGAACACGCAATAACCAAAACCAGCCTGAGACTCATCGCGGAAGTTCAGGAAATCATTGTTGGTCAGATTGATGAAGAACTGACTACTGGCTGAATGAGGATCGGGTGTGCGTGCCATGGCGACGGTGCCGAGATCGTTCTTCAAGCCATTCGCTGCTTCGTTCTCGATAGTCTCATGAGTCGATTTCTGGCTCATGTCCGGCGAGAAACCGCCACCTTGGATCATGAAATTCGGGATGACGCGATGGAAAATCGTATTGTCGTAGTGACCTTCATCGGCGTAGCGCTTGAAGTTGGCGCAGGTCTTGGGTGCGGCGGTAGCGTCAAGCTCGAGAGTAATGACACCTTTGTTGGTAGTAATCGTGGCTTTCATGATGGCCCTTGTTGAATTCAAGGGCTCAGTTTAGCAGCCGTACTACTCGACAGACTACTCGCTAGGCGTTTTCTGTAAAACAGTCTCGTCAGTTACCGTGTTTTCGGCTGCGGCTGTAGATTCGCTAGAAACTCGAACCGCTGCCTTGATGACTATAGGTGTGCGAGGTACATCGCGTCCAAAAGGACCGCCCGGTCCAGTTGGGGTCTGGCTGATCTGATCGACCACTTGCGCGCCTTCAATGACATGCCCGAAGACGGCATACCCCCAGCCGGTGGCCGAGGCTGATGTGTGATCGAGGTTGCGATTGTCGACGCTGTTGATAAAGAACTGTGAGGTTGCCGAGTGCGCCTGAGTGCGTCGGGCCATCGAAATGGTGTAGGCCTCGTTGCGCAGTCCGTTATAGGCTTCATTGCTGATGGTGCCACGGGTTTGCTTGCGCATGTAGTCTGCGGTGAATCCGCCGCCTTGAATCATGAAACCGTCAATGACTCGATGGAACAAGGTGCCAGCGTAGAAACCATCATCGACGTACTCCATGAAATTGGCTACCGTAATTGGCGCTCGTTCTTCGTCTAGTTGCAGGACGATATCACCCGCAGATGTTTCGAAGCGAACAATCGGGCCTTCTGCATTTGCTAGCGCTGGCATGCCGAGAACGCCCGCGGCGAGGCCAATAGCCATTAGAGATCTTGCCAGCGCACTGCTAAAAGAGTGCGATAAGCTTTTGAAAAAGGTCATTTAAGTGATTCCTGCTTAAGACATGTGCGCTACGCAATAGTGATTCTAGCGGCATTTATGCCAATTGCTTGTTCCGTTAACCATCGGGTAATCTGCTAGTCTCCCCACCCATGCAGATTTACAACACTCTCAGCCGTCAAAAGGAAGCCTTTAGCCCTCTGGTACCGGGCAAGGTGAGCATGTATGTGTGTGGCAATACCGTCTATGACGAATGTCATATTGGCCATGGTCGAGCAATGGTTGTTTACGACATTCTTTACCGGCATTTGCTGGCATCGCAGTTCGATGTCACGTATGTGCGAAATATTACTGATGTCGATGACAAGATCATCAATCGGGCACTTGAAAATGGCGAGTCGCCCGAGGCGCTGGCGCAACGTTTTATTGATGCCATGCATGAGGATGAGCAGGCGCTCGGTGTGCTGTCTCCTACGGCTGAACCGAGAGCGACTGAAACGATCGCCGAGATGATCACCATGATTCAACAGCTGATCGATACGGGCTATGCCTATGCAGCAGATAATGGAGATGTGTTTTTTATCGTCAAACAATTCGCCGAATACGGCAAATTGTCTGGGCGCAAGATCGATGAACTCCGTAGTGGTGAACGCATCGCGATCGACCAGCACAAGCGTGATCCGCTCGATTTTGTCCTATGGAAATCCGCCAAACCGTCAGAGCCCAGCTGGGATTCGCCCTGGGGGCCGGGGCGTCCTGGGTGGCACATCGAATGTTCGGCCATGTCGATGCAGTTGCTCGGTAAAGAGTTCGACATTCATGGCGGTGGTCAGGATCTTCAGTTTCCTCACCACGAGAATGAGATAGCGCAAAGCGAAGCGATCAGTGGTGGCACCTTCGCGCGCTATTGGATGCACAATGGTCTGGTCAATATCGGCGGCGAGAAAATGTCCAAGTCGTTGAACAATTTCTACACGATCCGCGATGTTCTGAAAAGTTATACCGGTGAAGAAATGCGTTACTTCATTATTGCCAGTCACTACCGCAGTCCGCTCCAGTATGCAGAAGAATCGCTGGATGCGGCGCGAACGGCGCTGCGTCGTTTCTACACAGCGCTTCGCGGTATCGACATTCCGGATTCTGGCGAGCCTGATGGACCGGAAAGTGCTGATATTGATGCGACGCTCAAAACACGCTTTATGGATGCGATGAACGATGACTTGAATACTCCTGAGGCAATTGCCGTTCTGCATGAGGTTTCGGGTCAGCTCAATCGTGAAAAGGACGTGGCACGCATCGCTACATTGGCCGCGACCTTGAAAGGGTTAGGTGCGCAACTTGGCATTCTTCAAGGGGATCCCGATTCGGTTCTGCAAGGTGGTGTGAACGAGTCTGAATTGTCGGTCGAGGCGATCGATGAACTGATAAAAGCGCGGGCCTCGGCGCGGGCGGAAAAGGACTTTGCCCGCAGTGACGAGATCCGCGATCAATTGCAAGCTGCCGGAATCGTTCTGGAAGATGTGGACGGCCAGACAATCTGGCGACGCGAGTAGATGCGAGTAAACGCAAGTACATGAACACCCCTAAAGATACTGAGGCTGAAGGCCCGCTGTTGCCGGGTACGGAAAGCCCGCGCTCGCTCGGTGATCTGATGCGAGAAGCGGCGGCAGAAGCCGGAAGTGGTGAAGCGGGA
>CAYUZB010000117.1:6203-7626 GCA_964449565.1 uncultured Granulosicoccaceae bacterium | reverse complement strand
GTGGTGAAGCGGGAAGTACAGACGTTGTAAACGCTAACGCCCGGACTGACCCCAACCCCGGTCGTACGGGCAAGATCAAGAAAACCAGCCGTACTCAGCAGCGTCGCTATGCGCGCGAACGGGCATTGCAGGCCTTGTATCAATGGGATATTGGCAATGCGCAGAGTTCTGATGTGCGTACGCAGTTCCTGGATACACAGGATATGTCCCGAGTTGATGTCGACTATTTTGTCGAGCTGTTCAACGGCATCAGTCATGATCCGGATGTGGTAGACACGGCCATGGCTGATGCGCTCGATCGACCCATTGATGATCTCGACCCGATAGAGCGCGCGGTGCTTCGAGTTGCTGTATTTGAATTGACGCAGCGACCGGACATACCCGCGCGGGTTGTGATTAATGAAGGTGTGGAAATCACCAAACGATTTGGCGCGGACAAAGGACATCGATACGTCAACGGTGTGCTCGACAAACTGGCCAAGCAGCTTCGCCCGGGTGAAATGGGCTGATGCGCATTCCGCCACGCACCTTGTTGCGAAATCCGGCTTGTTTCATGGCGCTCGGGGCCGGTACCGGCTTGGCGCCGCGTGCACCGGGCACCTTCGGTACCTTGATTGGTATTCCTCTGTTGTTTCTGATGCCGCATCATGTCGGTCTGAATCTTTTGGTGATCGCCATATTGTTTGCGATTGGCGTGTGGTGCTGTGACGTTTGCGCAAAGGAACTCGGCGTGCACGATCATCCAGGTATCGTCTGGGACGAAGTGGTCGGCTATCTACTGGTGATGGTGGCCGTACCCCGCACGATTCTGTTTGTCGTGCTCGGCTTCATCCTGTTTCGCTTTTTCGACATCCTGAAACCTTGGCCAATCAGGATCATTGATCAAAAAGTACACGGTGGCTTTGGCATCATGGTCGATGATGTTGTGGCCGCTGTGTTTGCCGCCATTGTCTTGCAAATTTTCGTGCATGTTATCGGCGCCTGACCCCAGTTTTTATGTGAGTTTGATACCCAACTCGCGCAGGCCCTGACACGTCGCGATCAATGGCAGGCCGATCAATCCGGTCGGATCGTTGGTATTGACGGCTGAAAACAAGGAAATGCCCAGACCCTCGACCTTGAAACTGCCGGCGCAGTCCAGAGATGGCTCCTGATCGACATAGCGTTCAATTTCGTCGCGGCTGAGATTTCGCAAAACCGCGGTTGTTTTATCGACGGCGGTAAAGCTCGTGGCAGTTACGTTGGTGGCATGTTGATCCGGCCCGCCCGGGCTCGGTCGTAGTAAATGTACTGCAGTGTGGAAGGTTACCGCCTGACCGGACATCGAGAGAAGCTGTTCGATGGCGGTATTCACGTCACCGGGTTTGCCAAGCAGTTGCTCGCCGCAGGCCGCTACCTGATCGGAGCCGATGATGATCGGCTG
>CAYUZB010000117.1:0-6103 GCA_964449565.1 uncultured Granulosicoccaceae bacterium | reverse complement strand
GCCGCCGCGGCCGAGGCACCCATGGTGGCGGCAACTGCCTCCGCTTTACCGATGGCCAGGCGCTTGGCCAGATTTTCGGCGGATTCGCCTGGTACCGGGGTTTCGTCGAAATCTGGGCTGATGGTGGTGAACGGGAGACCCAGACGGGCAAGCAGCTCACGTCGATAGCGGGACGTCGAGGCCAAAATCAGTGCTTGCATGAATGGATCACTTTCGTTACGATTCTCGGGTTATGGTCAAGCCACTTCCCAGCCGGTTCAATCCGGATTTGTTGGCGCGTGACGGTACACGATACGAGGTAGACGTGCCACAGGCACAGTTTACCCGCCTCAGCACCTTGCTCTCATCGGCAGAACACTCAGTACGGGCCACGGCAGGCTTTTCGCGGCGCAAGGATCATATCGTGATCAGCGGACGCCTGAAGACGGATTTTTCCGCCGAGTGCCAACGCTGTCTGGAGCCCATGGTGCTCAGTATCGATGAGCCGTTTGAGCTGGTTTTCGTGGACAACGAAGCGGCGGCGCAGCAGTTGGCGAAGGAACTTGACCCGGTGATTCTGGACGAAACAGGTCAGATTCATGTGGTTGATTTATTTGAGGATGAACTGATATTGCACATACCGGAGGTTCCAAAACACGCGGGAGATCAAGCCTGCGAGTTGATGGAAATGTCCTTTGGAAACGTCTCGGAAGTAGCTGCAGCTGATGTGGCAACAGAAACTCAAGACGTGGAATCTCGGCAACGTCCTTTTGATGTGCTAAAAGACCTCGATATTCGCTGAATTTACAACTTAACTCACACTCTCTTAACTCGGATAACACTGTCATGGCCGTTCAAAAGAGCCGCAAGACTCCTTCTCGTCGTGGTATGAGGCGTTCGCATGATTCACTCAATGCGCCAACCTTGTCGACTGACCCGACCACCGGTGAACTGCATCGCCGCCACCATGTGACAGCCGATGGTTTCTACCGTGGCAAGCAGGTCGTCGAAACCCCTGAAGAGCTGGACGACGAAGAATAGGGCTACAACGTCAACTTTCTGATCCCGGGCATGTGGAGTTAGCCGCATGACTCGACAATCAATAGTCGCTATTGATGCCATGAGCGGTGACGGCGGTACAGCCGTCATAGTGGCTGCCGCCAAGAAGGTGCTGGACACGCACTCAGCGCTGCATTTGAAGCTGGTCGGCAATGCGCAAATCCTGGAAACCCATATTAAAGCGGTAGGCTTGCCCGACGGCCGCTACACGGTCGTGCCCGCGACTGAAGTCGTGACCATGGACGACTCGGCTGCCGTCGCGCTGCGCTCGAAGAAAAAATCCTCGATGCGTCTGGCTATAAACCTCGTCAAGGAGGGTGAAGCCGGTGCCTGCGTCAGTGCAGGGAATACCGGCGCGTTGATGGCCATCAGCAAGTTTGTACTGAAGACCATTAAAGGTATCGACCGACCGGCTATCGCGACAACCTTGCCTGCGATCGACGGGCACACGCACATGCTGGATCTCGGTGCCAACGTTGATTGCTCTGCTGATCATCTTTATCAGTTTGCGATGATGGGTTCGATCCTGGCCAACGCGGTCGATGGCATGGAGGCACCGCGCATCGGCTTGTTGAATATCGGTGCCGAAGACATCAAGGGCAACGAACAGGTAAAGCAGGCTGCGCCGCTGCTCGCACAAAGCTCCTTGAATTACATCGGTTATGTGGAAGGCGATGAAATCTACAGCGATCACGTTGACGTTGTCGTCTGTGACGGCTTTGTTGGTAATGTGTCACTGAAGACCAGTGAAGGCGTTGCACGAATGGTCTCGCATTATCTCAAGCAAGAGTTCGTGCGTAGTCCCTGGAACAAACTGGTTGGCCTGATCGCAAAGCCTGTGCTCAAAGCATTTGGCAGTCGCATCGATCCACGTCGTTACAACGGTGCCAGTCTGCTTGGTCTCAAAGGCGTGGTCATCAAGAGTCATGGTGGCGCCGATGAAGTCGCTTTCGCCAACGCGATTGAAATTGCACTGCTTGAAATTGACAAAGACGTGCCATCAATGATTGCTGCCGGACTTGAACAGAGCGTCAGCGCTGCCTGAGCGTCGGAATCGTGAATTGAGTCCATGACACATTTCGCGCGCATCATAGGCACTGGATCCTACCTTCCCGAACGAGCTCTGACCAATGCCGAGCTTGAAAAGACGGTTGATACCACCGATGAGTGGATTCGCAGTCGTACCGGTATTCATCAGCGACACATTGCGGCGGATGATGAATTCACCCTTGATCTTGCTGAAGCGGCATCTCGCAACGCGATAGATGCCGCGGGCATCAAGGCTCAAGAAATTGATTTGATCGTGGTGGCGACAACGACAGCTGATCAAATATTTCCGAGTACGGCCTGCTTGTTACAGAGTCGTCTGGATATTCATGGTTGTCCGGCGTTTGATATTCAGGCGGTTTGTACCGGCTTTGTTTACGCCCTGTCCGTCGCTGATCAGTTCATGCGTACTGGCATGGCAAAAACCGCGCTGGTGGTTGGCGCTGAAACCTTCTCGCGCATCATTGACTGGACCGATCGAAACACCTGTGTTCTGTTTGGTGATGGTGCGGGTGCCGTTGTATTGCAGCGCGATACAGCGCCGGGCATTTGTTCTACCCATATCCATGCCGATGGTGACTACGCAAATCTGTTGCATGTCCCCAGTGGCGTGTCGAACAACCTTGCCGCGGTGCAGGAAGGTCGGGCCTATGTCGAGATGGCCGGCAGTGAAGTGTTCAAGGTTGCCGTGAATACGCTCGGCCGGATCGTTGATGAAACGCTCGAAGCCAATGGTTTGGAAAAATCCGATATCGACTGGTTGGTACCGCATCAGGCCAACAACCGTATAATTGCGGCGACTGCAAAGAAGTTACGCATGCCGATGGATAAGGTGGTGCAAACTGTGGCAGAGCATGGTAATACCTCGGCCGCATCGATTCCGCTGGCATTGGATGTTGCCGTGCGTGATGGTCGTATCAAGTCAGGTGATACTCTGTTGCTCGAAGGATTCGGTGGTGGTTTCACATGGGGATCTGCCCTTGTCAAATGGTGAGCAGTGACAGTTGAATGCTGAGTGGACAGTTCTGGTTGTCGATGACCATGAGCTGGTTCGTTCGGGCATGCGTCGTTTGCTGGAAGATCACGCAATGATCGGCGCCATTGATGAGGCGAGTTCCGGCGAAATGGCTGTCGAGATGACGCGCAGCAATGCCTTCGATCTGGTTCTGATGGATATTTCCCTGCCGGGTATTAGTGGTCTTGAGGCTTCAGAAGCCATTTTGAATCACTCACCCAGTTACCGCATTATCATTGTCACCGGGCGTCTTGAAGGAGGGCCGATACGGCGATTGTTAAATGCTGGCGTACGCGGTTACATCACTAAAGGTTGTAGTGCCGACGAGATGGACAAGGCGATTCGCTGTGTGATGGGCGGCGAACAATACTTGTCACCTACGGTGGCACAACAGGTGGCGATGGATAGCATCAATGGTGACCCTGATGTCAATCCGTTTGAACGCCTGACTACGCGTGAGCGTGAAATCATCGATCTGATATTGCGTGGAAGGCGCAATCGACAGATATCGGACAGCCTTAACATCAGTGAGAAAACTGTCAGCACCCATCGCACGCGAGCGTTCGAGAAACTGTCTGTGAAGACCACTGCCGAGGCTGTGCGTCTGGCGATACATCACGATGAGTGGAATGAAGAGTAAGCCAGATACTGCCTTTGATGTCGCGGCCTTCATGAAGACGGTCACGACCCGGCCCGGTGTCTATCGCATGTTCAATGCGCAGGATGACATCATCTATGTCGGCAAGGCGAGCAATCTGAAGAATCGCCTATCGAGCTACTTTCAGAAGACGCTCGACAATCGCAAGACAGCAGCGCTTGTGTCACATATTGCCAACGTGCAAACAACGGTAACCAGTAGTGCTGCCGAAGCATTGTTGCTGGAACAGAACCTGATCAAGGAACATCGTCCGCGCTATAACGTGGTACTGCGTGATGACAAAAGTTACCCCTTCATTTATATCTCGACGACCGACAAGTTTCCGCGGGTGAGTTATCAACGCGGTGCGCGCAAGGCGCCGGGTAAGTACATCGGCCCATACCCGAGCGCGACGTCCGTCAAGCGATCCTTGAAGCTGGTACAGAAGCTTTTTCGTGTTCGACAGTGTGAAGACAGCTACTTTCGCAACCGTTCACGACCGTGTTTGCAGTACCAGATAAAACGCTGTACTGCGCCCTGTGTCGATCGGGTGTCAGCGGACGACTATGCAGCCGATGTCGACATGACCATCCGTATCCTCGAGGGTAAGTCGCATGAGGTGGTCGATGATCTTGCCGCGCGAATGGATGAAGCCAGTGAGGCACTGGAATTTGAAAAAGCTGCGAGGCTTCGTGATCAGATCGGCAGTCTGAAATCGGTCACCGACATGAGTGCGACGATGCGCGACGGTGGTGATGTCGACTATGTGGCCGCACTAACCCAGGGAGGGCAGAGTTGTGTGCAGGTGTTCTTTATTCGTAACGGTATCAATCTGGGTAACAAGGCGTTTTATCCAGCAACGCCGGCGGCGAGCACTAATGCAGAAATCCTGAACGCCTTTGTGGCGCAGTATTATCTTGAGCATGATGTACCGCGGGAGATCATCCTCAGTGAAGACATTGAAGATCGTGTCGTGATGACCGAAGTGCTTGCCGAGCGGGCAAAGTCCGCCGTCAACATTGTGCATTCCGTGCGTGGTGATCGTGCGAAGTTGCAGGCACTGGCGATTACGAACGCTGAGATTGCCCTGGCCGCGCGACTGGCTTCTCGTTCCGGTATGGCGGCCCGCCTCGATGCGGTGCGCGAGTTGGTGGGTCTGGACGACGCGCCTTCGCGCATGGAGTGTTTTGATATATCCCATACGATGGGCGAGGCGACAGTCGCATCCTGCGTTGTATTTAATGCTGAAGGCGCCTTGAAGTCAGACTATCGCCGATTCAACATCGAGGACATCACACCGGGTGATGATTATGCTGCCATGCGTCAGGCATTGACGCGGCGCTACACCCGCCTGGTGAAAGAACAGCGTGAACTGCCGGATATTCTTTTTATCGATGGGGGTAAAGGGCAGATAGGTGTTGCGATGGAAGTCATGGAAGATCTACAGACCGATGGTATTCAAGTGGTGGGTGTGTCAAAAGGGCCTGACCGTCGCCCCGGTGACGAGACGCTGATCATGTGCCGTCCCGGTGATGCCACCAATGAAGAAAGACAACTTACCAGCGACTCGCCCGCCTTGTTGCTGATCCAGCAGATACGCGATGAGGCCCATCGCTTCGCGATCACCGGGCATCGTGGTAAGCGAGCGAAAAAACGCCAGACATCCATCCTTGAGGACATCAAGGGTCTGGGGCCTAAAAGGCGCAAGCAGTTACTAACACATTTTGGTGGATTGCAGCGACTGCAGACAGCAGGGGTCGAAGACATCGCTGCGGTTCCAGGTATCAGTACGGAGATCGCCTCAAGAGTGTACGATGAGCTGCATCCCAACCGGGCTTTGAAGGGCTGATGGTCGCTGAAAGAAACCACATGAAACGCAATCTGCCCACGTGGTTGACGGTGCTGCGAATAGGCATGCTGCCTATTCTCATTTTCGTGTTTTACCTTGGCTATGACTGGTCGCGCCCGGTAAGTTGCTTTATCTTTATCATCGCTGGTATTACAGACTGGCTGGATGGCTATCTTGCGCGTCTGTGGAATGTCGAGAGCCGCTTCGGTGCCTTTCTTGATCCGGTTGCCGACAAGCTGATGGTGGCGACGGCGCTCATTTTGATTGTCGAATTTGACAGCAGTATGTGGCTGACCATTCCGGCTATCGTTATCATCGGTCGCGAAATAACCATCAGCGCCTTGCGCGAGTGGATGGCCGAGATGGGTCAGCGCGGCAAGGTGAAAGTCGGTTGGCTGGGCAAGGTCAAGACCACGGCGCAGATTATTGCCTTGTCCATGCTGTTGTACCTGCATGACCTGTTCGGATTGCCGATCTACCAGATTGGTATGGTCGCCTTGTATATCGCCACAGCGCT
>CAYUZB010000116.1:5044-11649 GCA_964449565.1 uncultured Granulosicoccaceae bacterium | reverse complement strand
GAAGCAAACGACTGAAGTAGGCGGCAGGAATTAAAGAGTCTGCCGAATAAACGTGCTGAAGTAGAGCGCTGAAATAGAGCGTCGCTGATCAGCTGGCGACCATCATGGTAGCCAGCTGACATCCACTACACGCCACGTTGGCCCGCCCTCTGGTACATCGGCATGATGAGTCAGGCGGGTCAGGGATACATTGCCGATATCGAAACTGACGCTGTTGCGTATCGGTAGGTCAAGCGCGATCTGCAAGGCGGCCAGTATGGTTCCGCGATGAGCGACACAGATGACATCTTTGCCGCGATGTTCATTGTGCATGCGCTCGACAAAGCGTTCGACGCGTTTTCTTAACATCGAAAAGCTCTCCCCGCCGGGTGCCTGTTGTTCCGGTGCCAGTGGCCAGAAGCCAAGATAAGCATCGTCGCGCAAGGCGAAAAGTTCAGTCAGCGGCATACCGTTGTATTCGCCAAAATCCTGTTCGAGTATGTCTGCATCTTCAACGCGTGAAGATGGCTTGGCGCCAGCTGCGATCAGTGCATCGGCCGTTTGATGGGTCCGCCGCAAGGTGCTGGTTGCCCATATGCCATCGTCTGGAAGCTTCTGTGCGATACTCGAAAATAGTGTTGAGTCGCTGGTGTCGCAGTCAACGTCAAGACTGCCGTACATGCGATGTCCAACTTCGGGCACGCGAGCATGGCGTATCCACCAGAATCGAGTTGCTGCTTCGCGTTTGGGAAGTCTTTGTCTGATTGCTGCATCCACGGAGTTTTTACTATGCTCGGGTTTGTTGTATTGAGGTTCTTTTCGAGTATACCTGCCATAAGCTCCATGCTTGGCATAACCTCTATACCTGCCGTAACCAACATGCTTGTAGTCGCCATGGACGTATCGTTTGCATCGAATTTGCTCAGCTGCCCGGATTCATCTTTGCATAGCTGTCTGGATTCATCGTCCTCAGGTACAGGCTGCGGAGTCGTTTAGTGTAATGTCAGCAACGATACCTCCAAGCTCTGCATCCTCGAAGTCAACGCGTCTGGATAATCTGGATTTGCGTATTCGCGATGCCGAGTCCGATCTTGTCGAGCTGACGGCTGATCTGATTCGTATTCCAACCATAAACCCACCGGGTGACGGCTATGGCGAAATCTGTGACTACCTTGAAAAACGTTTACGACGTTCAGGCTTCACCATTGAGCGTGTGCGTGCCAAGGGTGCAGTGGGCGACAGTGAAAAATACCCGCGTTGGAATATCATGGCGCGACATGAAGGACGCGACAAAGGTGAATGCGTTCACTTCAACTCTCATACGGATGTCGTCGCGGCTGGTGATCGCTGGAGCGTAGATCCGTTTGCGGGAGTCGTGAAGGATGGTCGCGTGTATGGTCGTGGCGCCTGCGATATGAAAGGTGGCTTAGCCGCATCGATTATCGCGGCAGAGTGTTTTATCGCCGAATTTCCCGAGTACTGCGGTGCTATTGAAATATCCGGAACTTGTGATGAAGAGTCGGGCGGTTATGCCGGTGTTGCCTATCTCGCCGAAAGAGGTTGGTTCGATCCGTCACGTGTACAGCATGTCATTATTCCGGAACCGCTGAACAAGGATCGCATCTGCCTGGGCCATCGCGGCGTCTGGTGGGCCGAGATTGAAACCTTTGGTCACATAGCTCATGGTTCCATGCCTTTTCTGGGCGATTGTGCCGTGCGGCATATGGCTGCCGTCATGGAGAAATTTGAATCCGAACTTTATCCAGCCTTGGCACAACGTCAGACGGAAATGCCAGTAGTGCCTGAAGGCGCGCGTCGTTCGACCATGAATATCAATTCCATACATGGTGGCCTTGAAGAGCCTGAATCCGGCTATACCGGTTTTCCGGCGGCACTGGTGCCAGATCGGTGCCGCATGGTCATTGATCGCCGTTTTCTTATGGAAGAAAATATGGAGTCGGTGAAGCAGGAAATCAAGGACCTTCTCGAACGGACAAAAAGTCAGCGTCCTGACTTCGAGTATCAACTTAGCGAGCTGTTTTCGGTCGCGCCGACTATGACTGAGAAGGATGCGCCTGTGGTCGCGGCCGTCGCTGATGCGATTCGCAGCAAGCTTGAATGTGAGCCGGATTACGTCGTGTCACCGGGTACCTACGATCAGAAACATATCGACCGCATCGGAAAATTGCACAATTGCATTGCTTATGGCCCCGGAATTCTTGACCTCGCGCATCAACCGGATGAATATGTGGGTATTCAGGATATGATGGATTCAGCAAAAGTAATGGGATCCACCTTGGCTTCGTTACTCGTGCCTTGAAGTTCTGACGTCGCGTCGTCAAGTTAAGAAGGCGTAATCGAGAGTAAGAAATCGCGATGCAGAGTAAAATGAACAGTAAATACACAAGAGGATATTCCATGTTCAAGATGTCGTTAGCCGTGTCTCTCGCGGTATTGCTCAGTACGACGTCCGTATTTGCGGCACGTAGTGATGTAACGATCGGCATGCAGCTGGAGCCACCCAATCTGGACCCGACAGGCGGTGCGGCCGGTGCGATTGACGAAGTGGTCTATGCCAATGTATTTGAAGGACTCACACGATTCCTGAAAGATGGCAGTGTTGCACCAGCGCTCGCATCCTCATGGGAAATCGACGACGACAGCAAGCGTTATGTTTTCACGTTGAATGAGGGTGTGAAATTTCACGACGGTACGGAAATGAATGCCGAAGATGTGAAATTTTCGCTCGAACGTGCGATGGCGGAAGACTCCACGAATGCCCAGAAACAATTGTTTGCAAATATCGACAACGTGGAAGTCCTCGATGAAACTTCGCTGGCGATCAATCTCAAGCAATCAGATGGCAACTTGCTTTTCAACCTTGCCTGGGGTGACGCGGTGATCGTGGCTGAAGAATCTGTCGCAACAGCCGCGACTAATCCAATTGGCACAGGACCCTTCAAGTTCGCAAACTGGGTGCAGGGGGATCGTATTGAACTTGTGCGTAACGATGATTACTGGGGCACGCCTGTGAAACTTGAAAAAGCCACTTTCAAGTTCATCAGCGAACCTACCGCGGCCTTTGCCGCCATCATGGCCGGTGATCTTGACGCATTTCCCGCTTACCCAGCACCTGAGAATCTCCCACAACTTGATGCCGATCCGCGTTATGCAGTTGTGCTCGGTTCAAGCGAGGGTGAGACCATTCTGTCGACGAACAATGCAAAGCCGCCGTTCGATGATGTTCGTGTTCGTAAGGCATTGGCTCATGCCATCAATCGTGAAGAAATCATCGATGGCGCCATGTTCGGTTACGGTACACCGATAGGTGCGCACTTCGCGCCACACCATCCTGCCTATGTGGATATGACCGCCAACTCCAATTTTGACCCTGAGATGGCCAAGGCCTTGTTGAAAGAAGCGGGCCATGAAAGCGGTCTGACGGTATCCCTGAAATTACCACCACCGGCATATGCGCGTCGAGGTGGGGAAATTGTTGCGGCGCAGTTGCGTGATGTTGGCATCGATACCGAGATTGAAAACCTTGAGTGGGCGCAGTGGCTCGAGCAAGTGTTCAAAGGCAAGGATTTTAACCTGACCATTGTCTCGCATACCGAGCCCATGGATATTGGTATTTACGCTAATCCGGAGTATTACTTTCAATACGATAATCCTGCCATGGTGACACTGATCGAATCCTTTAATGCGGAATCGGATCAGGCTAAACGTACCGCATTGTTGCAGGACGCACAGAAGATCATTGCCGAAGATTACGTTAACGGCTACCTGTTTCAGCTGGCAAAAACCGGTGTTGCCAACGTCAAGCTCAAGGGCTTGTGGGAAAATCAACCGACTCAGGCCAATGATCTTACCGGTGTGTATTGGGAAGAGTAGTTACGGGACTTAAAGCATTACACATTTGACGTTCAAGACGCCAGACATACGCTAAATGCTGCGTTATCTTCTGCGTCGATCAGGCTCGCTACTGCTGACATTGCTGGTAGCGAGCCTGGTTATCTTCATCAGTATTGAAATCGTACCTGGCGATCCGGCCGCCTATATGCTGGGTTTGAATGCAGCGCCGGATACCGTTGCCGCCTTGCGCGCCGAGCTTGGACTTGATCAGTCACGCGTCGTGCGGTATTTCGATTGGATCACCGGGCTTGTACGTGGTGATTTTGGAACCTCGTATACCTACAAGACGCCCGTTGTTGACATGGTTCGTGATCGCTTGTGGGTTTCCTTGCCACTGGCCATTTATGCCTTGTTACTTTCAACCCTAATTGCCTTTCCGGCGGGCATCATTGCGGCTAATCGTCGCGGTCGCTGGCAAGATACGACGATCATGGGTTTTACCCAGCTTGGTATTGCTATCCCCAACTTCTGGTTTGCGATGCTTCTGGTGTTGTTGTTTGCCATCAAGTTGTCGTGGTTTTCAGCGGGCGGCTTTGTTGGCTGGGACCAAGGTTTTTTACTATCGATCAAATCATTGACCTTGCCGGCGATTGCGCTTGCACTGCCACAGGCAGCCATACTCGCCCGTGTCATGCGCTCGGCCTTGCTTGATGTGTTATCTGAAGATTTCATGCGCACAGCACGGGCAAAAGGCTTGACGCGGCGTCAAGCTTTATGGCGCCACGCGCTGCGTAACGCGATGATCCCGGTGTTGACCATCATGGGCCTGCAGTTTTCGTTTTTGCTTGCCGGTGCCATTATTATCGAAAACGTGTTTTTCCTGCCTGGCCTGGGACGACTGGTTTTTCAGAGTATCGCGCAGCGAGACCTGATTGTCGTTGAAAGCATTGTCATGCTGTTGGTTTTTGCTGTGGTCATGGTGACCTTTCTGGTCGATATAGCCTATGCCTGGGTTGATCCTCGGCTGCGTCATAGCCGTTGATGAAAGTCGGTAACCTCATCATAGGTGTGCTGCTGGTCCTGTTGGTGATTGCGCTGGCGGCTGTGAGCTTTTTCTGGACGCCGTTCGATGTCGAATCGCTCGACATACGTAACAAGATGCAAACACCCAATGGCGAACACCTGCTCGGTACTGATCATTTTGGGCGCGATATTCTGTCGATGCTGATGGTGGGTGCGCGCACCTCCATCGCTGTGGCGTTGGTTGCTGTTGTTATTGGCATGGGGTTCGGTGTGCCACTGGGACTGGCTGCCGCATCAAGGCACGGCAGTTTGCTCGATGAGATCATCATGCGCGGTAACGATCTGGTTTTTGCCTTTCCTGCCTTGTTGATCGCTATCCTGATTACGGCCGTGTTTGGCCCGGGTGCGGTAAACGCCATCATTGCGATTGGCATATTCAACATACCTGTCTTTGCTCGTCTGACACGAGGTGCGGCCTTGTCACTGTGGACGCGGGAATTTGTTTTGGCGGCACGGGTTGCAGGCAAGAATTCCTTGCGTATCTCGATGGAACATATTCTGCCAAACATTCTTAATCTTCTTATCGTGCAGGGAACCATACAGTTTTCATTGGGGATTCTGGCTGAGGCCGGTCTTTCCTATGTTGGACTTGGTGCTCAACCGCCAACGCCAAGCTGGGGACGTATGCTGGCAGATAGCCAGACTCTCATTACCTTGGCGCCGCATCTTGCGCTGATTCCGGGCTTTGCAATTATCCTGACAGTTCTGGGTCTTAACCTGCTGGGCGATGGACTTCGCGATTGGCTTGACCCTCGCGTGCGTCGGCAACGATGAGCCAAGCAACTATGCCAGTCGACTACGCGCATGAGTGATAAAGCCCTGCTTGAGGTTCGGGATCTGAATCTCTCCATTCATGACACGAAAATACTGACTGATATCAGTTTGTCGGTGGCACAGGGGCGTACGCTCGGCATCATTGGTGAGAGTGGTTCCGGTAAATCGATGACTGCCTTGTCGATCATGCAGTTATTGCCCAAGGGCGCCGAGTGTCGAGGAGCCATACATTTCGACGGCAGGGACTTGACCCAGCTTGATGAAGCGACACTGTGCGAACTTCGTGGCAGCGACATTGGTATGGTTTTTCAGGAACCCATGACTGCACTTAATCCGGTTCATACGATTGGAGATCAAATCACTGAAAGTGTACTGTTGCATCAAAAGGTATCGCGCAGGGAAGCCAGGCGGATCGCCGAATCTACCCTTGAGCGTGTTGGTCTGCCAGTGTCGCAGTATCCCTTGACGCGCTACCCGCATGAGTTGTCTGGTGGGCAACGACAACGCGTGGTCATTGCCATTGCGATCGCCTGCAAACCGAAGTTATTGATTGCCGATGAGCCAACAACCGCGCTGGATGTTACAACGCAAGCCGGTATTCTGGATTTGTTGAATTCTTTAAAAGCCAGTGAGGATCTTGCATTGATTCTCATCACTCATGATCTTGCGGTCGTTGGCAATATGGCGGATGACGTGGTGATCATGCGCAATGGCGAAATTGTCGAGTCCGGAGCGACAAGCCAGGTTTTCAGTGAGCAGAATCATCCGTATACACAGACCTTGTTCAAGGCATCGTCATTTGTACCTGATACAGGAACATCTGCACACCAGGGCACCGTTGAGGGTGATACTCCGTTTACAAACGCAAACGCAAACGCAAACGCAAACGCAAACGCAAACGCAAACGCAAACGC
>CAYUZB010000116.1:0-4944 GCA_964449565.1 uncultured Granulosicoccaceae bacterium | reverse complement strand
GCAAACGCAAACGCAAACGCAAACGCAAACGCAAACGCAAACGCAAACGCAAACGCAAACGTAACTGCAACTGCAACTGCAACTGCAACTGCAACTGCAAACCCGCCCTTGCTATCGGTTGATCGCCTCGTGTGTACCTATCCGATTAACAAACGCAGACTTTTTGCGCCACAACGTTTTTTCCGCGCAGTTGATGAAGTGAGTTTTAATATCCACGCAGGTGAAAGCGTCGGTTTGGTGGGCGAAAGTGGCTGTGGCAAGTCGACCTTGGCACGCGCCTTGTTGGGGCTGCAAAAAATCAGCGCCGGCCAGGTCACGTTGCACGGTAGGGATCTCGGTAATCCCGATGACTTGCGCGAGTCACGTCAACATATGCAGGTGGTTTTTCAGGACCCTTATGGCTCCTTCAACCCACGCCATCGGGTTAGCCGTCTGGTCGCGGAGCCGTTGCATGTCCTGCCAGACAAGCCGGGCCGAGGTGAAACTGACAAGCTCGTCAACACGGCACTCGAGAATGTCGGCTTGATGTCTTCTGACGCGGACAAGTTTATCCATGAATTCTCCGGCGGCCAACGACAGAGAATCGCCATTGCACGGGCTTTGATTACACGGCCGGAACTGATCATTCTTGATGAAGCGGTATCCGCGCTCGATGTGTCGGTTCGCGCACAGGTTCTCGAGCTATTGGCGCGTCTTGGCGATGAGCATGGTTTAAGCTATTTGTTCATTTCGCACGATTTATCTGTCGTGCGTAATGTTACGGACCGTGTATTGGTTATGCGTCACGGCAAAATTGTCGAGAGTGGTAAAACCGATCTGGTGTTCAACCAACCTAAACATGCTTACACTCAGGAATTGATAGCCGCCATACCTGAGTTACCGCGATGATGATGGCTGTTTGTGTGATATTAAAAATAGCAATGTAAGCGGGCAACTTTATTAACCAATAAAACAAAACGATGCAATCAATCCCCGGCGACGAGATCAAACATCATGAATCCACTGTCTGACTATTCGATCAATTCGGCACATTGTTTTATAAACGGGGTCTGGCAGTCTGCTGTAGAAAAACAGACTTTGCCGCTGGACAATCCTTCCGACGGCAAGCCTTTGTGCAATATTGCACGTGGAACTGCAGCGGATATTGATCTTGCGGTCAAGGCCGCTCAGGCAGCGCTTGAGGGTGAGTGGGGACGAATGACTGCGCTCGAGCGTGGACGCTGCCTGATGAGACTCGGAACACTTGTACTGGATCATGTCGAGTCGCTTGCCTTGCTCGAAGCACGTGATGTTGGTAAGCCGCTAACCCAAGCGCGAAACGATGCGGTCGCCTTGGCACGATACTGTGAATACTACGCAGGGGCTGCAGATAAGGTGCATGGCGAGACCTTGCCATATCTTGACGGCTACACGGTCTATACCTTGCGCGAACCCCATGGGGTGACGGGGCATATCGTGCCGTGGAATTATCCGATGCAGATAATCGGGCGTTCAGTCGGCGCAGCCTTGGCCATGGGCAATGCCTGTGTTTTAAAGCCAGCAGAGGAGGCGTGTCTTACCGCATTGGTATTTGCCGAGCTAGCACGACAAGCTGGGTTTCCTGATGGATCAATCAATGTTGTGCCTGGTCTTGGAAGCGAGGCGGGTGCTGCATTGAGCGCTCACGAAGGTGTGCAGCATGTATCGTTTACCGGTTCATTGAATACGGGTCGACTTGTGCAACAGTCAGCGGCTGAAAACGTCGTGCCGGTAACCCTTGAATTGGGTGGCAAGTCTGCACAGCTTGTTTTTGATGATGCTGATATTGAGCTAGCCCTGCCGTTTCTGGTGAACGCGGGTATCCAGAATGCGGGACAAACATGCTCGGCGGCATCACGCCTCGTTGTGCAACGTGGCATACATGATGAGCTGGTCAAGCGCATCAGTGAACGGTATGCCTCGCTTGTTGTTGGTCCGGCTGAAGCGGATCTGAATGTCGGTCCTTTGATATCTGCTCGACAGAAATCCATCGTCGATGGTTATCTTGCCGAGGGGGCGGACTTGAGCTTGGCCGCGCAAGGATCGCTCAGCAAGGATGCTAATGAGGCGGGTCATTATGTCTTACCCACCTTGTTTACTGATGTACCCTCTGATCACAAATTGGCGCAGGAAGAAATCTTTGGCCCGGTCCAGCTTGTCATTCCATTTGACACTGAAGATGAGGCTATTGCCATCGCCAATGGTACGGAATACGGTTTGGTCGCAGCCGTGTGGACTAACGACGGTGGTCGACAGATGCGTTTGTCAAAAGCGTTGCGTGCGGGTCAGGTGTTCGTCAACAATTATGGGGCTGGTGGGGGTGTCGAATTACCGTTTGGTGGCGTTGGTAAATCAGGTCATGGTCGAGAAAAAGGTTTTGAAGCCCTGTATGGTTTCTCTACCTTGAAAACAGTAGCAGTACGACATGAATAAAGCAGTAGGACGGCTTCAGGCCAAGCGCGCGATTGTCACAGGAGCAGCATCAGGGTTTGGTGCCGGTATCGCGCAAAAATTTCTGATCGAAGGTGCCAGTGTTATTGTGGCTGATATCGACGAAGCGGCGGCAAAGCAGACGGCCGATGAATTGCGTGCCAGATATTGCCATGCAAAAAATCAACAAGTCATTCCTTGTGCTGTTGATGTAGCCTCCGGCGACGGTATGGCTATGCTCAAATCAACACTGGAGGCAACATTGGGTGGGGTCGATATCTTTGTCAATAACGCCGGTGTAACGCATCTTCCCAATGAGCTAGATGCGATTACTGAAGCGGATTTTGATCACGTGTTACGTGTGAATACGAAATCGGTGTTCTGGATGTCACATCACTTCATTCCCTTGATGAAAGCACAAGGCCATGGAGTTGTACTGAATGTGGCATCCACAGCTGGTGTCAGCCCGCGTCCGCGCCTGAGTTGGTACAACGCATCCAAAGGATGGATGATTACCGCGACAAAAGCCATGGCGGTTGAGCTTGCGCCGCTCGGGATTCGCGTCAATGCCATCAACCCGGTCGCTGGAGAAACACCATTACTTAAATCTTTCATGGGTGAAGATACGCCAGAAATTCGTGCGAAATTCTTGTCAACGATTCCACTCGGGCGTTTCAGTACACCAGAAGATATGGGAAATGCCGCTTGTTATCTGTGTTCCGCTGAAGCCTCGATGGTCACGGGTGTAGCGATGGAGGTGGACGGTGGTCGCTGTATCTGAATCAGAACTCGCCCGGTTTACGATCGGCGAGCGGAATCTAATTACCGATGTCAACGGGCTGATCGTCGGTAACGCCCATGATCAAAAAGCCAAGACCGGTACTACTGTACTGACGTCTGAGCAACCATTCACCGCTGCTGTCGATGTCATGGGCGGGGCACCTGGGACACGAGAAACAGACTGCCTTGGAACTGAGAAGTTGGTCGAACGTGTTGATGCACTGGTTTTGTCCGGCGGTTCCGCCTTTGGGCTCGAGGCGGCGTCTGGTGTTGCCAATCAGTTGGGCGGACAGGGGAGAGGTTTCCCGGTTGGCAATGTAAATATTCCGATTGTGCCGGCAGCGATCCTGTTCGATTTTCTCAATGGTGGAGAGGTCAGCGTAAACGGTGATTTGTATCGAACACTCGGTGCGTCGGCACTGAATGCTGCATCACCCGACTTTAATCTTGGATCAGTTGGCGCGGGCTATGGGGCGACATCGGCAGATTACAAAGGCGGGCTCGGTTCCGCCTCCTTGATATTGCCTGATGGCAGCACGGTGGGCGCGCTGGTGGCGGCTAATCCACATGGCAGCGCTGTGGTTCCCGGGACCGGTCATTTCTGGGCAGCACCATTTGAAGTGGGTAATGAATTTGGCGGTTTAGGAGTTGCGGCACCGTCGACGCCGTTAGCCATTCCCCAGAACCGCAAGGTCAAAGCCTATGAAGAGCTGGCAAGACGGCGAGGTGGATCGACTAGCCATACGTCAGATGTATTGAACCCGGATGCACCAATGAATACAACCATTGCGATTGTCGCTACCGATGTAAAACTGAGCAAGCCACAGTTAAAACGCTTGGCAGTCGCTGCGCAAGACGGTCTGGCGCGCGCGTTGGTTCCTGCGCACACGGTTTACGATGGCGATCTGATATTTTCCCTGTCGACCGGCGAACGAGAGCTTAGAGATCCGGTGGCCGACTCCATGTTGTTGGGCCATGCCGTTGCAATTTGCCTGACTCGTGCAATCGCTCGTGCGATCTATGAAGCGAGCGCTGACAAGAGCGATACCTTGCCGACCTGGCGATCTGAGTTCGGCTCGGCGTCTTGAGTTATCTTGTCACTTCAGTTTCGGGTGTCGCGAACGACTCTGATGGGAAAAAATCGAATACCTGATTGATCAAGGGAAGGTGCGCCAGGAAAGCCGCGCCTTGCTGCTAGTGAATACCATCGTATGGCATCACTCAGCGCATCGTTTGCGGCCGCTGGTGCGAAACCGAGTTGCGTTGCTTCTTTGGCGAAATCAACACCTAACGCAACCTGGGCTGCTCGTTCACCCTCTTCTGCGCGATTCTGAAGTGCGTTTCGGTTGAGTTGTTCGAGTGCTGTTTGCTCGCTTTGCACTTCATCGCGCATTTGTTCGAGATCGAATGGAACGTTATTTTCTTCGCTGTTGATTTGCGCGCTCGTGTTGGCCAGTGAAAGCCGGGTAATGTCATTAGAGCCATTGTTGTTCGAGCCACTCACGGGCTGGGGTACTCGTTGCAATTCCGGGTAGACGCGATCCAGGGCGCCGTCCGGATTGGCGTCGGTAGCAGCACCGTCGTTGGCAAAGGAATGGGCGACAGGTAGAAAAAGTAAGCTGCAAACAGCTAAAAATCCTGGGCCCCGCTTTGGCAGGTATTTCTTGCACGGAGAGATTTTCATCAATGAATTATACATCTCCGGCGATCGGCGCA
>CAYUZB010000115.1:8025-11707 GCA_964449565.1 uncultured Granulosicoccaceae bacterium | reverse complement strand
CATCGAACCCGAATGACACCGGCTTCACCTACAGCGGCGACTTTGGTCCCCCACAACGAGCATGGTCTGACAGCTATTCCGCGAACGGTCGTTGCTACATTGCATCAAGTTTCGATCATGGAATCGGCGACGTGCTTGTCAACACCCCCGCAGGTTCGCGCACGGTCAGACAGGTTGCTGATGCATTGGGGAGCGGTCCGGGCGTCGGCAACAACCCGATCTACAACGATGTGCAATGCGGCAACGGACCGGCGAACAACGCAGGTGATGAGGACATCAACCAATGTCCTGGCCGTGTCGATCAGGGCGCTGCTGGTTGTTCCGTGCGCGGACCAAGCTGGGATCTATCGGTATTCGAACCGCAAACTGCACCGGTCGCTCAGGCGTCAGTGCCCGCGCCAACAGTTACCCCGGCAACAAGCGACAACTCATCACCGATCAGTGGCCCGGTCAATGCCAAAAGCAGCTTACCGAACGACAGCCGCTACGAACCAGGCGACTTGATTGGTATGCACCATGACAATAGTGGCGATCGTGATGATGGTCATGCAACGGCCGCGAACAGAATGGTTGTCAGCTACTTCGGACTTGGTGAGGCGCTACATATCGTCAACGGAACACTGGATGCCAGATTCCCAAATGGTTACGACGCGAATTCAGAGATCGTGATGAATGCAGCGTGGGGATCCGAAGGAAGCAATGCCAGCTGGTGGAACTCGATTGCCAGACCTGACCTTGTACGTAATGCGACAGCAGCACGCTGGCGTGAGACGCTTGAAGCGGGACACGAAGTATGGCTGGCTGAAGGAGGCCCCTCCGACTTTACTGCCGGTGTGCTGCGCCAACTGGAATCGACAACCGATCTGAATCTGAAGAACATTCATATTGTGCAGCACAGTGTCTACAACGAAGACCACACAAACCCGACCAATTTCAGTGACGTACAACGACTTGCGACGTACCATAAAATTGGCGATGGCAATACTGGCGGGAACAACACAGCAGACCTCAACCAGGCCAATGATGCAGTCGCAAGACGCTTTTTATCGGATGTTGAATTCGGTGACCTGTGGCGCGCCGCATTTGAATACTTGCCTGTGTTCAATTGCGACCGCTCCGGCCCACACTGCAAATTCGATGGCTCTGATGCTGTCGCCATGATGTGGATTGTCGGGATTGAATCCGATGAAATCCGCGGCTGGTCAGATTTCGCTTCGCGCTTCGCCAATTAATCCAGAACGATAAACCACAACGGTCCACGCTTAACATGATCGCCGCTATGACAAAAACCCGCCCAAGTTTCGTTTTGGCCTCACTGTCTTTGACCTTATTACCAACCCTATGGCACGCACCTGCCCATGCGCAAGACCAAGGCAGTTGTCAGGTTCAGGAAAGCAACTTGCGTGATGCTATCAACAGCTATGCGCGTTCGTGTTCGCTGCCACGAGTCGACTGCGATGAAATCGGCGGCGAATGGGTTTGTGCCAGCTTCAACATGATCAATGGCGTAGCTGTCTTACCCGTAGCACCGCAAACATCAAGCGTTCAAACCGATCAATTGACATCAGGTCGCTGCGAATTTCTTGCGCCGTCACTGGGAGCCGCGCGTCTCGGCTACGCCAACCAATGCAGTGCTCCGCGTGTGGACTGTGACCCCACCGCTGATGGTTGGATGTGTGCCTCGTACCAGATTGGGGCGGCCAGCCCACGCGCCCTGTTGCAAGGCAACACATCAGGCGATACAGATACCGGCATCGTCTACGGAGGTGATTTCGGGCCACCGCAACGCGCCTGGCTTGATAGCTATGCAGCCAATGGTCGTTGTTATATTGCCTCTGAGTTTGATCACGGCATTGGCGATGTCCTGGTCGATACCCCAGCCGGACCACGGACTGTTCGAGAGGTCGCTGCTGCGATTGGCAGCGGTCCGGGGATCGGTAGCAATCCGATATACAACGATGTTCAATGCGGAAACGGCCCGGCAAACAACGCAGGTGATGAGGATATTAACCAATGTCCTGGGCGAGTGGATCTGGGCAACGCTGGTTGTTCATGGCGAGGGCCCACCTGGGACTTGTCCGTGTTCGCTAGCACCGAAGCACCTGATGAGCTAGGCGATACCGTGCCATCGAATAGTGAAGAAGCGATTGAGCCGGTTGTTGCCACGCCATCAAGCAATCCCGGCTCTTCACCCAATCCCGCCCCCAGCAATGCGAAAGCCGACTTGCCATCTGACAGTCGTTATCAGCCCGGTGATCTGATCGCTTTGTTTTACGATAACGGCGGTGATCGCGATGACGGGCATGCCACGGTTGCGGGCAAGATGGTTGTCAGCTACTACGGACTTCGCGACACCTTGCATATCGTCAACGGCACATACGAAGAGCAATTCCCTGGCCGTTACAATCCCGACTCGGAGGTCGTCATGAACGTAACCTGGGGAGCAGAAGGCAGCAACGACAGTTGGTGGAACGCTGATGCTAGACGAACTACCGTACGTAACGAAACCGTCAGTCGATGGCGTGAAACTCTAGAAGCAGGCAGGACTGTTTGGGTTGCCGAAGGCGGACCGTCCGATTTCACGGCATCGGTGTTGAGACAACTCGAATCCAGCACCAATCTCGATCTGAAAAACATTCAAATCGTCCAACACAGCCACGGCTATAACGAAGAACACACAGCCCCCGAAAATATTCGCGACGTAGAACGACTGGGGACTTATCACCGGATTGGCAATGGCAATCTCGGGAATAACGATACACCTGATCTCAACCAGGCAAATGATGCCGTAGCACGTCGATTTCTGGCTGATCCGGAATTTGGCGATCAATGGCGTGCAGCCTTTGATTACCTGCCAGTTTTTAACTGTGACCGATCACAGCCACATTGCAAGTTCGATGCTTCGGATGTAGTCGAACTCATGTGGATAGTCGGGGTGCAATCAGATGAAATCAGAGACTGGTCTGATTTTGCAGCACGCTACGCGAACTAGGCGGTCATCACACTGTACTCAAGAAAAACGAGTATCCGCGTCTGCAAAGGCGTTTGACTGGCGCAAGATCTCGTCAATATCGACATGGAAGTCTTCAGACCTCACTGATCCATCAGGCGTGACGTTCAGTCGCCTACCGTTCTCATCGATTCCCGCTGCAAAAGATCGGTATTCGAGGTCGGCGTACTCACTCAACATTCGAAAATGCGTGGTCAGATAGTGACCACCGAATTCAATGATCCGAGTGCCCGGCTCGCAGAACACCATATTGGCAAGTCCAGCACCATGAGCGGCAAGAACCAGATCTGCCTGATTCATCATGCGAGCCTGTTCTTCAAAACTACTATTATCAGCACTGAGTATCGAATAACCTTCGTCTCTGAGCCGAGAGATCAGTTCGCTTTCATTAAGTACGCGGCGCCTTGCATTACCTCGGGCAACGTACAGTTTGCGATATTCACCCGAGCGAGCATCAATGTCGATTCTCTCGAGTCTCGGACCATTGCTATTGAATCTTGGCCACAATTCATGTTTTAAATACCCGGCGCACCAAGGATGTGGCCACGATGCGCCATCAAGACGAAAAAACGGCAACACTAAATGTTCAAATTCAAGATGGAGCCGCTGCCCTTCATACGACAACAATGTCGCCGGATCAATTCCCAGCGCTGACAGCATCTTCTGCTGAAA
>CAYUZB010000115.1:0-7925 GCA_964449565.1 uncultured Granulosicoccaceae bacterium | reverse complement strand
CTGGCACGTCGCAACAGTCGTCGGGTAAATTTCAGAACATTACGCGCTACCACCCCGTTGGGTTTTTCCAGCAAGCCGATGGATTTCAATCGCGCATGAAAATGATCCCATGAATGTCGCTCGGCTATGATTGCTTGCCCTTTGATAACCCGTTGCTGCGCCTGTTGAGGCTGTGCCATACGTTCGCGAATCCTCGTCACGTAAGCATCCACTTCATCATCATCAGTCACGACCCAACCGCTGGTCTCGTCAACCAGCTCACTGATTCCACCCACCGAGGACGTCACCACGGGTAAGCCAGCGCTCATCACCTGAATGATCATGGTTGGCAGCCCTTCCCAGGCTGAGGTGTTCAAGTACAGTGAAAATTCCGATAAATCTACATCAGTGATGTGTGTATAGACACCTCGATACTCTATGTTCTCGATTTCGTTATTGCTGATTCGATGACTTGTTTCGGAATCCCCTGGCGGACCATAGACAACAAATTGGGTGTCAGGCATCGATTCGGCGATTGCAATCAGTAATTCAGGACGCTTCTGGTTGGCAAGCCTTCCTGACCAAAGAATCGGCTTGCCCCTGTCCGCAATCTGACTGATATCGACAGGCGTAACAACCTCAGGTGCAGGTATATACACTGTATGGAATTTCGCCATATCCTGATCAATAAAACCATAGTGCTCGCGGATATCGTCGATGATATTCTGGTTATCGCACATAACATGTGTAAGGTACTCAAGGCAACCGGGGATGAATTCACGAATGTAGCCAAACACTCGCCCCTTGGCGTCGTAATCCAGACAGAAAAGATTGGCATCAAGTTCGATGAAACGCGATAACTGTTTGCCATAAGCGTGGTACATGCCCCATGCAGTACGAGAATTGATATTGATAATGCGAGTCGGTCTGAGCTGTCCAATCACCGCATGTAACAGATCGATTCGATCAGCAGTACCAGATACACTGCCTTCCTCGTCCAGGTAGATAATATTCGCGTCGTCTCCCAGCAAGGCGCTCAGAGTTACATCATTGGAATCTGTCACGATCATCACGACACGTTCAGCGCCATAATGTGCTGTCATCGCCTGCATGACATAGGTAGCAATCAATTCTGCCCCACCGAGGTTCAAGGAATTCACGCAAATCACAGCAGCAGGTGGTTGCGGAAAACGTCGCTTGATCAAGCCAGGTATATAGGTTTGAGGAGTCAGCAGCGGATAGCGTACCACCCTATCCACGAAATCAATCGCATGCTCCAGATCATGGTCAAACGCGCTCAGCTCCGCAAGTTCTTGACAAACGTGATCCGGCATGACGGTTGACAAGCGATTCCTGCCTTCAGCATGCCCGTGCAGCACATAGTGTTCGAGATAACCGAATACCTTGATCACATCCGGATTGCTTTTCGCGTAAAAACGCGTATCAAACATGGGTGATGGGTTAATAAGCTTTTCAGCCTCATGTGCCAGATAGGTGATGATCGGAATCTCTGATTCAATATCGAGTGACATTAGTTGCTCAGCCACATGGACATTCGAAAACCAAGGATTCGGATCATACCCTTCGTATATTCCGAGCCACATATAATGATCCAGCGCTTCATCATTGGAAAGAGTTTCTAGTGCGTACCTGAATCGATAAAATTCTGCATGAAACAATCTTTTCAATACGTCAGCGTGCTCGAAGACAGCTGGGCAGTAGGTAAACGTATGACCCGCGAAATCAAAACCCGATGCGCGATGCAGAACAGATAATTTACTGACCTTCTCTGCCGGGAGATCCGACAGGGGAAGTCGAAAACCACACAGGGCATCCACATCACAACTACTCGCGACATCCTTGCGTTCCAACTCGCAGACAACTGGTGCGATGGGGCTGTATATCTCGCCATCGACTACAAGCACGAGCTCCGGCATCGGACTGTGATTTGTCGAAAACCAACCCACGATTTCGTCAGCGATGAGACCATCGAGGCATCCCTTCTCAAGGTTTTGGGGCTGCTTTGCGCCCTTTGTCAAAACTGACTGAATCAATCGCATCAGGCCGCCCGCCACTGACTGTAGACATCCAGTACACGAGGAACCGAACGGCCTCGGTTCGTGTTGTTCAACAATGATTCCTGCTGTTTTCCACGACGAATGAAATGCGAAGTACCTTTCGCTGTTTTGTGCAAAAAGCCATTTCGAATCGTCTCGACATTCCATGTCCAGTCTTCGAAACCAAACCCGTTCTCTATATCGTTTCGTCTAAAAGGTATTTGACGATAAGTGGACTTTGCAGCGAAGGACAATGCAGTCCAATAGTTCTGACGAAGCAGATATTCAAATTCGAACTCAGGTGATTCCATATCGATATGTTGCAAGGTATGCGCACTGTCATCACCAAAATAGATGTTGTGTTCGGGATGGACGATCACATCTTTTTCATGTTTGCTGCAAAGCTCATACGCATCAACGATCCATTCACGACACCACAAGTCATCACCATCCAGAAACCCGATGTACTTACCGCGACTGTGCGCAACACCTCTATTTCGCGCAAGTCCCAAATCACCATGATCCACATGCAGGACACGACCATAGTCCTTGAGTTCTCGCTCAACGATGATGCTCGTCTGCTGATCAGCACGGTCGAGGACCGCAACAAGCTCAGTCGCAACCCCCGCAGATCGCGTGTGTTCTATGGTGCGTTTGGCGCTACGAATCGTTGGATAGATAAGCGCACCTTCACGGTGCCCATTCAGGACACAGGAAATGACAGGATCACTGGATTCTGTCTGGCTCATAAATCAGTCTGATAGCTAAGAGGAATAACCCCCACACAGCAAATTGCAAGCCATAATGTGAACTCCGTCATACTTGGTACGGTTTTCGCAGCTCAACATCGTGTTCCGCTTGAATCAGACAGCAAAACCGGTGAACAGCAAGGCCATTTCTCTGAACGACGTGAAGTTCGCTGTACGCACCCAGGCGCGCGTCATAAGAGCTTTGGTGCTGCGCGAAACCATGACTCGTTACGGCGAACACAAGATTGGATTTCTGTGGGCATTTTTCGAGCCACTGCTGTTGATCACTATCGTGTCATTGATCTTCTCAGCCATGGGCAATGATATTGCCGGGGGCATGCCAATCGTCACGTTCATGATTACAGGCTTTGTTCCGTTTACCTTGTTCCGTGACACGATGACGCAATGTCAAGGTGCCATACAACAAAACAACACCTTGATGGCTTTCCCTCAGGTGACAACCTTTGATGTCATCCTTGCACGAGGTCTCTTGGAATTCGCCGTGCTACTGTCGGTATTTGTCATCTTGCTACTCGGAGCCACAGCGCTCGGCGTCGATACGCAAATCGACAAACCATTAGGTGTGCTCGCTGCTTGTCTGACACTATCGGTATTTGGTATTGGTCTGGGCTTCGCGCTAGCCACTATTTCACCACTGATTCCATCGACTCGACAGTTCGTCACAGCAATCCTGGGCCGGCCCTTGTTTCTCGCATCAGGGCTGTTTTACACGGCTGAATCATTGCCAACCGCAGTTCGTGATGTCCTTCTATGGAATCCGGTTCTGCATATGATCGAGCTCGGTCGATCAGCCTACTTCGTCCAGTTCGATTCCCAATACGCCAGTTGGGCATATGCTCTGAGTTGGTCTTTTGGCTCATTAGCCTTCGGACTACTTGTCCATCAGGCAGTACGTAGACGAGCCATTGTCGGCTTGTAACGCCGCCGACCCATTGCCAGCGCGACAAGACCGGTTAATAGCAGGAAGCTAGTAGCACCACCACTACCGGTAGTTTCATCCACACTATCGCCGGCACTATCGCCAGCACTATCGTCCGCATCATCGCCTGCGTTGTCGCTTTCGCCATTTATCGCACCTAGCGCTTCCACAATAAACACGCTGCGCTGAAAAGAAGCAGCTTCTTCCTCCAGGTTATCAGCAGATGGTGTGAACATAAGTGTCTTGATACCGTTAGTGGTAGACGTCAAAGAAAGATCAAGTCGTGCAGTCTCATCAGCCGATATATCCCCAAAATCACACTCGAGAACCGTCGTACCCAGGCAATTGTCCGGTTGATCATCCACTGTCAAACCCTCTGGAATGACAATGCTTACCCTGACTGCCAGCGCAGGTTCGACGCCCGTATTGGTAATCTCGAGAACGGGTGTTAGTGGCTCACCAATTGGGCGCAGTGAAAAATCACCGGTCAGATCCGTACTTAACGTGGTCAGGGGAATCGAACTTTCGACTGTGACGTTAACGCTCGCCGAATCGTTGGCCGGCGTATTGTCCGTATCAGCACTTGAAATGTTCGCATTCAGTGTCGAAGTCCCAAACGCAAGTGCCCTTAGGGTAAATGAATAGCTATGATCCAACTCATCCGGCGATGACGGGATGATGCTCCCGAGCTCACAGACAAGATCAGTACCAGCGCTCAAACAGACCTCGTCCATGGATACCACTTCCCAATCAGTGCCAATACCCGCTGCAACGTTTACTTCAACATTTCCTGCTGTATCGAAGTTATCCTCATTGATAACCGTTAACGTGAAGTCGACTTCCTCACCGGTTTTCACCGTGTCCGGGTTAGCTGCAATCTGGACACCCAGATCAACTACATCATCAGAAGACTCCAAACTTCCGTTACGGCAGCTAATGTCGTTCTCGTTATTCGGTTGACAGATACGCGTGTTATTTGACAAATCCTTGATCAAGATAAAGCGATCAAACTCAAAGCCATCCTCGCGCGCACTGAAATTGACTCTGTGTGTACCAGGTGAAGGTACGTCAATTGTTATAGTGTGCGAAGCTCCACAAGGGCCCGCTCCACCAGAGTCTCGTTGACGGCTTGACCATTGCCAGCCGCGACCATTGGTGCACCACTGCATGCGTTCACCGCTAACTGGCCAGTCATCATTGATACCAACGTGAATACCGTTGTCCTCTGATCCAGTTGAAAGAGCCCGTACGTGAACGAAGTACTGTCCCGCCTCTGGAAAGTCGACCATGAAATTCATCTCTGGCCCTGTACCAGCGGCTCCCCATATCGCTGTAGGCGGACCAAAGGGATCGTTATGCGTGACGCGAATATCCGGGAGCAATTCAAGATAGGCGTTCCCGACGGCTGTATCAGAATGGTTGCCATCCGGATCCTGAGCCTGCGACGGAGTCGTCGGCTCGGTCAATATCCATCGGTCATCTTTACTGATGTTTTCCTCACCTTCGACATCAATCGCGATGTAGTCGGCATGGGTTCTGATATCTGCATGTGCCGACAGGGTTGTAAAACCAACTGCCGATGCCAGAATCAGTGTAGTAGTCAGATTGCTTGTTCGAATTACCATGGATCTTCGCTGTCAGAATCAACCGCCAGAGCGGTCTATATGAATTCGTTAGCGGCTGAATCTCAGCGGTTTGGAGTCACTCAGTGCAAACTTTTGCAGCTCATTTCCGCCTTATAATACTGATACACTGCGAAAATCCAGTCGAATGTGATCAACATCAAATATCGCCGGATTTCAAATACACGGGGTGCCCTCCTATACGGAACCCTATCTATGCGCCATTCAACCCTCAAAGCAAAACGCTGGCAATGACATCATGACAATTTGGGTCGATGCAGACGCTTGTCCGGTACAGATTCGAGATATTCTGTTCAAGGCCGCACGTCGTACCGGTATCGAGCTCGTACTGGTTGCCAACCAACATCTCAAGACGCCATCTGTCTCGAATATACGCTCAGTTCAAGTGCCGCCTGGATTTGATGTCGCGGACAATGAAATCGTTGCTCGCGCCGCAACTGGCGACCTTGTGATTACCAGCGATATTCCATTGGCCGCCGAAGTCATGGAAAAAGGCGCTGAGGCGCTCACCCCTCGTGGAGAAAAGTACTCAGAAGATACCGTCCGGCAAAGGTTGAACATGCGAGACTTCATGGATACGTTACGCGGCAGCGGTATTCAAACGGGTGGACCACCGCCACTTGGCGCCAGTGACAAGCAGAAATTCGCCAACCATCTCGATCAATACTTAACCCGAAAAACACGCGAGCAACAGAAAAACAAATAATTGATCAATCGGGTCGATAGCTACGTATCAATTCGATGCGCGCCCGATCACCTCGAACTAACATTGACGACTCTTCAGGATATCCAAAGATCCCCTTGACCGCGAATTGCTCGCTATCGATTGCCATATCCAGCAAATCTTCAGCCGAAATAGTCTGGCGGCCAGCACGTTCCTGTAACCGAAAATGAAAGTTCTCGATGCCGTCAAATGCGCGAAAGACAATTTCGGTACACACAAGTCGATCGGAACGAAAGAAATCAAAATCGAAATTATAGCGCTTGCCACTATGTACCAACACTCGTTCTATTCCTCGACGTATAGCTTCTCGAGACAACGCAGGGCGTAGTACGACAAAATAATCTACTGCCAGTGTGTTTCGCAATGGCCGAAGTTTTACACCATCTTTCAACGCTTCGAACGTGCTGATACCATCCCCCCATTCATGCTTGATTTGTTCTGGTATTTGTATTTCCAACCCATCCCGTTGTTCAGGTGTGCCGATATACATGGCGGCATGCGGCCAAATTCCTGGCAAAAAAAGATTCGTCAATGCATAACGATGTCGCGTAACTAGTACATCACCAGGCTCGAGCAATGTTGACACTTCTGCAAGTATCGCCGGCGTCACTTTCTTTTCCTTATCCAGCTTTAGCTCAGATGCGGTGCGCCCTATACCCTCCAGAACCTTAAACATAGATTGCTGTTTTACCCTGGCACCTCGACGACGCCATGAATGCGATAAAAAGGCAGCCATCCGTTTCAGATAGTTGCGCTTACTGGCGTCAAGATAGGATTCAAAGTCTGGCAGGCGTTTCGTAAGCTCACCGACACAACCATCGTTTTCCAGCCTGACAAGACGATGTCGATTCGCATCGGCGAATTTCATGACTTCATGTAATCGTGCAGCCATAAACGGATCAGTAAAATGAGTAAAAATGGCCGTGTATTGTTTTTTCGGTATCCGGTACTCATCGAAAGATTCGTTGAGCTTTCTCTGCACCGTCTTGTGCGTAGCAAAATCGAAAAGAAAATAACGATCAAGCCGAACTAACAGGCAAGCGGCACTATACCCAATGACAAAGCACTGCCAGTGCAAAAGCGTACTGATATGTCGCAATCGCACTGGAGCCAGTTCGTCGACACATCGTATGATATCGAGCAATTCCGTACGCAATGAAACAAAGCGTGCGAACCACGCTGCTATGTGTTCATTTTCAGCAGGTCGAAAAAAACCCGCATCGATGACTTCTTGACGCTGCTTTTGTGGCATAGCTCCATGGATAGCCGCATCTACCGGCTCCAACAAGCTTTCCAAAAGCGCACCAAGCTCTCCAATTCGCGAATCCTCCATTAGCTCGAATACTCTATAGCCGAACGGTAAAACCACCTGAATTGATTCAAGAATGTTAAATTTTTGATCAATATGAAGCGGTATACAGCGTATAACGACATTTCACATATATCCTGAATAACGCAAACTTGTAAAAAAGGATGTTTCACTGTGATTATTAAATTGATTTCCACAGCGTTACTGTTGATCTTTTTATGGTGGTTTATCAGCTACTTTCTCAGACGAAAGGGTCACCTTGAATCTGGAGCAGAATCTGGAGCACAAGAGCATAAGGCAAAAGCCTCCAGTTCCTCAACATTGGAATCAAATACCGGCGATCGCTTCAAGGCGAAAATCCGTCAATTTTCATTTTTTGATATACCTAAGGTATTCACTCAGCCACATTTGATGCAAGCAAATAGTAGTGTGATCATGTCGCGTGACGAAAAATCGCGTGATGGAAAACAGCATGAGCTGAACAATGAACATCAATTGCAAGTCCGATCAAATAGTCGGTTATC
>CAYUZB010000114.1:0-11708 GCA_964449565.1 uncultured Granulosicoccaceae bacterium | reverse complement strand
GTTTGCCGCTTCCATCAACTGTTGACGGCTTTTCACCTGACCCGGGTGCTTGACAAGACAGGCGACCAACCAGAATTCAGTCACGGTCAAATCTACCGCCTGATCGCGCCAATGCACTTGCAAGCGATCAATATTCAAACGCATCGGCCCGACTTCCTGCTCGCTACTGGTTTCATCAGGCTGACTAAACGCTTCGACCCGACGCAGAACCGTATTCACCCGGGCGACCAGATGTTGCAGACTGATGTCCTTGGTCAGGTAATCATCGGCCCCCAGTCGCAATCCAGAGATGACATCAAGCTCACTGTCGCGCGCCGTCAGAAACAGTATGGGTAGTCGTGCCGACAGGCTCCTGAGCTGCTTGCACAATTCAAAACCCGCTTCACTATCCCGGCCCAATCCGATATCGATGATAGCCACGTCAGGCAGGCGCCGCCTGACAGATTCGAGCGCCGGGTCAGCCGCTGCAAAACTGAGCACATCAAAGCCTGCCCGACCCAGGGCCAGGGAATAATTTTCTCGTAACGCCGGCTCATCCTCAACGAGAACCACTCGGCGCATCTCGGTGTCGCTAGTCATATTTCGTCAGAATTCATCTCAAAGCATCCATGCTGCGTCAGCGTGGTGTCGCATCAGACAGGGACACTGTTTGGGTCATCAACGAGGCCCTACCACATGCATCATAACCACTCTATCGAACAACGGTCGACTCGGGATCACAAAGTCCTGACACAATCGAAAGCTGCGACTCTGGGCGCGGACGATACGGCTTACCGAAAGCAACACATGGATCGTTCCCTGCTGCAACAGATTCTTCAGGTTTCGATCTTCGCCGGACTCTTACTTATCGCCTTGCAATCCATGTTCGGCAGTTCTCACGCCTTTGCCAGTGAGTCAGGCGTTTCAGAACGCAACAGTAGCGGCGTACTGATGCTCGGTGACGGTACTGATTCTCGGACCGCCATATTACTCGATGCGCGTATGGAACTCTCCGTACAAGGACTGCTGGCCGACATGACACTGGAACAGACGTTTCGGAACACAACCGGGCAATGGCTGGAAGGCCAATACTTGTTCCCATTACCCGAAGATGCGGCCGTGCGTGGGCTCACCATCACAGTGGGTGACCGCGTCATCAAGGGACAGATCATGCCCCGCCAACTGGCGAAGCAACATTACACGGCTGCCAAAGATGCGGGACAGATCGCAAGCCTTGTCGAACAGAACCGTCCCAATCTTTTCACCATGAGCGTTGCCTCGATAGCCCCCAACGATGACATCAAGATCAAACTCGACGTCATGTTGCCAGTCACGCTCGAGGATCAAACACTGCAACTGGTCCTACCCACCACACTGACGCCGCGTTACACAAATGAATTGACACCCGACGCGGCTGTACTTGATATCCCGTTTGCACGGCAGACGGATATTCGTGGACCGCGACTCACTCTGGTCGCCAACATCGCTCCTTTAGATGATTTATCAATCGTTAGCAGTTCGACACACACACTCGATACCTCCTCTGGAGTTATCACGCTAACGGATATACCCATGGATCGCGACATCGTCCTGAGCTGGCCAATGCGAGATCTACCTGCCACCAGCGGTGAAGCATTCACAAGCAAGCACAATGACAAACGCTATATGCAGGTTCTGCTGTCACCACCAAGCGATGCAAGTCAACTTCCGAGCACTTCCCGCGAACTCATATTGCTCATCGACAAGTCTGGTTCGATGGCTGGCGAGTCGATTCGCGCAGCCCGTGAAACCATACATTTCGCGCTTGACGGTCTTGACCCCGACGATACCTTCAATATCATCGCTTTTGATGACGGTACACAGTCCCTGTTCTCATCAGCCCGCCCTGCCGAGGCAGGTGCTATTGCTACTGCTCGGCGATTTGCAGACCAGCTCGATGCCGATGGAGGCACTGAAATGCTCAACGCCCTGCAACTTGCTCTGAATGGCGATCGAGACGGCAGGCTGATGCAGATTAACCGCGTAAACGCTGACACGGAAGCGGATACCGCTACCACGAAAGCGAAATTTAGCGCGGATTACAGGGATCAACCGCGACTCAAACAGCTGGTCTTTCTGACTGACGGCAGTGTTGGCTATGAAGATAGCCTGCTCAAGTTCATCAAACGACGACTGGGTAATAGTCGTCTCTTTACGGTCGGCATAGGCTCAGCACCGAATACCTGGTTTCTTGAAAAAGCCGCCGAAGCCGGGCGCGGTGTCTCCTTGTCCATTCGAGATACCAGCGATGTGGCTTCCGCCGTAAGCAAACTGTTGTCAAGACTCGAACAACCCGTGATAACAGATTTGAGCATTCAGTATGCGAATGGTTTCGGCGAAATTTATCCGAGCCCCATACCAGATCTCTATGCAGGACGGCCGACGATGATTCTCGGCAGAATCAGCGACCACGTTGACGAGATTATCCTGACTGGCCGACGCGCTGGTGAGCGTTGGACGCAAACCATCTCGATACCCGCAAGCGCGGAATCCGGTTCGTCGCATGCATCTTCACTTGCCATGCAATGGGCACGCGCCAAAGTCGAAAACCTGCTCGATGAACAGCGAGACAGCATTGATAATGAGCGTCATAAAGATGCGATAACGGCACTAGCTATCGAAGTTGGACTGGTCACCCCGTATACCAGCTTCGTAGCATTCGAAGCTGAGCCTGTACGTCCAAAATTAGTACCGGGTAAAAGTGTCAAGGTTGCCAGTCTCGTACCGCACGGCAACGACATGCGAATATTGCATCTACCACAAGGCGCTGCTGGTAGCGATTTGCTCGCCTTGTTGAGCTTCGTGTTCGCCCTGTGCGGATTTGGCTTCTTGTACATCGGTGTACGTCCGACGCCAACCGGGAAATCATAAACATGAAACGTATCGTATTGGTTTCATTTGGAGTTGCAGCATTGCTTATCGCAACGGCCTCTGGATCCCGATCGCTCTGGATTAGTGGCAAGGCAATTGTGGCTCAGCATTTACTGGAATCCGCATGGCAACAATCGCAGCATGGCGAAGTGACTAAAAAACCATGGCCCTGGGCCGATGTCACCACAGTCGCACGACTTGATGTCCCGTCAATCAATGCGTCATTTGTTGTGCTGAGTGACGCCTCTGGCGAGGCGATGGCATTTGGTCCCGGCCTCGTCGCCGGCAACCCCGACAACGCAGCCAGGGAAACGATCGCCGTCGGTGGTCACCGTGATACACACCTGGCATTCATGGAGCATCTCGAGATCGGCTCATTGTTATTTTTGGAATCACGGGATGGAAATAGTTACCCCTATGTACTCAAGGATAAAAAAATTGTGGATTCACGAACACATACCATGTCAATAGCAACGCAGCGGCCCGGTCTGGTACTGATCACCTGCTACCCATTTTCAGCCAGTCAGACCGGCGGTCCCTTACGCCTTGTCGCGACCGCCTTGCCACTGCGTTCCGATACAAGCACGGACTCAAACAAACAGCTTGCTGAGCCGCTTGTCGGAATAATCACGCAGGGTGTTGGTTCCGGGGACAACGTCAAACCAGCTGCTGAGAACCTCCTGATATAAACCGCGGTAATCGGCGGTATATTCTGGATCACCATCAACAAGATTGCTCAGGTCGGGCGCGTCACCATAAAGGCCACCACGAACCTGACCACCGAGAAGCAGATGGGGCGCCGCTGTTCCATGATCGGTACCGCCTGAGTCGTTTTCAGCTGCACGGCGTCCAAACTCGGAATACGTCATGATGACAGTATTGTTCCACTCACCCATACGCTTGAGCGCAAGTGACATCGAGTCCAACCCTTTGCCAAGGCTTGTAAGCAAACGAGCATGACGTCGTAACTGGTTCTCATGGGTATCAAAACCATCCATACGTACGCGAAAAACCGGCGTATCAATGCCGCCTGCAATCAGCTCTGCAACCGTTTTGAGCTGAGACGAGAAATTACCTTTGGCAAAGCCTCGCATTTCGGGCAGGTTTTCAAGCCTGCTATTGATATCACTGAGCATGCGATTAAGCAGATTGACTTGAGTATTGACATATTCAAGGTTTGCCACTGCCCGACTGCCTCGATTTTGATTGTTCGAGTGTTTGGCTATGGATGGAGGCATCGGCATATTGGTTAATTGGGACGCAGAGCTGATCGATAACCAGCGACCACTATCGCTATTGAAAAGGTTCATGTCACCACCCACGCTGATGCCATGCGCGAGCATCACTTTCCGTCTTAAGCCATGCTCCATCGCATGCGTCATCCAACCGCGGGACTGGACGTCAATCTCACCATCACCAGCACTTTCCCACAAGGCGATGGACTTGAAATGACTTCGATTCGGTGTGGGGTACCCAAGACCCTGAACCCAAGCCAGATCACCGTTGTCCCAATGTTTCATCATGGGGTCCAGATCCTTGTGCATGGCGATGTCAGCATGCAGGCTCGTCACCTCGTTTTCCCGCAATGACAAGGTCGGACGCAACTGGTGATACAGATCAGAGCGGTAAGGCACCAAGGTATTCAAGCCATCGTTGGCACCTGACAACTCAACCAGAATCAAACGCCTGGCTTGCAAGCCCGCAGCTTCAGAGAACAAGGGCATTGAACCGATGCCAATACCGAAGCCCAGTATACTTTTGAGAATGTCTCGTCGATTCATGATTGCCTGCTTATGCGTATTGTTATCGTAGCTGGAAAACAGGGGCATCGAGTATCCGCGAAAGTCGGGTCTCCAACGGAATGGATACATCATTCGCTATCGCTTCAACGAGCGGATCATCAAAACCCGGAAGTAACAACTTATCCAGAGTCAAGTCCATGGCAAGCATTGCTTGCTCAAGCGCATGCGCGTCGGATATCAGAATCTGCGGCTCCGGTAGTGGCTCGCGAGGCTTACTCGGACTGACATATGCGGCATTGACGACAATCGAAGGTGAGCCCATGTAGACCGACTCGCCCAACGGCAACGTGTTACCGGCAAGCCTTCGCTGCAGAGCCTTAAGCGGTTTGATAAAACGATTTTTACCACGTTGGGTATCTTGCATGGTATCCAACAGCAGAGGTACGGTTTGCCACAGGGCAGCGACCAATGCTTGCTCATCAATAGTTAATTCGTCGTAATGGCACCAGTCGTTTTGAACAGCCGTACTATCCTTCGGCCTTTCACGTAGCGGGAAGTTAAGTGTCAGGATCTCTTTAAAGTGTTTATCTTGCCAGGCGCACTCAGGCCATGCGTGAATGCAGTCTGGCCAACAGCCAAACGAATCGATGCGCAACTCAATCGGATCATCTTTTCTGGCTTCGACCCGGAAATGAATGTTGTGAAACTTGCCAATTGGAGTCGTGACATCGATTAGGGCAAACGTTGCAGATAGTTTGTCCGACTGTTCGTTTTGGTTTGCCCACAGCACATGTGCGCTACCTGCTCGAAAACTCGGCAAATTTTTCGCGCTCGTCGGTTCAATTACAGGACGCTGTATCGACAGTTCTCCCGCACAATACAAATTACCTGCATTAGCCTGGCTCTTCGGTATACAGGTACTTTGTTGCGTACCATTGGAAGCCGACACCCACTGTTCGTCGATCCGGACACCATCGACGTACAGGTTTCGATCCCCGTCCGGGCCAGCGAGGTCGTTGGTAAATCTGATAACTACGGTATCGGCGGTAACAAGAATGTCATTTGGCACTGTAACGTGTTTGAGCTGCCACGCTGCACTGTCAATAGAGCTCAGGCGACCAAACAGCTCTGTATTGTGCCCGCCAGTGAAGTCCTGTTCTTCACTTTCCCAAAGGACAGAATCACCCTGGCGCAAAGCAAGCTGAAATCGTACCGGACCGCGGTAGTCTTCTGCCGCCATACGCAGCAGCACTTTCGAACCACCATCGGCTTGACTCATCATGGCTGTACCCGTTGCCGTCATGTCGTTGGTCGTCATCGTATTGTCCGCTGCCATCATGTGATCGCCCGCTTGCACAAACCGCCCTGATTGAGTCATTGCGTCGACTGTGGCATAGCGACTCAGGAGTTTGCCAGGCGTTACAAATGCCTTACCTTCCTTCCAACCGGACACATTTCGCGGCGCAAACAGATCGAGTCCCAATTCAGCATGCCAAGTCGCAAAATTACGCCATTGCTGTTTCGGAAATTCAAGCGTTCGCGCCAGTCCTGCGATAAGGTCGATTGGGGATTTGATTATCGCGCCACGATATTTCACGTCCCAAAACGCATCACTTTCAAGCGTGTATCGATACAAGGCAGCGATTTCATAACCCGAGTCGACAAAGCTTGAAGACGCATCAGCTAGCCAGGCCTCTTCCACTGGGCCATCACTGATAAATGCATTCCAGAAACGTGAACCAAGAAAACGGGCGGCTGCATCTTGTTCGACAATAAGATCAACCAGATCATCACCATCAAAATTGCCCCGCTGACCAAACAGCACTTTCTCATCACGATCCTGCTGCCAGGGTTGCATCACGAAAGCAAGGTTGTACGATTGACTGACTTTTCGGCCCGTCAACGCACGTGCAGCCTCCTTGACCGTCGCCTCGTCAAAATTACCCTCACCCAGCGAAAAGAGTTCCATCAATTCACGAGCAAGGTTTTCGTTTGGCGCATCCTTCCGGTTGGAGTCTGCATTGAGATAACGTAACAAGGCCGGGTCCCTGATCATCTTTTTCAGCAATAGCGGCCATGATCCAAACCCGTGTTCACGGAACGTCTGATTCTGGCGAGCCATTGCCAGCGATCGACGGCCCAGATCGAAATAGTTTGTTGCGAAGATGTCGTGCCAGAACAACACCATACGTTCTGTCTGAGGCGAGTCAGTTTGCAACATATTCAACACCCACCATTGACGAAGCTGTGAAAATTCAGCATCACGTTGGCGACGAAAACGCTTGCGCTCATCCTCATTGAAGTCGCTATTGGCGAAATAATGAGGTAAAGGATCCAGCGTCCACGATGGCATCGCTACCGTAGGCGTTTGTTGCATCCCATCAATGATTTGGTTTATCGCATGTGATCGCGATTTTCCGGTCAAGCTGACCAGATCGGCAGACGCGACCCCGATCCCTGTGCGCAATAGCAGATGGCGCGCATCGGCGTCGGACAACGGAGTACCCAAGGACGCAGGGTAAGCCACTGCGGTCTCCGACGCCTGAATCGCTGGAACGGTTGCCAAAACCGCCGTGGCCAGCATCAGTTGCAGAAAAATTCGGCAAATCCGTCGCATTCGGGGCCTGATTGTCAGAAACTTAGAACTCTAGCCTACGCAAATTGCGGGCAAATAGAAGTCCGGTTTGCCGAAATGACACGTACAACACCAAGATGAAAGCGTTAAAACAACTTGACAATCGCACAGGAGACCATCATGCACCCTGCCTTGAACGGTAAAATCCTCGCTCTGAGCTTGTTCTGGATGTTGTCGAGTAGTGCTCATGCTGACAGCTCACTTCAACCAAGTACGCAGTACCAGCCAGACGAAGTGGTCAAAATCGTGATCGAGGCGCTGGGCGCCAATACTGAAAGCCAAAATGATGACGGCATCGCAACCGTCTATCGATTTGCGTCTCCTGGCAATCGTGCGAACACAGGTCCACTATCGCGTTTTACCAACATGATCAAACGTGGTTTTGGCGACATGCTCAACTTTGTAGGAAGCCGCTATGATCCGGTCGAGATTCAAGGCAACACGGCCGTGCAAGCCGTATGGCTCATGATGCCCGATGGCACAGAGTTGGGTTATGCGTTCCAGATGGGTAAACAACTAAGCGGCGAGTATGCCGACATGTGGATGACAGAAGGTGTCGTGCCACTAGGTCGTGGACCGAATAGTGGCACTCGTATCTAAGCGGCTACTCGGGTACAGCCACTCCATTAAGACGACACGCCTGTTGCAATGTATTGTGCAACAAACAAGCAATAGTCATCGGTCCGACCCCACCGGGTACCGGCGTAATCGCGCCGGCCACTTCCACTGCCGACGCGTAATCGACATCGCCGACCAGCCGATTCTTGCCATCTTCTTCGATGCGGTTGATGCCTACATCAATGACTGCAGCACCGGGCTTGATCCAGTCGCCCGGAATCATGCGTGGGCGCCCTACTGCCGCCACAAGAATATCAGCCGAGCGACAGACATCAGCAAGATCCTGAGTACGAGAGTGCGCGATGGTGACTGTACAACTCTCTTGCAATAACAAGGCAGCCATCGGTTTACCCACGATATTGGAACGCCCGACGATTACCGCGTTCTTTCCGGACAGACTACCCAGGCGATCCTTCAACATCATCAGACAACCTAACGGTGTACAAGGAACTACACCATCCCCACCGGTGTTGAGCAATCCTACATTCATCAAATGAAAGCCATCAACGTCCTTGGCATAGCTGATGGAATTGATCACCTTCATCTCATCGATCTGTTTGGGCAGAGGCAGTTGTACCAGAATACCGTGTACCGTCGTGTCGTTATTTAGTTGCTCAATTAAGGCGAGTAAATCAGCTTCACTGGTATCAATATCGAGTTTATGTTCAATTGAAGCCATACCCGCTTCAACCGTTTGCTTGCCCTTGTTGCGAACATAGACCTGGCTGGCGGGATCCTCACCAACCAACACGACTGCAAGGCCTGGCACGATACCGTGCTCACTTTTTAAACTGGCAACCTGCTTCGCCAGGCTGGCTCGAAGCCGTTCGGCAAACGCCTTTCCGTCGATACTGTTATCCACGTTGTTTCCTCTTGTCGATTTCAGGCCGCATTAAATCACGAAGCGTAGGTTTTTTGCGAAGCAATCCGTCAATTGGCCCAATCAACCGCGCGAGACGTGCCCAATCACAGCAGAAGCGGTATGGTTCCGGTATGGTTTACACTACATTCAAGCAGTTAGACGCGGGCTCATGAACTCAACGATCCATCCATCAGGCGGAATGCCTGCCATTGCTCTAGCGTTGATGCTGATACTAACGAGCGCTTGTAGTTCCTCGTCCGATGACGAGCCAGGTGCACTTGATACAAACCCGATCAATGACGTCCCCGTTGAACCGGAAACACCAGCCACTCCAACTGACCCTGAAGCCTCACCAGAACCAAACGCTCCAACTGCACCTGAAGCCCCATCAGAACCAAACGCCCCAACTGAACCTGAAGAACCATCAGAACCAAACGCCCCAACTGAACCTGAAGAACCATCAGAACCAAACGCCCCAACTGAACCTGAAGCACCATCAGCACCAAGCTCACCGCCAGAACCAACAACGCCACTGGAACCAGGTGATCCAACCGTACTGGTGCCTCCGGTTGATGCAAATTCAGCGCTCGGTCGTTTACTGGATGGCATTCACCGACAAGTGGAAGCGACACTGGTCGATCTCAATCAAAGACTGAGTTCTGGCATCCTGTTGACCGATCAACAAAACCAATGTCTCGGAAGCTTTGACCCGGGAATCGGCGAGTCACTCACGATGATCAACTGTGAACAACCCTTGGCAACTGACGATATTGCTATCTTCGTCGAACAGGCCAGCTTCTTTAATACATCTGCCTGTCGGGAAGATCTTTTCAATGGTAATGGCAATAATTGCGTGGTGATGCAAGCTCGTATCACGGTACCCACCACGTTTGAAGTTACCGACAATAACGACGGTGGAGACATCTTCGTGCCTCAGCGTCCACAACCTGTGGCAGGTGCAGAAATTTTCTACGCAATTGACGGAACCCAACTTAGAGTCGAGAACAATCCGTCGCCGTTAACGGGTATTTTCCGCTGCGACTTTGATCTCGAAACAGGTCTTCCTGACGGTAGCAGTCCAACTGCAAACTGCGATGAGATCATCTCAGGCATTGCAGACCGATTCGACACTCTGAGACCTCCTGCCCTTGATGACACTCAGTAAATAAGCTCAAGCGGGAACACTTCTCTAACCGTTTACTGGAATACTACGCGCACCTTTACTGATGTCAGTGATCGCGACCTTGACCGTCAGCACTCCACTTTCGCAATTCGCATTGATGGCATTTTCGTCAGCGCCTTCCGGCAAGTTGAATTGACGGCAAAATTTCCCCGATGGCCGTTCACTTCGGGCGTCCAACGCCAACTCACGATTTCCAGAAATCGTCAGAACCCCTTGACGTACAGTCACCTTGATCGCCTCGGAAGCAACACCTGGCACATCCATCTGCAACGTATATTCGGTCTCCCCCGAGGAGACATCGGCCAATGGATACCAGTCCTGTACTGGGTTCGATGTTGACGATGCAAAATCCCTCGCCCAGTCCCCCTCAATAAATCGTCCAAACTCGTTCTGGATACGTTTCAGGGTATTGGCATCCAGGAATTGTTCAAAGCCTTGCGAACGCATAGTTACTCTCCGATAAGGCAGGTCACACGCCTGCCAACATCATAATGTGCGTACGGAGACGGCCATTTTCAAGCCTGCGACACCTGCGAGTTCACGCTTCAGCGTATACCTGAGCCACGCCTAGCAATGCCGGATGCGGGGCCGCGATCACAAAGCTCGGAATTTTCTCCAGGTAGTGGCTCATGCGTCCCTTGGCTTCGAACTGTTGGCGAAAGCCGGACTGAATAAAGGTCTCTCCCAACTTCGGCACAATGCCGCCTCCAATATAAACCCCACCTTCGGCGCCGAGCGACAGCACCAGATTTCCGGCACATGAGCCCAGCAGCTCGCAAAAAATCTGCACCACTTCCACGCAAATCGCGTCACTGCCATTGCAGGCGCGTTCTGTGATTTCAGCAGGGGTCAGTTCGAGCGAATCCAGGCCATCGATTTCCCGCAAGGCGGACTGCAGATTGATCAGACCCGGCCCGGAAAGCGCTCGCTCTGCAGAGACATGTCCAAAGCGTTTCTTTAACACCGCATGTATTTCATATTCACGTGGTGTACGTAGACCAAGCGATACATGCCCCCCCTCACCTTGTAAGGCGGTGTAATGCTGACCACAGGGAACCAGGCCCGACACGCCCAGACCGGTGCCAGGTCCGATAACGGCAATAGCAGCATTTGGCTTCTTTTCGCCCCCGCCTACCTTGATGATATCGGCAGCATTCAAATGTGGTACAGCCCTGGCCAGAGCGTTGAAGTCATTGACGACGTGCAACTTTTCGAGCCCAAGTGTATTTTCAGTTTCGCTGATGGAAAAAGACCAGGAGTTATTGGTCATCTTCATCACATCACCAAGCAATGGGTTGGCAACGGCAATCGCAGCCGAACGAACATCGATGATGTGCTGATGCTCTAGATAAGCCTGTATTGCGTCAACCAGACCGCTGTAGTCCTTGGTGGGTAAAGTCTGCGTCTTATGAGGGCGATTGTTTTTGTCGAGAATGGCAAATCGCGCATTCGTACCACCCACATCGCCGACCAGCCGCTTGCCCTTCATTTTGACTCTAAAAACAATCCGGTTGCGTGATTGAGCTAATGAGCAAGTTGGCGGAGAGAGAGGGATTCGAACCCTCGATACGCTTTAAAACGTATACTCCCTTAGCAGGGGAGCGCCTTCAGCCACTCGGCCACCTCTCCGTACCTGCCGCCCGTCTATCAGTAATTTCTACACAAAAAACCAGAGTACAAAAATTACCGGTCGTGACAGGACGATTCTTCAGGTTGTTGCAAGTTGGCGCGCCCGGAAGGATTCGAACCTCCGACCGCCTGGTTCGTAGCCAGGTACTC
>CAYUZB010000113.1:6632-11827 GCA_964449565.1 uncultured Granulosicoccaceae bacterium | reverse complement strand
AACAATGTCAAGTACGCGGAGAAACGGATGTTGCTCATTACGATTAACGAACTCGTTTTAATGCATTGCTGGAGAAATCTTTTGCAGTCAGCCCGGTTTGAAATTTGTAGTTTGAGAACTCAAGTGTCGTGCTCTTTCCCGTTTGTTCATTGTCCATCTGCATGACGTTTGGACGCCAGAACTTGTCAAGGTATTGTTTATAGTCACTTGAGACAAGTGTCTTAAGTGGTGAGTTTTTTCGATCAAAGAATTCGACTTTGACCGAGACCATTCTTTCTTGGTCAATCCAATTGATCAGGCGTGTGTATCCCGAATGTTTGTAGGCCGGGTAGGATTCGACCTTGTAGACCGGGCGGCCGTCGAACTCATCGTTACCAAGGTACTTGTAAGTGTACTTGTCTACCTCTTGTGAGCTGATATCTTCAAACGCGAACTCACTGCCCATGAAAGGGCCAGACTTGTTCTTGGAAGAAATTCGTTTGACGCGTTTTAAAGCTGGCAGATACAACCATTGTTCATCCGGCTTTACCGCATGGGAGTATGTCAAGCTGGCGGTTCCTTTGACATCAGCTGGTTCGTCGAAAATCGACATGCTCTTGTCGCCATCGCCAGGAACTTCGAGAATACGCGAACGCATGCGGCGGGTGCTTTTCTTGCCTGAGCGATTGACCAATGTCATGATCATCGTGGCCTCCGAATCTATGAATCCATTGTCCTGTTCTTGAACGGCAGTTGCTATTTCAAGACCACGTTCTTCAGGTGTTTGTGCATTGGCGCTGCTTGCCGACAAAATCAGTACTGCAATCGGCAAAAATATAGATGAAAAACGTAACGGCAGTGTGACTTTCATATTATTCCTTTGAATGCTGATTAATCGAATGTTTGAGAATCGGTATCTTGGATAGCTAGACGCTTACTATCGGCTTTATATCGATTTACGCTCTCTGACTTATGCAATTGGATATAGGTAATTTTTACCTACGCCGCACCTTGCGGCGCAGCATTGACAGAAGCCGGATTTACAGGAGCGGATTGCTTAGTTTTTTTATCTCCGTCGACCAGTAGCAACAAGGCCGGTAGGAAGAGAAAATCCACAATCAGAGCGATGGCAATCGTAATCGCAGTCAAGAGCCCCATCTCGGCATTGACCTTGAAGTTTGATTGCGCAATGACGAGAAAGCCTGCGACCAGGACAACTGTTGTGACTGTCAGCGCTACACCCACGGTATTGAACGCATAGCGAATAGCATCTTCGGCATTCATACCGCGTTCCTTGCGTGCTCTCAGGTATTTGCTCAGGAAGTGGATGGTGTCATCCACCACGATTCCGAGTGTCATCGCGACCACGACCGAGACCGCCAGGCCGACTTCACCCACCAGAATGCCCCAGGCCCCAAAAGCCATCAGTGCCGGTGCAAGATTAGGGATCAAGCTGAGCGCGCCAAATTTTATCGAGCGAAGTGCTACAACGAGAATGAGTGATATCAACACTAAAGCGATAGCCGTGCCCGATAACATGCTGATGATATTGCGCATGCCTATATGTGAAAACATAACCGTTGGGCCGGTGGCCAGTGATGCGATAGAGGGAGTATTGGCTTCCATCCACGCAAAAGCTTCACGCTCGATTCGTATCATGTCCTTGGTCGATACGGTCTCCAAGGTTGCGGTCATGCGCGTGGTGGACTTGTCGAAGTTAATCTGATTGTTCAAATCAAGGCCATAGGGCAGAGACATTTCATACAGCAGTAAATACTGTGCCGAAAGCTCTCGACTGTCTGGCAGTACATAGTAGTTGTCATCATCGCCATGCATGCTGCGGTTTAATCGACGCATGGTTTCGGTTATGGCAGTGACATGCTGAACTTCTGGTAGCGCAGTCAGGTAGTTTTCGAATTTTTCGACTTCGCTAAGAAACTCAGGCTTGCTGACGCCACCTTCTTCCTTGGAATCGAGTGAAAAGTCAATCAGGTAAAGACCTGAGAGCTTTTCGGTGACTTCATCAGTTGCAACGCGAAAGGGTACGGATCGATCGAAGTAGTGAACGAAGATATCGTTCAGATCATTCTTCGGTGTCAACATGGCCAGACCGAGCATGACTACTCCCATTGACCAGAACAGTGGGCGTCGCTGTTTGATCACGAAGTTGGCAAACGTATCCATGAAGGTACCTTTCCGCGTGTCCCGTATCTTTGCTTTGGCTGGCAATATCGCGATGAAGGCGGGCAGGAATGTCACGGCCAGAAAGAAAGCGAACAGGACACCGATGGAGGTGATGTTGCCAAGATCACGGAACGGCGGTGCGTCGCTGAAATTCATGCTCAGAAAGCCTATCGCCGTGGTGACGGATGTAAGAAAGATGGGCGTGAAGTTGATTCTGAGGCTTTCGATAACTGCTGCTGGCTTCTCCATACCGCGCCGCAGGTTGTGATAGAAGGTAACGAGAAAATGTACGCAATCAGCAACCGCCAGCGTTAGTATCAAGGTTGGAGCAGAGGCGGATGGGGGTGTCAGTTTGATCCCCAGTAAACCTGCGGTACCCATCGCGGCCATAATGGACATCAGCACGACCAGTACCGTCCCAACCATCGCGATCGGACTTGCGATCAGTATCAGAACGCCGACAATAATGACGACAAAAGCCAGTGGGATGATGGTCGACATATCCTTGATACTGGCTTCACTGAATGCCTGGTTCATCATGACAAGCCCAGAGGTGGTGAACTTGATGTCGGGATAATCTGCCTGAATGTCCGTGATCATCGCGCGCGTGAACGTCACCGTTTCCTCAAGTTCCTTCATCGGGTTGTGTGCGGTACGCTCTTCCGGTGTCAACGCTGCGAGCTCTTCGTTATTGAGCTCCTCGGGCAACTCCATCGTGATGTTTACGCCGGTGGCCCGAGAGTCAGGTGACAGTAGTTTTTTAACCAGAGTCGGTTGATCCAATGCAGCGGTGCGAAAGCGCTCCAGATCACTGGCGGTCACAGCGTCCAGATCCTCTACCAGGTCGCTCACGATCAGATCATCTTCCTCGGCGATCATGTGCTGGTAGTTGGTAAGAGAGTCAACCCGTATTGAGTTTGGTATCTGCCAGGCGCGTTCGGTCAGATCCATAATGGCTGCAAGTGTCGCTTGAGTAAAGACATCGCCATCCTTGGGCTCGATCATGATCAGGACGTTATCTGACTTCGTGTAGGCGTCCTGAGTTTCTTCAAAGGCAATGAGTTGAGGGTTTTCCTTGCTGAAAAAAACACGATAGTCATTGGTAAAGCTCAGGAATCGTCCACCGGATGCCAAGACCAATGTGCAGAAAATGGAGGTAATCAGTACCAGCCATCTATTTCTGACAACCCACGCTGCGTACCTTTCAACCATGTTTACATCCATTACTTGACTTGTTTGTTGACTGTCGTGTTGATTTAGAGATACTACTGATGATCAACATTAGCTCGTGTATTCTTCTTGAACATGTGTATTCTTCTTACGCTTATATGTGTCTGTATTTTCAATTGCCTCAAGTTTTTTGATCGATTCCACTTCGGCACGAAAATAGTCTGTCCTGAATTTATTCAGTAACTCGTCAGTTTGCGCTTCGTTCATCAGCGGCTGCCAGCCAAAGCCATTGAGTGCAGCTTGCGCAACGACCGTAATTGTTCTGCCCGGATCGCGGATACCAAAACTGTCGAGAGGTAAATCATAGGTGCGAAGCAGTTGCCCACCGTGGCAAAGTGACCACAGTCCAAAGACATATTCCGCCGCGTTCAGAGAGCTGTTGGGAAGGTCTCGTGCATCTTTGGCATCCTGCACAATGCTGGCAACCTGACCAATAATGCTTTGCTCCAATTGGTCATGAATGTCGCGACTTTTTGCACTGACCTTGTCCATCAATCCATCGGTATGCAAGTTGTGCATCATGCAAACATCTTCTGGCTCGAGGCTTTGCCAGATATCGTGTGCAAACTGGAAGGCCAGAATTCGCTCACGGTGATTCCCCGGGTAATCGACGGCACGTTGACCGAGGGCTTGAAGCGACCCCTTCAATCGGTTGCAAAGCTGAATCAGCATTTCCTCCTTGTTGGGGAAATGTTGGTAAATAGTGCCTTTTGAGTACTCGGCATTTTCGGCAACTCGATCCATGCTGAGTTGGTGAAAACCCTCTTTATGCATCATCTGACGCGCAATGCTCAGGAACAGGTTATGACGCTCCGCGACTACCCGTTCCTTACGTGTAAGTGTCCTGGTTTCAACCGTAGCGTATTCCATCGAGGGTATTTTTCGGTGGTTTTTTTAGTAACAATAATGCGGGTTTTTTAGTAACAATAATGCCGAAACAATCATCAGCATACCGTTCGAATAAACATAGTTTATACAACAGGTCAGAATTTGACAAACAGTATGTCGAAATTTGACTTAATGTATAGGAGATAAAACTAAGCAAACGTTAATCAAGATTTCATAGAGCTTGATCGCACATGGCGTTAGTATTCTGGCGCTTTATCTGAAGTGCACCTTTCAACCAACTGGACCATCCAGTTCAACTCTTTGAGTTCAAGCTTAATGTTAAAATTTAAGACGTTGATTTCATGCGCATTGTCTGTCTTTGCGTTGTCGATAACGCCCTCTCAAGCCGCTACCTTTGTCATACAGAATGGCGTTGTGATGATGGAAGCAGAGTCAACTGCTGCCACCGGTGACTGGGGTACAGAGACTGCTTTGGCCGGGTTCTCAGGTAGTGGTTACCACATCTGGAACGGAACTGACTCGTTCGATGTCAGTACAGCGGGACGTGGAACACTTACCTATCGCTTTCGTATAGAGGAGGCGGGTAATTACCAGATGATCTGGCGATCTCGGATCGGGATTGGTGACAATGCCAGTGAGCATAATGACAGTTGGGTTCGATTCCCGACCGGCCAAAATGTCGCCGGCGAACAAGCTTTAAATGGCTGGACCAAAGTCTTCATGAACCAGACCAACGTTTGGTTCTGGAGATCATCAACCGTCGACTTTGTCGGCAGACCGATCCGCCAATTTTTTACTGCCGGTGAACACACCCTGCAGATTTCAGGTCGTTCTAGCGGCCATGCGATCGATCGAATTGCGATGTACGCGTATCAGGATCTGGAATTTTCGGCGTCACTGTTCGATAGTCTGCCTCAGTCGCCCATGTCTGGTGGCAGTGCTCCAGCTCCTGC
>CAYUZB010000113.1:0-6532 GCA_964449565.1 uncultured Granulosicoccaceae bacterium | reverse complement strand
TGTTCGATAGTCTGCCTCAGTCGCCCATGTCTGGTGGCAGTGCTCCAGCTCCTGCGCCGACACCCGCGCCTGCGCCTGAACCCACACCAGCTCCGGCACCTGCGCCGACCCCAGCTCCAGCACCTGAGCCTGAACCCACACCAGCTCCAGCACCTGAGCCTGAACCCACACCAGCTCCAGCACCTGAGCCCACACCAACCCCAGAGCCAGTGGCACAAGTTGAACCGCCATTAGTTCGCGTTGAGGGCAATCGTTTGACGTGGAATGATGTGGACGCAATTTCCATCAATATTCATCGTGGTAGTGGCGAGTGGATAGAGAGTATTCCGGGGTCTTCCAATTCCTGGGAAGCACCAGCGTCAGGCGAATACTTTGTCGTGGCGACTGGTACGGGGCCATGGCCGACGTGGGGACGATCAGATACGGTTCAGGTTGAATCCGGTGGTGACAGTACTGGTAGTACCGACGGTTCAACTGTCGCACTATCTGCCGAGGTGTATTCGGGTACTGCCTTGGAGCTATTCTGGACGCGCATTGCTGACGGCAGTTCTTTTGAAGTAAGGCGTGATGGTTCGCTACTGACGACAGGTGACGGAGCGAGTTATTTTGACGATGGCCTGCAGCCTGGCACTGAGTACCTATACACCGTAACGGCGATTGATAGTTCCGGTAATGTTGTGGCGGAGGAGTCGATCAGTGTGACAACTCGTGGTGAAGGTGGTGGAGGTGTGAGCGCTGGTGCTTCCGACTTACCTTTGACCGGTCAGGTTTACTCTCAGAGTGCGATCGAGCTCTTCTGGAACACGGATTCGCTGGGCGAAGGCAACTTCCAGTTCGATGTATTTCAGGAAGGCGTGCTTATCGGTCAGACAGATGGCCGCAGCTTTTACATTGAAAATCTCGACAGTGATACGGAGTCTGTCTACCGTGTGGTTGGCACGAACGAGAGCGGCCAGTCGGTAATGTCGGAAGAGATTTCTCTGGCGACTTTCCCTGCTGATAATCCTTAGTTCGTCGTAGAAGTTGTGACAGGTGTGACTTGTTCACACCTGTCACGCCATCAAAGTGGCTTGTCCGAAGCTCAACGGCAGGTGTACTATCAGATGTAATTATTGATAGTTGGGCTAATGATAAAAAGCCAGTTGACACTGAAGCAATTGGAAGCGTTTGTCAGTGTTGTCGACACTGGTTCATTTCGTCGTGCTGCGAGGGTGCTGAACACCACGCAACCTAACGTTTCCAATAGAATTTCCACACTCGAGGGATTGTTGGATCAGGTGTTGATGCATCGTGATTCCGGCTCCATTCGTCTGACCGAAAAAGGTATCGAGCTGCTTGCACAAGCGCGTCAGATATTACGCGCAAGCGAATCCTTTCTCGAAACCGCTGCCCGTAAGGATCTGATTGAGGATCGACTGAAACTCGGCGTCACCGAGCTCATCGCCTGTACCTGGTTGCATGATTTCCTGCGGGCATTCCGCGCCGAGTATCCGTCCATCAGTGTCGAGTTGCAGGTAGATCTATCAACGGAGATTGAACGTTTGCTGGTGGCTGAAGAATTGGACCTCGCGCTGCACACAGGTCAATCAACGCCTAACATCGAAGCTGACTTGTCGCTTGGTGGCTATCATTATCAGTGGGTCGTCAATCAGACTATTTTCAAAGAGCTCGGCACCCAACCCACGCTCGATCTTGTATTTACCTATCCGATACTTACCCATGCTCGTCATACCTCGGCCGGTCATGAATTACATGCGTTTTGTCGCGAGAATTCTCTACCCGAGAGCCAGATAATCCATTCCAGTAGCCTGAACAGCTGCGTACCGATGGCGATCGATGGAATGGGCATTGCCTTGTTGCCAAACCAGTTAATCAGAGAGCAGATCTCGCGCGGCGAACTGGTGCCGATCGACTGCGGTTGGACGCCTTCACCATTGGATTTTTTCGCGCGTTACGATGAGACAAAAGTGCCGAACTACGTCGCCAACGCGGCAAAATTGGCGAAAGCGATTGCAGAAAGTAACAGACAATAAGAAAAATCTATCACCCCTAGCACTATAAACTATTTGATTTTTTCCCCCAAGCTGGGCGATGGTTCGGCGACGGTCAAGCACGTAGACGTGTAGCGCTCAAAACCGCCTTCACAGGATAAAAATGAAGAATAGTTACTACAGGCTCGGTGTCGACATCGGCGGCACCTTTACCGATGTCGTGCTCGAAAAACTCGGCGAGACGTTTTCATCCAAGGTGCTGACAACCTATGCGGCGCCGGAAACCGCCATCATTGAAGGCTTGCATCAGGTCTGTCAAAAAGCCGATATAAAGCCAGAAGAAATCGGTCAGATCATACATGGGACTACGCTCGCAACCAATGCCTTGATTGAGCGACGTGGCGCCAAGACGGCATTGATCACGACAAACGGATTTCGTGATGTCATTGAGATGCGTACGGAAAGCCGTTTCGAACAATATGATTTGAATCTCAATTTGCCCGACCCACTATTACCCCGGCAGATGAGGTTCACCGTCGATGAACGTGTCGATGCGAATGGTGATGTGCTGATACCGCTTCAGCGTGCAGATGTCGAGGCGGTTGTTGAACAAATCGCAGTGGCAGGATTCGAGTCTGTTGCGGTTGGTTTGATTCACTCGTATCTCAATCCCGCACATGAGCAGATGGTGCGTGACGTTCTACGCGAGAAACTGCCCGATGTGGCCATCTCGATTTCGTCAGAAGTATCACCGCAGATGCGTGAATTTGAGCGCTTCAATACCGTGGTGGCGAATGCTTACATCAAGCCACTGATGGCGTCTTACCTGGGTCGCCTTGAAGCCCGCCTCGCTGGTGAAGGCGTCAACTGCCGTATCTTTTTGATGCATTCAGGTGGTGGCATCATCTCCATCAAGAATGCGGCCGACTTTCCGGTTCGCCTGGTGGAATCCGGGCCGGCGGGTGGCGCTGTGTTTGCGGCCAATATTGCTGCGCGTTATGGCCTGGACAAGGTGTTGTCATTTGACATGGGCGGCACCACGGCAAAGATTTGCCTGATCAAAAACCAAACGCCCAAGACATCGCGGGTATTTGAAGTGGCGCGAACCTACCGATTTAAAAAAGGCTCTGGCATGCCTATCTCCATACCGGTGATCGACATGGTGGAAATAGGTGCCGGTGGCGGATCGCTTGCGCATGTGGATTCCATGCGGCAGATTCGAGTGGGGCCGGAAAGCGCTGGTTCCGAACCGGGTCCGTCCTGCTATGGCCGTGGCGGAGAACGTCCAGCGGTAACCGATGCCGATCTGGTTTTAGGCAAACTGGATGCGGGTAACTTTGCGGGTGGTTCTATTACGCTGTATCCCGACAAATCCAGAACGGCCTTGCAGACGAGTATTGGTGACACTTTAGGCATGGACCCAGTCGAAGCAGCATTCGGCGTTGCCGAAGTGGTTGATGAGAACATGGCCAATGCCGCGCGTGTCCATGCGGTTGAAAATGGTGAGGATTTGTCGGAATACACCATGATTGCTTTCGGCGGCGCCGCGCCCTTACATGCTGGCCGACTGTGTGAGAAGCTAGGTGTTGATCGCTTGATTGTCCCACCGGGCGCCGGTGTCGGTTCCGCAATCGGCTTCTTGCGAGCGCCGTTCAGTTTTGAAGCCAATCGCTCCGTTTACATGAAGCTCAGTGACTTTGATGGTGACCGAATAAAGAAATTGCTTGGCGAGCTCAAACAGGAAGCCACTGGCTTTGTGCGCAGTTGTGACGAAAAAAGTGACATATATGCTGAGTTCAAGGTGTATATGCGTTACTCGGGTCAAGGGTGGGAGATTCCTATCGAGTTGACTGAGAAGCAAGCGATGAATCCAAGCGCTGATACTTTCCTTGCCCGATTCGAAGAGGATTACACCAAATTGTTCGGGCGAGTCGTTGCCGGGATGGATGTTGAAATAACGGTTTGGTCGGTCAATGCAACGACGCCACCGGAAACCGTCGATCGTGTTGATCTCATTTCCGACAAGTCGCCGGCATCATCAATTGGCGCGCGTCAGGTGTTTGATCCGATCTCGGCTCGTTATCTGGACGCTCATATTGTTGATAGAGATGCCATGCAATCGGGGCAGAGCGTATCCGGCCCCGCCGCAATTGTGGAGGCGGAAACCACGATCATTGTTCCGGCTAGCCGCAATGCTCTAAGGCAAACAGACGGTTGTATTGATGTTTTGGCAAAAGGATAAACAACATGGCTAGTGAAAAATCGACGGTTGTCTTTCAGGTCATGTGGAATCGTTTGATTTCAGTGGTGGAAGAGCAGGCACAGGCTTTGGTCAGAACAGCGTTTTCAACGTCTGTAAGAGAAGCTGGAGACTTGTCAGCGGGTGTGTATGACACGCATGGCAATATGTTGGCTCAGGCTGTGACGGGTACGCCTGGGCATGTAAACGCGATGGCAGACGCCGTTGGACATTTTATTCGTCGTATTGGTCGTGACAACATGTTTGAAGGGGATATTTACATAACCAATGATCCCTGGGAGGCAACGGGTCATTTACACGACATAACGATGGTGACACCGTCGTTCTACAAAGACGAGCTGGTAGGATTTTTCGCTTGTACAGCACACATTGTTGATATTGGCGGCCGTGGCTTCGGTGCTGACGCCCACAGCGTATATGAAGAGGGTCTTTATATACCTATCATGAAGTTTGCTGAGCGAGGTACGGTCGATGAGACCTTGATCAAAATCATACGAGGGAATGTGCGAGAGCCTGATCAGCTTGTCGGCGATGTCTATGCGCTGGCAACGTGTAACGAAATTGGTCATCGGCGCCTGATCGACATGATGGAAGAATTCGAGCTGAAGGATCTTGATGGCATCGCCGACTTCATTTTAGAAAATTCGCGTACAGCGACTTTGGCTTGCATAGCGGCTTTACCTAAAAAAGAAGCAAGTGGTGAGATGACCGTTGATGGGTTTGATGTCCCTATTACCTTGAAAGTCAAAGTAAGCATTCATGGTGATCGTATTGTTTCCGATTTCACCGGTTCATCAGGACTTGACAAAAAAGGTATCAACTGTCCGTTGGTGTATGCGAAGGCATATGCCTGCTACGCCTTGAAAGTAGCCATTGCACCAGAAATACCAAACAATGCGGCGTCACTAGCGCCGTTTGAAATCGTCGCGCCAGAAAATACTATCGTCAATGCCTTGCATCCAGCACCCGTAGCCTTGCGTCATATTGTTGGGCACTTTGTGCCGGACACGGTATATGCCGCGTTTGACAAGATTGTTCCGGGCTTGGTCCCGGCAGAGGGGGCGGGTTGCTTATGCAATTTTCAAGTGTCATTACGCCCGCGTACCGATGCACCTGCACCGGCTCATGCTCGTCGTTCGGAAGTCCTGACATTCAATTCAGGTGGCTCGGGTGCGCGTCCTGAACATGACGGTATGAATGCAACAGCATTTCCTTCAGGTGTCATGACCATGCCTATCGAAGCCACGGAACATGCTGGGCCTGTCATTATCTGGCGCAAGGAACTACGGCCTGATTCAGGTGGGGCAGGTGCGACTCGTGGTGGTCTTGGGCAATTCATGGAGGTGGGTGCGCAGGAAGGACATGAGTTTGATATTCAAGCCATGTTTGATCGTGGCGAGCATCCGGCGAGAGGACGTCGTGGTGGTGGACCTGGTGCTGCAACGACTATCGTACAGGATGATGGCACGACGATGCGTGTCAAAGGCAAGCAGTTTGTGCCACATGGTCGCAAGGTCATGATGGCGTTCCCGGGCGGTGCTGGTTATGGCAAGCCTGAAGATCGCGATCCAGAATTTGTTAAACGTGATCTCGCACGTGGCTACATTTCAGCTGAAACGGCTGCGCAAGAATATGGACTTTCCGCAAAGGACATAGCCGCTGTTGAAGAATCTGTTCGCAATGGCGAGGGTATCAGCTGATGCAAATCGAAGAGGATAAATTCACCCATGCCATCGCGCGAGGTGAAAAACAGATTGGGCTTTGGATCAGCTTGTGTGTCTCTCAATGCCCTTGCCGATCGGTCGAGGCCAGCCGACTAAGGCTGGCCTACTTTAGTTTTACATCGCTGCAAAACCGATAAGTGAGAAACCGACTACGACACATGTCACACCAAAACAGATAGCGAAGACACTGGCAGATAGATGTTCATTTTGCATGTGGACCTTCCTCTTGGTAGTTAATGACTGCACTCACATAAAACGTGGCATGCAGTACTAGTGACAGACGCTATCAGGTCTAGTTCTAAAAAGTCCATTAATTGAAATTGGGTTTGGGCTGAAAGCCTTTAAAACAGCGGCTTTCAGCTTGTTTACTGATAAGTAAAGTAGTCTGTATGATCGTCAAATCAGGCCCAGAAACACCGAATCCGCACATTTGCAGGTACACGGTTGCGGCAGTGTTCAATGCACGAAAAGGGGAAAACGTCGCATTCGCTAATCGTAAAACCGTCGCATTCACTAATCGTAAAACCATAGATAAAACTGTTTTGGACAGGACCTAT
>CAYUZB010000112.1:0-11871 GCA_964449565.1 uncultured Granulosicoccaceae bacterium | reverse complement strand
CAAAGCCGCCGCGATCGAATGGCTCACGCCGCAAATATCGTCACCCGCCGATGCCTTGGCTGCTTGCCAGGGGGGGCCGTATACCTGTATCGCTCAGTCGCAGGCGGAATTTCAGGCGACCAGTAAATTGCTTCTCAAGGCCTGGACCGATCTCTTCATGCACAAGGGCAGCGTTGGACGAATAAGCGATTCTGTCGCGGATTTGCCTACACGCGAATGTCTAGCAGCCTTCGGTCGCTTCACGTTACTGGCAGCTAAAGCGCGTGCTGGCGTCTCCGTTGGCGTGGATCCTGCGGTACAAGAGGCGATATTGGCAGTGAAGGATCGGCTGCAAAATGAGCAATGGTTCACACTTCACGATCGTTTGTTGAAATTGCACCGCTCAGACAGCGCCAGCTTCAAGACTCAGACTGTGCTTGAGGGACTTCTTGCCGATATCCGAATAATGATTCGTGATTAAATCGCTTGGAAGGGCTTGCCATGACTGCTGAAACCCGCAAGGGCATCATTTCGTTTTCCATCACCGACCGCGGTGCCTTGTATTCATCTTATATGTCCTTTCTATCAGATGGGGGTGTTTTCATACCCACATCTCGAAGCTATGAACTTGGCGACAAGGTATTCGTTCTGTTGAAACTGATGGATGAAGTCTCTTTGCTGCCATTTGAGGGTAAGGTTGTCTGGATAACTCCGGCAGGCGCTCAAGGCAACAAGGTGCAAGGTATTGGCGTTCAGTTACTCGATGACGAACGTAACCTGGTCAAAGATAGTATAGAGCAGCACCTTGCGGCGAATCTTCAAGGCGAGCGCCCGACTCAAACCATGTAGTTCAGAGGTCGCACTCGGCTTCGTCAGAAACTAATTTCCCCTGTTACTGGAGCAGATGGTCCTGCTCCGGTAACCTATACGACTTCTATTCAAACTGACGAGTAACCCGATGGCAGCTGCCTCGAAGAAAGAAGCCGCACGCAAGGCAATCATGAAGCAGTACCCGGACGCGCGTCCATCCCCGCTTTCCAAGAAAGTCTTTGTCGCTACAAGCCCGACACATGGCTTGGGTATGTTTGCCGCTGAACGAATCAAAGCCGATATCGTACTCGGCCGACTCGAAGGGATGCCGACACGTGAAGATGGCATCTATGTTCTTTGGTTGACCAAAAAACTGGGCCTTGAAGTAACCAATGATTTTCGCTTCATCAATCATGATAGCGATGCCAACTGCGCACTGACGGATGAGGATGTTGTGACCTTGCGAGACATAGAGCCTGGCGAGGAACTTTTCCACGATTACGGTTGGTAAGCGGTTTACTGCAGTCCATTGGACGTACCTTTTCATCAGCGCCGTGTCTGTCGCAGGGGGCTGAGCTTTCTTTCACTGTTGTTTGCCGTTTTTTTAATGGCCTGTAATGACCGTGCAGAAACCGATAGTGAGTTGCACCGACTGGACGGCAAGACCATGGGGACTAGCTGGTCGGTCGTGCTGGGGTCGTCGGTATCTGAATCTCCGGGTTTGACGTCCGGTAGCTTTGCAGAGCCTGATTCTGAAAGCCCTGAGCGGGTCGATCCCACTATTGATCTTCGTGAATTGAAGAGCGAAATTGAGCAGGAACTGGCGCGGCTCAATCGCTTGATGTCCACATGGGATCCTGACTCTGAATTGTCACGTTTCAATGCTTTGCAGAGTATCGAAGCACAGCCATTACACGCAGACACATTGCTGGTCATAGACACGGCGCGTCGAGTCAGCCAACTTACGGCCGGTCGCTACGATATAACCTTGGCTGAAGTTATCAGTTTTTGGGGCTTTGGCGAGCAAAGCTTTGATGGCGAACCTGATGAGTCACGTCTGGCACAAATGCTTGCTCGAGCAGGGCACCATCAACTTGTCAGGTCGGGCGATACACTGCGCAAACGAAGTCCTTATGTGCAACTAGATGTCTCATCACTTGCCAAAGGATTTGCCGTGGATCAGATTGGCCGTTTGCTTGAAGGCCTTGGGATTGATCACTACATCGCGGAGATCGGAGGCGAGCTTCGTGTCCGCGGTTTTCGTCGACCGGGCCTTCGGTGGCACGTTGGTGTCGAGCATCCTGACGGTTCAGTCAATAGTGGTCTTGCATTGACTGATGCCCATGTTGCTTCGTCAGGCAGTTATCGAAATTATCGGGAGGTCGATGGAAAACGACTTTCGCATATCATCGACGGTAGTACGGGGCGCCCGATTGAACACTCGCTGGTTGCGGTTACCGTGTTGCACGATAGCACCATGCTTGCCGATGCCTGGGCAACTGCACTCTTGATAGTTGGCAATACGCGGGCTATTGAACTCAGTGAGAAAATGAACCTTGCGGTACAGTTGACATCCAGATCAGGTAATGGTTTTTCGGTATACCGCAGTCCGCGTTTTACAGAACAAGTGATGGAGTCCAATTCGTGAGCCAGTCATATAAAACTCTGACCGATCGATTTCATCGCATTGCGCAGATCGACCACGCAAACTTTGTGATGGGCTGGGATCAAATGGTCATGATGCCACCCGGTGGCGTAGAGGCGCGTGGTACTGCGGTCGCGGAACTTAGATCCATGCGCCACGAGTTGCTGACGCAGGATGACATGAGTGATCTGCTGGACGGTGCTAAAGCGGAGCTGTGCGGGCTGGAACCCGATCAGCAAGCTGTGCAAGCGGTATCTATCGCCGAGATGCGTCGTAGCTGGTTACAGGCCTCCGCGATACCGGCTAGTCTGGTCAAGGCGAAAGTACTTGCCGGTACACGGTGTGAACATGCTTGGCGTACCCAGCGTACTGAAAACGACTGGGACGGCTTTCTTGGTAACTTCAGAGAAGTTGTGGCGTTGTCTCGAGAAGAGGCGCGCTGTCGGCAAGCGGCATCGGCAACCGGGTTTGATACGCCCTACGATGCCTTGCTTGATCTTTACTGTGCCGGGGATAGTCAGGCACTGATTGGTGACGTGTTTGCCTCGTTAAAAGACAGCTTGCCTGCATTGTTACAACGTATCATGGAGCATCAGCAAGGCGAGGGATCGCAGCATGCTTCATCCCCGTCTTCTTCGCTCTCATCTTCTCTAACAGGGCCGTTTGCCGTTGACTCGCAGATTGAACTGAACCGACGTCTCATGTCACGTCTGGGCTTTGATTTCCAGTCGGGCAGGCTGGATGTCAGTATGCATCCGTTCAGTACCGGTGTTGCAGGTGATCAACGTATTACCACACGTTTTCGAGAATCTGATATTGCCGATGCCTTACAAGCTACTTCCCATGAAACAGGTCATGCAAGTTACGAGGCGGGTTTGCCCGCCCAATACCGAGGCTTGCCTGTCGGTGGCTCACGGAATATGTGTTTACATGAAAGTCAGAGTCTCTTGTTTGAGAAGCATCTGTTTCTGTCACTGCCGTTTCTTGAAGCATTTATCAACGATGTGCATGATGTTTTTCCTCACACTGCTGGATTTGGTGCAAGAGAATTCTGGCAATCTCAAACCAAGGTAGAACCGACATTTATCCGGGTGGAGGCGGATGAAGTAACCTATCCGATGCATGTCATGCTGCGCTATGACATCGAGAGTGCATTGATCAACGGCTCTATCGAGCCGGACGTCATACCGGAGGTATGGGATAGCTCTATGAAAGATTATCTCGGACTCTCGACGGGGGGCGACCATCTCAAAGGCTGTTTGCAAGATATTCACTGGACCGATGGCTCGTTTGGCTATTTCCCGTCCTACACCATGGGGGCTATCAATGCGGCGCAAATTGCCGCTACTATCAAGGCATCATTCCCGGACTGGCAAGAACGTTGGCGCGGCGGCGACATTAACTTCTTGCGGGATTGGTTATCGACTAATCTTTGGCAAATGGGGAGTTTTCATTCGTCTCAGGAACTGATGCAAGGCATGACGGGTTCTGGTAGTCAGGCCGATAGCTTTATCGCACATCTCGAGGCGCGTTATTTGCAGCACGAGTATTGAGAGCTGTATACGTCACGAATTAAAAGCATTAAAGCGTTGCCTGAATCAGAAGAAATCAGGGTTGCTAACACCGCAAATACCAAGCGTTACACACTAGAAAAACCACACGTTACACACCAAAAATAGTTAAAAGGATGCAACACATGACAACAAGCAGGGTTCATATTTTACGATTAATAGCGACAGGCCTGATCCTGTCTTTCGTCTGTACTGTCAGTAGCGCCGATACATCGGTGTTCAAGGTCAGTAAGGACGACGAGCATCTCTTTATTGGCGGTACCATTCACATGTTGGCCGAGAGTGATTTTCCTTTGCCAGAAGAGTTCGATCAAGCGTATCAAAATGCTGAGCTGATTGTATTCGAAACTGACATTGAGGCTATGGGATCGCCGGAGATACAGGCAAAGTTTGCACAGCGACTCACCTATACGGATGGATCCACATTAGCCGATCACATCACAGCCGAGACTTATGAAACTCTGACTGGCTTCTTGTCAGATCGTGGATTGCCAGCAAATATACTGGACTCTTACAAGCCCGGACTTGCAATGTCCTTTCTGACAATAGTTGAATTGCAGAGACTCGGGATGGCAGGTATCGGTGTTGATCGGTATTACAGCGATAAGGCGACCAGTGAGAACAAGGAAACTCAAAGTCTTGAGACTGTCGATCAACAGCTGTCATTTCTCGAGGCTATTGGCGAAGCAGAACCCGACGCCTTATTACAGCACACCATCAGCGAAATGAACAAGCTCGAAAAAGTCATGGTTGATATTAAGCGAGACTGGCGTCGCGGTGTGTATGCCACGACACTGGATAAATTCATGCAGGACATGAAGGTTCAGACACCTGACTTGTATGAAACGCTAATGCAAAATCGAAATCAAGCATGGGTTCCTCAAGTCGAAGCGTTGATGGCAACACCTGCTACCGAATTCGTTATGGTTGGTGTTGCCCATCTTGCGGGAGATGATAGTTTGCTTGATATGCTGGAATCGCTTGGGTATACGATTGAGCCGCTGTAGCGGAAGTTTAACGCGACTTGTTCAGAGTTGACGTGAGCCAATGGTGTCGCTAGTCGGGACGGTCTCTGTGTTCATCTCTTTAAAGTAGACCAAGAACTGCGGCTGAGCTATATGGGCAATCAGGAATTGTGTTCGCCCAGTTTTGGTGATCGCTTGTCAGTTACGAGCGTCGCATCACTGAACTTGATAGGTATTTTTACTCCTGGTATTCCATCGGGCGCAATCTGCATACCTCGCGCAATAAATTGCGGATCAGAGAAAGCGTCAGCGACAGAATTGATCGGTCCGGCAGGTACTACTGCTTTTTCCAAAGCGGCAAGAAGGTCATCTCTTTTCCACGTTTCTATATTTTTCGACAGTAAGTTTTCGAGTTCTTTGCGATGAAGAACACGGTTCTCATTTGTGTTGAACCTCTCGTCGTCGCTCAATATTTCCAGTGACAGCAACTTGCACAGACGAGTGAACTGCGAGTCATTGCCGACAGCGATAATTAGATGCCCATCGGAGGTGGCAAATGTCTGGTAAGGCGCAATATTCGGGTGCTTGTTTCCCATGCGTGTAGGGGATGATCCGCTTGCCAGAAAATTCAAGGCTTGATTAGCCAGTACACCGGTCATGCAATCAAACAGAGACATGTCAATGTGTTGGCCTAATCCTGTTTTCTCTCGCATCTGCAAGGCCGCTTGAATGGCGACCACGCTATAAAGACCAGTAAATATATCAGCGAAAGCAACACCTATTTTCTGTGGCTGTCCATCAGGTTCACCCGTCAAATCCATGATGCCACTCATTCCCTGAATCATGAAGTCGTAGCCTGCACGATTTTTGTACGGGCCATCTTGTCCAAAACCGGTTATCGAGCAATAAACAAGTCTTGGGTTGTCAGCTGCAAGGCTTGTATAGTCGAGTCCGTATTGCGTGAGTCCACCGACCTTGAAGTTCTCGATCAGCACATCTGCGTCTTGTACCAGTGACTTGACGAGCGCTTGTCCGTCTTCTGTTTTAAGGTCAGCTACAACAGATTGCTTGCCTCGATTGCAGGCATGAAAATACGCCGCTGCCTGATCGCCGTCGGTGTCTACCCAGGGTGGGCCCCACTGTCGCGTATCATCGCCGTCGCTGGATTCGATTTTGATTACCGTTGCACCAAGATCTGACAAGGTTTGCCCGGCCCAGGGGCCGGCAAGTATGCGTGCCAGTTCAACAACTTTCAAACCGTGGAGTGGGGTGTTGGACATGATCAGTCAGACTTCCATTCGCGTGTGCGTTGAGTGCTTTTACGATGAGAGCCGTCGTATAGTGATTTGCGATGCGATAATCTGCACTGCCACAGCGAACTGTTGTAGTGGAGGCTTGTTGCAACTTTCCCGTATTTTTCGGTTGGTTGAATTGCCATGATGGTGCCCTAGGATCGTTATACAGCTAGTTTATATGACTCACGGTGTCAGAGTCAGAATCAGTGACTGCGATAGCGCGATAGTGCCGTCGTTCACGCTGTGCCTCGATCGATTAGGTGGGTTCCCAGCTAGAAGATCTGGTCATTGGGGCTATTGAAATCCCAGAACTCTCTTGCTGACAACTGTTCATCGGTCGCGGTGGTCAGGATGTTCGCGATGAACTCACCGATGGATTGCGCATCCGAAAAATTATCAGTAGCGTCCAGATCCTTGAACATTTCTACCACCGGGGAAGTGTGATTAGCGGTAAGAATCGTTTGGATTAGCGGGGTACGGACAGCTCCTGGAAATACTCGAATCGTGGTGGCTTCCTTGATTTCCGCTGCGGCGGAACGCGCTGCCATGCGCGCCGCAGCTTTTATGATCGAATAGCCTGCCCAGCCAACTCTGGGGCTGTTGGCCGAATAAGAATCTATAAAAAGTATGCGACCACCCTTGATCGATTCATGCAAGACATTGTTCAATACTATCGGCGCGGCTACATGGGATTTCATGTCAGCGAGCAGGCTTTCAACATCAAGATCCTGATAGTTATTCAGTGGTACATGGGCGCCAGCGCTATGGATGATTCCATGAATGTTGCCGATGGACTTGACGTGATCTGCAACTGCGCGTTGTCCATGCGTTTCTGCAAGATCTGCAACAATATTGTGTACCAGATCCTTATACTCTTTTCCCAAGCATTCGAGACGAGCCGCGTTCCTGGCAACAGCGATGACGTGATGTCCGCGACTGGCGAGCGAAGCGGCGGCGGCAGCGCCAATACCGGAAGATGCTCCTGTAACGACGTAATGCAATGACGTCTCCGACTAATACGTTGAATTCATGTTAATGAGCAGATCTCAAGGGCGTGAAAGAATTCGTTACGAAAGCAATCAAGTTGAGTCGAAGAGCAGGTATCAGGTACTTGCTGGCCAATCAGATTGCTCGATTGGTGCACCGTTGAAAACCGTAAAGCGGGCTGAATTGTCTTTGTATAGCAGGATCGAATGGCAGCAGTTTGGCAGCGAAGGATAGTTGGGCAGTTCACTCAATGGAACATTGGTGTAGTGGGCGATGATGGTTTTCAATAAAGCACCATGACTGACTACCAGAATATTGCTGTTACTCGGCGCATTCTGATGCTCGTCCAGAATACGTTCTATTGCTTTGACGCCTCTACGTTGCAAATCATGATAAGACTCCGCGCCTTCGACATTGAAGCTTGGTTCCGCGAAATTCAACGCCTGCACCATGTCCGGATCGGTGCTTTCTACGTCACTCCAGAAACGGCCCTGCCAAACGCCAAGATTGATCTCTTTGAGCTCGTCGCGAAAGACAACCGAGTCTGTTCGGCTGCCGAGAATCAGCTCAGTGGTCTGTCGCGTTCGAACGCTGGAACTTGAGTACACAGCATGCAATGGCATATCGACAAAGGTTTTACCACGTGCCTTTGCCTGGTCTCGACCAGTGGCGTCAAGTTCGGTTTCGAGCTGTCCTTGAATGCGGCGTTGAGTATTCCAGTCGGTTTGACCATGACGAATCAGATGTAACTGCATGACACCTCAGAGATACAATGAAAGTCGGACAGGGTAACGCATATAAGGAGAATTGACGTAATGAGCGGTATTGAGAAATGGCAACAGCAGGCGGAAAAAGACCTTGGATCGCGGCTCATGAGACTGGATCGTGTCGGGGGTGGGGATTTTGCAGAATCCTATTCCGCCGTGCTTGAGTCTGGCACCAGGGTGTTCGTCAAGACGCATTCTGCTCCGCCACCAAATCATTTCTCCACCGAGGCAGCCGGGCTGAGCTGGCTTCATGATGCAGCAGCGGTGCCTGTGCCCGCGGTGCTGGGTGTCAGTGATAATCCACCTTTTCTGGCCATTGAGTGGATTGAGGAGGGACGAGGTAATGATCAAACCGAGGTGAACTTCGGCGCGGCCTTGGCAAGCTTGCACAAAAATCCGGGCGCCTGTTTTGGCCGAGAAGACAAAAGGACTACCGGGAGTCTCGGCTTGCCGAATGAACCTTGCGCCGACTGGGCGACGTTTTACGCGTCACAGCGTTTGCTGCCTCTCGTTCGCATTGCTCAAGATCGAGGAGCATTACCTGACGATTGTCTTAAGCGTATTGAAAGGCTTGCGGCGATCCTTCCAGAGCTAGCAGATAACAACGAGCCTGCAGCACGCTTGCATGGGGATCTATGGGCTGGCAACCGACTTATTGATCGAAGCGGGGTGAGTTGGTTTATTGATCCGGCCGCACATGGCGGGCATCGTGAATTTGACTTGGCGATGATGCGCTTGTTCGGCGGTTTTTCCGAAGCGGCGTTTCGTGCATACGATGAGAAGTATCCCCTGGCGCCGGGATGGGAAGAGCGTGTGTTATTGCATCAGCTGGCGCCTTTGATCGTGCATGCGATCAAATTTGGTGGCCATTATGTGAGCTCGACAGTCAAGGCCGTACAACGTTACTCTTAATATTAAAAAGCTATTGTGGATATCAAAATATCCAACTCGCGTGTCGGTTAGTTTGACATCGCAGCGAACTAACGTCAGGGCTTGGATGACAGTGCATCGAGAATACGGACCCAGCTTCGGATGCCTTTATGAAAACTATTCAATGAGTACTTTTCATTGGGCGAGTGGATTGCATCGTCATCGAGCATGAAGCCAACCAGCAGGCTATCCATCTTGAGAATGTCCTTGATATGCCCGACAACGGGGATAGATCCGCCGCAGCCGGCATAGACGGCCTCGTTTTCCCATTCCTCGCTTAAGGCCGTGTGGGCTTGTCGGAACGCGGGAGCGTCAACAGGCATAACGGTCGCGGGTGAGCCATCCTTGGATTTGAATGTGGCGGTGCAATCGGCGGGCAATCGTGCGTTTACATGTTTGATAAACGCATCGCGAATCGCATCAGGGTCTTGTTGGCCGACGAGACGAAAACTGATCTTCGCACGCGCCTGTGAAGGTAAGACTGTTTTGAATCCTTCGCCGCTGTAACCACCGTCAATACCGTTGACATCACAGCTTGGGCGCGCCCAGATTTGTTCGAGCACTGAATAGTCTTTCTCGCCGGCAGGTGTTGAAAGGCCAACAGATTGTAAAAATTGTTCGCCATCATGGTTGAGTGCCGCCCACTGATCGCGAATTTCCGGTGTTAGTGCTTCGACACCGTTATAAAAACCTTCGAGCGTCACCCGTCCCTCGTCATCATGCAAGTCGGCGAGTATTTTTGTCAGCACGCGGATTGGGTTCATCGCCGGTCCACCGTACATACCAGAATGGAGATCGAGCGATGGGCCGGTGATGGTGATTTCTTCACCGACCATACCTCGTAGCATGGTTGAAATGGTTGGTGTCTTTGCATCCCACATGCCTGTGTCACAAACAAGAGCTAGGTCTGCGGACAACATTGATCTGTTTTCTTCCATGAAAGGGATTAACGACGGAGAGCCGCTTTCTTCTTCGCCTTCAAAAAAAATTGTGATGTCGCTTGGTAGCTTTCCGTGAACTGACTTCCAGGCTCGACAGGCTTCAACAAACGTCATCAATTGCCCTTTGTCGTCAGCAGCGCCACGAGCCCGTATGACCTTGCCTGCTGGTGTGTCTTCAATAGCTGGCTCGAACGGCGGTCGATTCCACAGCTCCAGGGGGTCTACCGGTTGCACGTCGTAGTGGCCATAGAACAAAAGGTGAGGGCCGTCCCGTTCACCGGAATGCTTGCCGACGACCATCGGATGTCCGGGAGTCTGATGACGCTCGGCATCGAATCCGATTGCCGACAAATCATTCACCAACCAATCAGCCGCCCGCACACACGAGTCCGCGTAAGCCGGGTCCGTCGAGATGCTGTCAATTCTCAGCAGTTCGAAAAGTCTTGACGTCGCCGCTTCAATATTCGCATCGACATGTTCAAGAACTGGGAGAGCTGGGGTCGCACCATCGTAAGCCATTGAATTCAAATAACCTTTAAGCTGATTTCGCGGCTAATAATGCCTTAAATCGATGTTGTTACGGGCTGATTGGAAGGTTTTAACGATCAGCATATTTTTTATAAAGCGTTTTTTTCGGTCAGAGAATCGCGATATAAGGCGTGAAAACGCTTCGTTATCAGGATGAAATCCTGATAAATCAACCACCTGCCGTGGTGCGACCCGTTTAATCCACGGCCAGCTCGATCAGGGCGCCTTGGTTGCCGCTGATGGCGGCGTCGAAGGCGGTGGTGAAGTCGTCGGTTGTGTTGACGGTAAAGCCGGGGATGCCGTATGCCTTGGCAAGCGTTGCATAGTCGGGGTTGACTATTTCGGTGCCGGAGGGGCGGCCTGGGTATTCTCGCTCCTGGTGAGTTCGTATTGTTCCGTACGTCCCATTGTTGAGTATCAGTATGATAGGCACGCAATCGTATTGCGCAGCGGTTCCGATCTCTTGACCGTTCATTTGAAAATCGCCGTCTCCGGCAAAGCAGATGACGGTGCGCTCTGGATTTAGGCGTTTTGCTGCGACGGCAGCGGGAACGCCAAAGCCCATGGCGCCGCTTTGCGGAGCAAGCAAACGCATGTCGTTTATAAACCTCATGAAGCGGTTAGGCCATACGGCAAAGTTACCCGCGCCATTGGTGATGATGGCATCGTCCGGGCTGTTGTCCTGTACATAGCGAGTGACAGTCAGCATGTCGACCTTTCCTGTAGGACGTGCGGTCGTTGGCAGCGCAAGGTAGCCCTCACGACAAGCCTCCAACCATTTAACGCATTGGCTTTTAAGGCGATCCCCCACCTCATCAGTCACAGACTGCAACAATGACTTGCACATCTGATTGGAGCTGGAGTGTACCGGGACATCGGCTTGGTATATTTTATTCAACTCGCGGTCGGAAGCATGAGAGTGAATCAATGTTTGCGCAGGGTTGGGACAGTCAAACAATTCATAGCCACCGGTGACCATCTCGCCAAAGCGAATACCAATGGCCAGAATCACATCAGACTGTCTGATCGCATCACGCATATGAGCGGGCATACCTACACCCGCATCACCGATGTAACTCGGATTGTCATGATTGCATAGATCCTGATAACGGAATGCAGCAACCAGGGGCAGGCCGGTACGTAAGCAAAAGGTATCCAATGCTTCGCGGCCTTCAGCTGACCAGCCACCGCCACCAACAATAACAAGCGGCCTTTCTGCCTTTGAAAGAATCTCGATTGCGGACTGTATCGCGTCCGGAGGTGGACTAGCCTCAGCGATTCGTACAGGGCGGCACGGTTCGACAGATGTCGTTGCACGCAACATGTTTTCAGGCAAGGCGACAACCACCGGTCCGGGTCGACCGGACACGGCTGTCGCCCAAGCCCGACTGAGCAATTCCGGAATGCGTTCGCAGTCATCGATTTCAACAACCCACTTGGTCAAGTCACCATA
>CAYUZB010000111.1:0-12218 GCA_964449565.1 uncultured Granulosicoccaceae bacterium | reverse complement strand
ATGTAGATGTAGATGTAGATGTAGATGTAGATGCAGATGCAGATGCAGATGTAGATGTAGATGTAGATGTCGCCGATGTAGCGAGTTATTATTTTTAACAAGGAAAGTACAATTGTCTGAATACAGTAGCATCACGTCGGATGAAATATTTGACAATCTAGGCTCACCAAGACCAGCTGCTGTATCTATGATGAAGTGTCTTGATCTGTTAAGTCGCAGTGAGCTTGTGGAGCGAAGGCGAGCAACGGAACAATTAATCAAGCGCAAGGGTGTTACCTTTACCGTGTATTCCGGTGATGGGAGTCTGGATCGTGACTGGCCGCTTGATATAATCCCACGTGTTATTGATTCAAAGGAATGGATGAGGACCCAAGCAGGTCTGACTCAACGCCTTGAAGCGTTGAATATGTTTATCGCCGATCTATATGATGAGCAAAAAATCATAGCCGATGGAGTGGTGCCAGCATCGCTTATAGAAAGCTCGGGTAATTTCCTTGAAGCGTGTCGCGGTGTAAAGCCAAAATACAATGTCTGGGCACATATTTGTGGCTGTGATCTCGTGCGCGATCAAGATGATGAGTTGTACGTACTTGAGGACAATCTTAGAGTGCCATCCGGGGTGTCCTATATGATCGAGAACCGTGAGATCATGAAGCGCACGCTGCCTGAATTGTTCAGCTGCTGTCGAGTGCTTCCTGTTGATGACTATGTCGCCAATCTTTGGCAAATGCTGCGCTCACTTAGTGAGGAGCCTAATCCGACTGTGTGTGTTTTAACGCCTGGCGTTTATAATTCGGCCTATTTCGAACATAGTTTTCTGGCGCGTCAGATGGGCGCCGAGCTGGTTGAAGGTCGTGACTTGTTGGTCGGTGATGATGACTATGTTTATGCTCGACACGTTAATGGTTTGAAGCGAGTTGATGTCATCTATCGTCGTATTGATGATGAATTTCTGGACCCTGAATGTTTTAACCCGGCTTCAACACTAGGTGTGCGCGGCTTGATGCGAGCTTGGCGTGCCGGTAAGGTCGCCATTGCCAATGCGCCTGGCGCTGGTGTTGCAGACGACAAGGTTATCTACTCCTTCGTGCCTGACATCATTCGCTACTATCTGGATCAGGAACCCATTGTCAAAAATGTACCTACTTACCGGTGTGATGATGCCGAGGACCGGCAATATGTGCTGGAAAATATTGAAAAACTGGTCGTAAAGCCTGCAAACGGATCTGGCGGGTACGGTTTATTGATTGGGCCCAGCAGTACTGCTGAACAACAAGAAAAGGTACGACAGGAGATATTGGCCGATCCGCGTAACTATATCGGGCAACCGGCGCTGTCCATTTCTACATGCCCAACGCTGATCGATGACGCGCTCGTGCCACGACATGTTGATCTTCGGCCTTTCATTCTGCAATCTGATGTCACGCGAGTCACCAATGGTGGATTAACCCGCGTTGCTCTTGTCGAAGGTTCTCTTGTGGTGAATTCCTCACAGGGTGGTGGCAGTAAAGATACCTGGATCGTTGATACCGATGAGCTGCCTGATCTATCGTCGACAAACCGAGGAGAGAATTAGATGCTTTCCCGAGTCGCGAGCAACCTCTATTGGTTAAGTCGATATCTGCAAAGAGTCGAAATCACGGCTCGTCTTATTCGTGTGCATTCCAATATGTTGGTGGACTTGCCAAGTGCTGATCCAGCAGTGTCCTGGTTACCGCTAGTTTCTATCACCGGAGGTGGTGAAACCTTTCGCGTTCATGACATAGCAAGTGACTCGGGCAGCATCTGCCATTTTTTGATAAGCGATGAAAGAAACCCTGGTTCGATGATTGTCAGTCTGCAGGCGATAGCGGATAATTTGCGGTCTTCTCGTAGTAGCCTGTCCACAGAGCTATACGAGTTGATAAAAGAACTGTACAGTCAGTCCATTGAGCTTGTGAATCTGTGCCGAAAGGCGAATCTACAACCTGTAGTATTAAGGTCACTTGAGTTTCAATCGCAAGCGATAGCAGGCGCTATATCTAACACTATCAATCGTGATGCCAGTTACTTGTTTATACGTGCTGGGTGTCTAATTGAGCGCGCTGACATGTCATCAAGAATACTTGATGTGCTTGCTGCAAATTTGATGTCTACAGGGTCAGGCGAGAAATCCATACCGTATGAAAATACCCACTGGAATGCAGTTCTACATACGTTTTCTGCACATCAAATGTACATGACACATGCTGCAAGGCCGGCTATAGGTTTGGATGTTTTGTTTTTTTTACTTCAGAATCCGAATTGTCCTCAATCGATCCATTATTGCCTGAAAGAGCTGGCAAGCTGTATTCAGGATATTGGTACTGGACATCGAGGGGCTGATCAGGAAGCAGGGAGTGATGTTAGTGCCGGTATTCCAAAGCTCGAAGAGCTGATTGCCAGTTTGCAGGGCACTGATTTCGCAAATCGGATAGGAACCTGGCAGCAGCTCCATGATTACATGACTGAACTGCAAAAGGCACTCTTGCAGCTTGATGGCGATATCTCCGAAAGGTATTTCCCCGCAAATGATGTTGATGGAAAATTGTAAAATGGGAATTCGTGTTGCACTGAATCACAATACCGAATACCACTACGATAAACCAACAACTCTGGGAGCTCATGTTGTCCGGTTAAAGCCTGCGGCTCATTGTAGAACTCGTATTGAGTCGTACGCCTTAAAAGTCACCCCGGACAACCACTTCATCAACTGGCAGCAGGATCCATTTGGTAATTATCTGGCTCGTCTGGTTTTCCCAGAGCCGACAAAAATACTGAAAATAGAGGTCGAATTGATTGCAGACCTCACTGCTATCAACCCCTTTGATTTTTTTGTTGAAGAATATGCAGAGACATACCCGTTTGAGTACAGCAAAACCACCGAAGCCGAATTGCAACCGTATCTTCAATGTGAAAAAAGTGATGCTCTGACGCAATGGCTGGAAAAAAATCGCCCAGCCAATGACTTACCGATAAATGATTGGCTGGTTGCGATCAATCAGGCAATGCAACGCGATATTGACTACCGCGTACGTATGGAGCCAGGTGTTCAAAGCTGCACTGAAACCCTGAGTCTTGGTAGTGGATCTTGTCGTGACAGTGCATGGCTATTGGTTGAGGCATTGCGCCAATGTGGCCTGGCAGCACGTTTTGTTTCCGGTTATCTGGTGCAACTTGCCGCCGATGAAAAACCTCTGAATGGTCCATCCGGTCCGGAAAGTGACTTTACCGATTTACATGCCTGGGCTGAAGTCTATCTGCCCGGTGCCGGTTGGGTGGGAATGGATCCGACCTCCGGGCTGTTTGCCGGTGAAGGTCATATTCCGCTGGCCTGTACGCCGCAATCTGTGAGTGCTGCGGCGATAACGGGGGGTGCCAGCGGGCCAGCCTCTGATTTCAAATTCAGCAATACCGTTACCCGTATCGATGAAAAGGTACGTATTACCAAACCTTATACCGAGAAAGATTGGGGCAACATTCTGCAATTGGGCGCGCAAATAGATAAACGCCTCCAAGAACAAGATGTCCGATTGACAATGGGTGGTGAGCCCACTTTTGTCTCTGTTGATGATGTCGAATCGGCGCAATGGAATACCGCAGCCTTGGGTGCAGAGAAGCTTGAAATTGCCAATCAGTTGATGATCAAGATGCGTGATCATTTCGCACCCGGTGGCTTGCCTGTGTTCGCTCAAGGGAAGTGGTATCCCGGTGAGCCAACGCCACGCTGGGCATTAAGCTGTTACTGGCGAACAGATGGCGCTGCGATGTGGCACGACGATAGCCGTATCAAGCTGCCAGGTGTTGGTGAAAAGTACACGCGTAATCAGGCCAATCAGTTTGCCAGTGTTCTGACCCATTCTCTGCGCCTGGAGCCACAGTGTCTGCATGCCTGTTTTGAAGACCCGCTTTATCACCTGCAGATCGAAAGCCTGTTACCCACAGGCACTGATTTGGCCGACCTTGACTTGAAAGACAGCCGGTCACGACAAAATCTTGTAAACCGCTTGAGCAAAGGTCTTGATGAACCCATTGGCTGGATGTTGCCGTTGCGCCGTACGGAAAGCGGTTGGCGCAGTAGTGTCTGGCCGTTACGCAGAGATAAAGTATTTTTAGTGCCCGGTGACTCTCCGATGGGATTACGCCTGCCACTTGAATCCATTACCGCCGATGATGATGAAGCGCTTCTGGCGTATCCGGAGGATAGTTTTGATCAAGCTCAGGTGTTGCCTGCACCTTCAAGCATTGAGGAACGTTTACAGGATCCTTTATCGGCGCCATTGGCGCATCCCATTCGCTCGGCGCTGTGTGTGGAATGGCGCGATGATGAAATCCATGTGTTTCTGCCACCACTGAGAAGTGCTGTGCCGTTTGTAGAACTCGTTGCCACTATTGAAAAAGCAGCAACTGAGGCGGACGTTAGCGTCATTATTGAAGGCTATGAGCCACCGCGTGACAGTCGACTCAAATCATTTCGTATTACACCTGATCCAGGTGTTATAGAAGTAAATGTACATCCGGTTGAATCATTCGGTGAGCTTGTTGAGCAAACCGAGGTTCTTTATCAGTTGGCAAAGTCGGTTGGGCTAGCTGCAGAAAAGTTTATGGTAGATGGCCGTCACGCCGGTACCGGTGGCGGCAATCACATCACCTTTGGTGGACCAACTCCTGAAGACAGCCCTTTCATTCGACGTCCTGAATTGCTCGCGAGCATTATCACCTATTGGCAGCATCACCCCAGTTTGTCTTACCTGTTTTCAGGTATGTTTGTCGGTCCTACCAGCCAGGCACCGCGTGTCGACGAAGCGCGTTCAGACACACTCTATGAACTTGAAATGGCATTAAGCCGAATTCCAGCAGGGCAAGTTGCTCAGCCCTGGTTGGCTGATCGACTATTGCGCCATTTGCTGATTGACGTCACTGGTAATACTCATCGGGCGGAAATCTGTATCGATAAACTCTATTCGCCTGATGGTCCTGCAGGACGACAAGGTCTGGTTGAGCTTCGAGCGTTTGAAATGCCGCCTCATCCGCGTATGAGCATTGCTCAGGGTTTGTTGTTACGTTGTCTGATCAGTCGTTTTTGGGATCATCCTTACAGAGCACCATTAAAACGATGGGGTACTCAGCTGCACGATCAATACATGTTGCCTCATTATCTGCATGAAGATATCACCGATGTTATCGAGGACTTGCGTTCGCACGGTATAAAATTCGGCCAGCACTGGTTGGACGCTTTTTGGGAATTCCGCTTGCCCATCTATGGTAGTCGCACAGTCGGTGATATCACACTGGAGTTGAGATCCGCGATTGAACCTTGGCATGTGTTGGGTGAAGAAGCCTCCGGCAGTGGCATGTCACGTTATGTCGACTCTTCCATGGAGCGGCTGCAGCTTAAAGTGAGCGGCTTGACGGATGATCGCTATCAAATCGCCTGCAACCAGCGGGTATTGGCGCTTACACCAACGGGTGTGCACGGTGAGTATGTTACTGGTATCAGATTCAGAGCATGGCAGCCACCGTCATGTCTGCATCCTGATCTGCCGGTTGATGTGCCGTTGGTGTTTGATGTTATCGATACGGTTCACCAACGTAGTTTAGGTGGTTGTGCCTATAACGCCGTGCATCCCGGTGGCAGAAGCCACGAAGATGTACCAGTCAATGCCAACGTCGCCGAGTCGCGTCGATTGGCACGTTTCGAAGAAGATCACCATACGCCGTGGCCAGCAGCGATAATTACACCGGTCGCCAGCGCTGGCAGTACGTTCGAGGTCGTCGAAGCCGGAGAGCATCAAGCTGTGGAGACAATGCCCAGCAATACGGATTTTCCTCACACCGCTGATCTGCGATTCGCACGTACATTTCTTTAAAGTAGCCTTTATTTTTTCTCGTTTTGGTACCTGTACAACATGTCCTTACTGCAAACACATTTAGATAAAACCTGTCAATCGATCCAACATGAAATTGGTTTGGGTAAAGTAGCCGACTATATTCCAGCGTTGGCGCAGGTGTCACCGGATAAGTTTGGCGCCTCCATCATTACCGTCAGTGGCGAGAAAGCGAACTTTGGTGCGGCGAAAGAGAATTTCTCCATCCAGAGTATATCCAAGCTATTTACGCTTACCTCCGTGTTGAATCAACGCGGTGATGATATCTGGAAGCGGGTCGGGCGCGAGCCATCGGGCAATGCTTTTAATTCGATCGTACAGCTTGAAATGGAATGTGGAATTCCGCGCAATCCGTTTATCAACGCAGGTGCGCTGGTAGTCACTGACTCCTTGCTTGGTAATCAAACCGCGGATGAATTTACCGAGAATCTACTTGCGTTCATTCGGTCACTGGCTGACGATAATTCTATTGCTATTGATGAAGTCGTTGCAGACTCTGAACGAGATACGGCTTTCCGTAACGCAAGTCTCGCCTATTTCATGCAAAGTTTCGGCAATCTCGAACGGCCGGTTAGCGATGTGCTTGATGTTTATTGCCAACAATGCGCCATCGCCATGAGTTGCGAGCAGTTGGCACGCAGCGCACTTTTCCTGGCTAACAATGGAATCGATCCACTCACCAATGAACGCATCGTTGATGAAGAGCGCGCACGCAGGCTCAATTCAATGATGATGCTGTGTGGTCACTATGACGCATCCGGTGATTTCGCTTTCCGTGTAGGGTTACCTGGAAAAAGTGGCGTAGGCGGGGGTATTGTTGCCGTGGTTCCGGATGTTGCTGCTGTTGCCGTGTGGTCACCATGTCTGAACGCCAATGGCAATTCGCATGCGGGTACCGCCGCATTAGAAGCTCTGGTTAGAGCTACCAAGTGGAACGTGCTGTAAGTATTGCGCGCTTTGCAAGAGCTGCAAAAACTACAAGAGTTGTATCGTGTAGTAAACACTGTTCGGATCAAGTGTGTAGTCTGCAAAGGGTTCGGTGATAGTAAAGCCATGATGCTCGTAGAATTTACGCGCTGGTAGAAACCCAGGCTGTGATCCTGTCTCAAGACTGAGCCGTTGATAACCGCGTCTGCATGATTCGTCCATGAGGTGCGCCAGAATTTTGCTGGAAACACCTGTGCGTAACGCATTGCTGACGGTGCGCATAGACTTGAGCTCGGCGTGTGTCGCATCAAGTTCATGCAAAGCACCACAACCGCGTAATTCCTTATCTATCCATGCGGTGTAGAACGTTACCTTGGGTCCTTTGAGCTCCTCGATATCAAGGGCATGCACGCTGCAAGCCGGGGATTGAGCGCGCATATCGACCAGATGCTCTTCCAGTAATGCAATGACTTGCCTGTCTCTTAGGTCATCAATGACAATACGCAATGTGTCGCTCATGCTCACCCTCGGATAGAGTTATGGTCAGGTACGGACATTCTTTGGCGTAATTCTCGTCAGAGGAAGTACTACCGCCAGTTTCACGTACCTACGTGTCGTGCATAAATATAAATTAATTTATCATTAGTGTGCCCAACTAATCGCGCTACTGGACAATTGTTACGCATCGCACTGAGATAGTGCAAATGGAATTTGTCGACCGGTGCATGTTTATTTCCAGTGGATTTCTTGGTCTGCAGACACTTGACGTGAGGTGAAGGACCGTTAAAGTAAACATATCGACAATTTCTGGCCAGATGTTCGGAACACATAAATGAACACCCTATACAAGCGGCAACGCGTACGTTGCCAGTCACTTCTGCTGCTACTGGCCTGCCTCTTCCTGTTACCTGTGCAGGCAGCGATACCTGATTCGGTGAATGGCGAACCGCTGCCGAGCCTTGCGCCGATTCTCGAAAAAGTCACGCCAGCTGTGGTCAATATTTCAACGCTGGGGCAAGTCCGTCAGGGTAATCCCTTGTTTGATGATCCTTTCTTCCGGCAATTTTTTGATTTGCCAGCGCCCGATACCGAGCCCCAGCCGCAAAGCCTGGGCTCAGGTGTGATCGTGGATGCAAAGAACGGTTATGTCATCACCAATAGTCATGTCATTGAGAATGCGTCGAAAATTCTTGTAACCTTGAGTGATGGCCGTGAGCTCGATGCGACCCTCGTTGGTACCGACCCAAAAGCGGATATCGCTGTGATAAAAATCGAAGCGCAGAATCTTGTCGCGCTCAAGTGGGCAGATTCTTCCAAGCTTCGTGTCGGTGATTTCAGTGTTGCTATCGGCAACCCGTTCGGACTCGGACAAACCGTGACATCCGGTATCGTCAGTGCATTGGGTCGCAGCGGACTGGGCATTGAAGATTTCGAAGACTTCATTCAGACCGATGCGTCTATCAATCCTGGTAATAGTGGTGGCGCTCTTATCAACCTTCGTGGCGAGTTGATTGGCATCAATACCGCCATCGTGGGTCCCTCTGGCGGCAATGTTGGAATTGGATTTGCCATACCGTCCAACATGGCGAGCAGTTTGTTGAATCAGTTAGTGGAGTTTGGAGAGGTTCGGCGTGGTGCGCTTGGCATTGCAGCGCAACCACTTACGGCCAAACTTGCCAAGGCGTTCAATGTCTCCCCACCTTTTGGTGTTGTGATCGGACGGGTGCAGAAAAATTCTCCAGCCGAGAAAGGCGGACTTAAAGTCGGTGACGTGATCACAGCCATTGATGGTCGCCGTATACGAGATGTTCGCGCTGTGCGTAACCGCATAGGTCTTGTCAGGCTTGGCCAGGATATGCGTCTAGATGTTGTGCGCGATGGTAAACCTATCACCATCGATGTCACGATTGCCGAACTACAGAATGCCAATCGCTTACTAGCCGGTGCAGAGTTACTGAATCAGCGTTCCAGAAACGGTCGGCGCTTTGTTCTGGTGGAAAGCGTTGCGAGTGGTAGCAGCATGGAAAAGGCCGGCATTCAAGACGACGATATCATTCTGTCTGTCAATCAGCAGGGTATTGGTACCGTCGAGGAGCTAACGCGCATAGCCAGCGAATTAGAAGATGAATTGCTGTTGTTGATTCAGCGTGGTCGATCCACTAGCTATGTGGAAGTAAAATGACTTAAAAAACCGCGTACAATTAGTCCACGGTATAAATGGATATCGGTTGCTCAAATCCCTTGAGCTCGCAGCTTGTTCCAGAGTCGGCCACCACGTTAGAGATCGACTTAAAAGCTTCAGAGCAAACCGTCTTTGCATTTAAGGCGCCTGCTTTTTCCAGTAACCGCGAAGCCAAATTTACAGCCGGTCCGATAGCGGTAAAATCTAGGCGGCTTTGACTGCCTATATTTCCATAAAATATTTCCCCAACATGAAGCGAAGCTCGAAACTCGATCGCTGTCACGTCATCGTGCCCTTGCAGTTCTACCCTTGATAGGGTAATTGCGTTCAAGGCGTTTCGCGCCGCAGCTTCTTGTGCGGTTAAATCATCAACCACTGGAAAAATCACCAAAGCGCCGTCACCCATGAATTTAAGAATTTCACCGTAATTGGCTACGACAGATGAATTTATGACTTCAAAAAAATCGTTCAATATTCTCAGTACCTCGGTCGCAGGTAAAGAATTTGATAGATCAGTAAATCCAACTATATCTACAAACAGTATGACTGCAGAGATCGTATCTCCGTCCCCGCGTTGGATTCTTCCGTCCAGTACTTTCCTACCCGTCTCCTTCCCAAGATACGTGGATAAAACAACCTCCATATCGCTTCTATCACCAAAGTGCTCACTAACGCGCGCTATGGGTGCTTGCAAGCGACGCATGTGCCTCACTTGATCATCGCTAAATCCGTTGTCATGTCTCGTCCCAATAAGCAGACTTTTGTTCGTTGAGCCGTCTACATTAAACAAGGGTAGGGCAACGACGTCGGTGTAACCCGATTTTCTATACGAACTGATTGTCGGCAGTTGCAGATCATCATTGTCGTTTTCTTTGAGCTGGTAGCGAAGCATTCGCCGATCGCGAATAGTAGTGGCCTGTGGTGAATTCTGGAAATCTTGACTGCCGATAAAGTCATGCGGAATAGTCTGCTGCCGCACCCCGCGCTTTTTCGTCCACTGGACTCCATTAGCGGGAAATATTGGGTGAATATTGTATTTATAAAGGGCGATGGAATCTATCGGAAAACCCGCTGAGATTAACTGCTCTGCAAACGCTTCAACTAAGTTTTCTAGCGAACCCGGAGGTGGTGCACCTGCCATTAACCACGTGACAATCGACGTAATATCGTGATCAGAATTCATTGTATGCGCACACCCAAACAACTTTAGAGTAGATTAGCCTAGGTGCGAATCACGTTAGCAATATTCTATGATCAAAGCTGATCACGAAGCACCCGTCGCAGAATTTTACCCGAGGCCGATTTCGGAATCGTTTCGACAAACGATACCTTATGGAGCTGCTTGTAGTTGGCCAACCTTTCAGAGATGAATACCTTTATATCATCCTCGTTTAATTCAGGATCAGCAGCCACCACGAATGCGATCGGCAATTCTCCAGCTTCCGGATCGGGTTGGCCTATGACAGCAGCATCAGTAATTTTTTCGTGAGAAACAAGCGTTGCTTCAAGTTCCGCCGGGGCAACCTGAAAACCTTTGTACTTTATAAGCTCTTTTAAGCGGTCAACGACAAACATGTAACCGTCTCCATCAATAATCGCGATGTCTCCGGTCTTGAGCCACCCATCGGGTGTAATCATATCGGTAGTCGCTTTCTCGTTATTAAGATAACCCAGCATCACTTGTGGGCCTTTGATCCAAAGTTCACCCCTTTCACCCGCCGGTAAATCGTTGCCCGATTCTGCATCGACAATACGGCACTGGGTATTTGGTAAGGCCAGACCTGAAGATCCCGACCGTGGTGCAGCGAGAGGCGCGACATGAGAGGCGGGGGCAAGCTCGGTCATTCCATAGGCTTGCAACATCTGGCAGCCTAACCGTGCGGTGACGGCATCTGACAGCTTATCGCCCAGCGGGGCTGCGCCACTAATAACCTGATCCAGGCTGCTTAAATCAAAATTGTCGATCATCGGATGTTTCGCTAGCGCCAGAGCAACGGGAGGCACAACCCACATACGACGCGCCTTATGATCCTGGCTAATCTGCAAGAACAACTCCAAATCAAATCGCGGCATTGTCACAAGCGCACCGCCCCCTGCCAGGTGCACATTCATCAATGCCGTCATGCCATAGATATGGAAAAATGGTAAAAAGCCAGCAGTGACCTCACCGGCGCGAAAATCAGCTCCCACCAATAGTTGGTCTACATTCACAACAAGGTTACGGTGCGATAAACGCACGCCCTTCGGCAATCCTGTGGTGCCCGATGAATAGGGTAAAACCACACTATGGTTGTCTATATCGAATGGGACCTGCTGAGTGATTGGGTCGCCATAGAACTCGTCTAATGATTGGGCTCCATCGACCTGTCCAATCACGGCAAGACTGCGCACTTTTGTGTCGGCCATTCCTTCACGCACGGTCTCTAGGAACATTGGATCGGTGATTAAAAACTCTGCGCCGGAATCGTTGAGCTGATGATTGATCTCGGCTGCTGTGTAGGTAGGGTTAAACGTGGTTACCGTTCCACCCGCCCATGCTACGGCATGAAACACAACACAGAATTCGGGGGAATTAGCTGCGATCAGTGCAACTGTGGAGCCTTTTCCAAAACCTTTTGTAGTAAGCCCACCTGCAAGAGATTTAACCGCGTCCATAAAGGCTTTGGCTGTCAGATGTTGGCCTGTCGCTCCATTCGTTAGAACGATCTCATCCGGACGATTTTCCAGCCCGGCAAAAACCCGTTCGGTGATGCTCTGATCACTGAGCAATATGTCGGCTCTCGGGTTCTGATAATGAGTCATTAAGCTTCACCAAATAAAAACTGAGCATACTTAGGTGTTCGCAGTGTGTCTACTCGGATCAGATGAAACAAGGATAGAGAGTTCAACCGTTAACTAGTGTCTGTCCAGAAGCAGTCGATAGACACACCATCCTGACCAGGTTGTAGCTCAACACACCGGACCAAACAAAAGTATGGGACCCGTCTTTATGTTTCCAGCGTGCTTTGGACAACCCCAATGCGCGCTTGAGTTCAGAAATATTCCCTTTAAGAATTTAGGAAAGGAAATAACAGGGGTAATTGAAATTAGAGTCTCTTTTGACAAAAACGTAAAATATATCGAGGACAACGAATTAACCCAACAAGAAGCAGCCACTACTTATTAGCCCTAATTCAACATAGGAGCGATGGCATTCATCTGAA
>CAYUZB010000110.1:822-12257 GCA_964449565.1 uncultured Granulosicoccaceae bacterium | reverse complement strand
CTAATCAGTTGTACTGGATGCCTCTGAACGAACGCTTGCAGATTATTGAACGCGGTGAAGCTGATCTGTCTCCCGAAGCAGACCGAACAACCCGCGTGACCATCGGCCATGCGGAAGGTATGCCACTGGCGTTTGCAAATATCTATAAAGATCTGGCAGAAGTCATCGATGCAAAAAACAGCAATCGCCCTGTCGATCCAGCCGCTGACTTGTACCCGCGTGCCAGCGATGGACTTCGATCAATGGCGGCCGTCGCGGCAGTCGCCGATTCTGGAAAGCAAGACGCGGCGTGGGTAGATGCTCGGCCTCCGATGTATCGGTGACCAAGAGCTAATGACTAATGACTAACGGCTAACGGCTAACGGCTAACGGCTAACGGCTAACGGCTAACGGCTAACGAAATTGTTTATGAAATTACACATAATGCTTGAGCGCGGCCGTAGTGCCGTCCTTCCAGATCATCGTTAGCCAGCGTTCAAATGAGTCAGCAAAGGCCGGTTCCTCGCCTAGCTCGCCGTAGAACTGTTTTTGCTCCAGCCAGGTGCGCGGATTGGTACGCGCGTCTTTGGCGACCGCGACCAGGGACTCCCAGTTCGGGTCGTTAGCTTCTATCACGCTGCCGTCTTCACGTGTGCCTTCGCACATGCGCGCCCACAGCGCCTCAACAAGTGCAAGCCCTTCAACCGATCTACTTGCGCTCAAGTTATCGCGCACGATCGGCAACACAAAACCTGTATGCCGCGATGAGCCATCAAAGGCGACACGCCGTGTGGTGTCGACAATGGCGGGGTTGCTGAAACGAGTGGCGATCAGATCAACATACTGTTCAGCGCTCATTTCCGGCACCGCCTTGACAGTTGGTGCGATCTCCTCCGACTCAACCTTATTTAAGAGACCGGATATCAACGGGTGCGCCATGCAGCCGGCAATGGTATCGACGGACAGTAATTCGCCTGCATTCGCCAGTACTTGATGACCAGCATTAAGGATGCGCAGCTTCATCGTTTCGTAGTCATGAATGCTGTCTCTGAACGTCGCACCGGCAAGATCCCAGTCCGGACGCCCCGCACAGAAATTATCTTCCAGCACCCACTGCCTGAAATTTTCATGGGTAACCGGTGCGGCATCATCAATACCGGCACTTTTAGCCAAGGCTATTTCTTTCTCACCGGTTGCCGGAACAATGCAATCAACCATGGCATTGGGAAATGTCGTATTGGCATCGATCCAGTCAGCGAGTGCCGGGTCACTCAGGCGAGCTAGACCGGTGACAGTTCGGCGTAGAATATCGCCGTTACCCTGAAGGTTGTCGCAGCTCTGGCCCGTGAAAGAAGTGTCGCCATTGTCTTTGCGATTCTTCAATGCAGCGACGATCGCGCCAAATGCCGTGCGTGGCGTGGTGGGGTTTTTCGCGTCATGGCGAATATCTTCATGCGTCGTATCCAGCCCTCCGGTGTCCGGATCAATAAAGTATCCGCCTTCGGTTACCGTCAGACTGACAATGCGAATCGAGGGATCTGACATGGTTTTTATCAAGGCGGCGTTGCCTTCCTCGATCGGCAGAAAGTCGATCATCGAGCCAATCACCTCGATCGACTGACTAGCGGGATCGAGTTCGATAAGGGTGGTGAGGCAATCCTGGGCCAGCAGTTTTTCGCGCATGCTCGCGTCGGCGGAACGAACACCGGCGCCGATGATGGCCCAATCAAGGGCAGTACCCGTCTGCATCAAACGGTGCAGATACCAGGATTGATGAGCACGGTGGAAATTACCGAGGCCGATATGCACGATGCCCGGCTTGAGCGATGAACGATCGTAGCGGGGAACCGCCACACTTTCAGGCAAGGCATCAAGCGCAGCGTCACACAACCTGACTCTGTCCACGTTGCCTGCTTTGTTTGTTAACTCATCCATTGGCCACCATCCACGTTGTAGCATTGCGCAACGACGTAATCGGAGTCGTCACTGGCGAGAAAAACCGCCATGCCTGTTAAATCTTCCGGCTGCGCCATTCGGCCAAACGGAACGCCCTGATCCACCTCGCGCTTTTTCTCACCCAGCGCCTTGCCTTCGAGTCGCGCAAATTGTGCGTCCACGCCTTCCCAATGCTCACCATCAACAACGCCGGGCGCAATAGCATTGACATTGATGCCATGCTCGATGAGATTGAGCCCAGCTGATTGCGTCAAACTGATGACTGCGGCTTTTGTCGCACAGTAAACACCGACAAGTGGCTCACCTCGCCTGCCCGCCTGGCTCGCCATATTGATGATCTTGCCACCTTGACCTTGTGAAATCATCAAGCGCGCGGCGGCTTGCATGGTAAACAAGGTTCCAGCGACGTTGATGCTGAAAGTCCGCATGTATTCGTCTCGGGTAATGTCGACGATAGGGTCAGCCGTAAACACGGCAGCGTTGTTGATCAATATATCGAGACCATCAAGCACATCCACCGCTTGCGCGATGCCGGCCTCGATGCTCGCTTGTTCGCTGACATCCATTTCTATGGCTGTGGCTGACGAGCCAATCTGTTTAGCGGCAGCCTGCGCGCGACTTATATCGATATCAGCCAGGACAACTTGCGCACCTTCGCGCGCATAGCGTTGCGCAAAAGCCAGACCGATACCGCGCGCAGCACCTGTTATTAATGCTCGTTTACCGCTGAGTCGCGTCACGCTAAGCTGCCTCCTATCCAAAAAAAATTTACACACTGCACATATTGAACTGTACGTCCGACAAGTTGTATCATTGCTGCGCTGATCGGCTCACCACCTGTACAAAATGGTGAACTGGTCCGCAACGACTTTGTTGAACACTTACCTCTATAAGTTCAGTAAGATTCAACCTCACGCATACGAATTTAACGACTACTACCGACAGATTGGTACGTAGATTTTGAATTCGTCCGAGCGATTCCGGCAGTTCGCCGTACATTTTAATCAAGTCTGGACTCTCTTTTTTGGTAACTGCGTGTTTATATTCCAAAAAAAAAGAAAAAAGACCAAATTTTTTGATTAAAACGTACGTGAAATTGTTAGAATCGTATTTGCCCGTTAAATTGAATTCGTACAAATTAGACGGTCGGCAAACAACCACTCTATGGTTTCCTGGAGGAAATATGAAATTAGGTTTGAAATCGGCTCTAGCCCTGGCAGTTGGAGTCGCTTCTGCGACAACAGCTTCGGCAGCGGACGAGCTAACAATCGCGATCGTGAACAACGGTCATATGATCAACATGCAGAAAGTCGCTGAAGCCTACACGGCTGAAACCGGCGTAAAACTCAATTGGGTTTCACTGGAAGAAGGTGTTCTGCGTGAGCAAGTAACATCTGATACCGCTACTGGTGGTGGCCAATACGACATCATCAACATTGGTATGCAAGAAGCTCCTATCTGGGGTGCTGCTGGCTGGATCGAGCCACTGTCATTTAGTGCTGACTACGACGTTGATGACATCCTTCCTGCAATGCGCGCTGGTCTGTCACACGACGGTACACTCTACGCGGCTCCTTTCTACGGTGAGTCTTCAATGGTCATGTACCGCAAGGACCTGACTGACGCTGCTGGCGTAACTATCGGTGACAACGACTCTTGGGATAATGTCAAGAAAGCAGTTGCTGCCATCCACGATCCAGACAATGGCGTTTATGGCGCATGTTTGCGTGGCAAGCCAGGCTGGGGTGACAATGGCGCATTCATCACGACTGTTGCTAACTCATTCGGCGCTGCTTGGTTAGACGCTGACGGACGTCCTCAGCTCGATTCTCCTGAGTGGAACGCGGCGGTTAACTTCTACGTTGATCTTCTCAGCACATACGGACCTCCGGGATCTGAAGGTAACTCTTTCAACGAAATCCTGGCTCTGTACAACGAAGGCAAATGTGGTCTGTGGATCGATGCAACCATTGCGGCTTCATTCCTCGAAGTTGACGGTGTAGCTTACGCACAGTCGCCAAATGCTGGTAACCCAGTTGGCGCGAACTGGCTCTGGGCTTGGGCAATGGCAGTACCTGCAGGTTCGCCAAATGCTGAAGCTTCAAAGCAGTTCATCGAGTGGGCAACATCTAAAGACTATGTACAAGCTGTTGGTAACCACCCAGACTTCGGTTGGGGCAAAGTTCCAACTGGCCAACGTGCTTCAACTTATGCCCTTCCTGAGTTCCAGGCAGTTGCAGGATTTGCAGCTGCAGAAATGGCAGCAATCGATTCAGCCGCTCCAGAAGCAACTGATCTGAAGCCTTACCAAGGTGTTCAGTTCGTCGCTATCCCTGAGTTCCCTGAAATCGGTAGTGCATTTGGTCAAGAAATGGCAGCAGCCCTTTCTGGTGCCAAGACAGTTGAAGCTGCACTTGCAGCTGCACAAGAAGCTGCTACTTCAATCTTGAGAGAAGCAGGCTACTTCTAAAGTCTTGTCCTAGACTTAAGTAACCTAAGTAAGATCAAAGGCTCGGTGGAAACCATCCCACCGAGCCTTTTTTTACAGAGACATAAAATCTGATCATTGATCTAATCAGATTGTGTACCGCCTACAGCAGGCTCGATTCTTAGGTACCTTTAAACCAATGTGTTACCACAAAATTTGTAAGGTTTAAAATCTATGGCCACCAAAAGAACGATTCCCCGCTTATTACAAACACCAGCCGTCATATTGCTGCTCCTGTGGATGTTAGTTCCATTGAGCATGACGCTTTATTTCTCATTCATTCGCTACGTCCTGAACAATCTGCGCAGGCCCGAATGGACTACCCCCAGCTTCAGTAACTGGCGCGGGTTCGGAAATTACGAGTACGTTTTATTCCACGCCAGAGATTTCTGGTTCGCTGTGCAAAACAGTCTATTTATTGTTGTCAGCATTCTCGTCCTGACCGTCCTGTTGGGTCTGGCACTTGCGATGCTGGTAAATCGATCATTTCCAGGGCGCGGAATTGTCCGTGTCCTGCTCATTTCACCCTTCTTTGTTATGCCGGCGGTTAACGCCGTACTCTGGATCAACATGATCCTTGACCCGGTTCTCGGCCTCAATGGACTGGCTGTCGATGGCATAAACGCGATCATCGCTGGCCTTAGGGATTTTCCAGTACTAGGTGCCTTTTTCTCACTGTGGCCGGAAATAGAACCGGTGTCATTTCGGGCAACGCAAACTTCAGCCTATGCGGTCATCATCATGGTGACTTGGCAGTGGACGCCATTCGCCATATTGATATTCATGACGTCACTGCAGTCCGAAGACGAAAGTCAGAAAGAGGCCGCTATTCTCGATGGTGCAAACGCCTGGTCGCGTTTTCGCAATCTGACGGTACCGCACCTGGCGCGACCTATCGCTATCGTTGTGATGATTCAATCGATTTTCCATCTCTCGCTATACGCCGAGATCGAAATTGTCAGTCGAGGTAACGGAAACAAGAACCTGCCTTATCTGATCGGCGAATTTACGTCTAACAATATCGGTGCTGCCAGCGCCGCTGGCATCTTCGCCGTAATTCTTGCCAACATCGTAGCGATATTCCTGCTGCGCATGGTCGGCAAGAATTTGATGGATTAGGAGACTGATCATGGCAACAGTAGCTCAATCGTCCCGATTTGGAAAAGTGTTCTGGCCCCTGCTGGCTTGGGGTATTGCACTTATCTTTTTCTTCCCGATCTTCTGGATGATATTTACCAGTTTCAAAACGGACGCCGATGCCGTAAAGCCTGAGTTTCTTTTCAAGTTCAAACCGACACTCGAAAACTATCTCAATATGACCGAAAACTATGACTACTGGCGCTTTGCCATCAACTCAGTCATAACATCGGTATTCGCGACATCCCTGGCTTTAGTTGTTGGTATTCCGGCAGCCTACGCCATGGCCTTCAATCCCGCTCGCCACACCAAAGACATACTCGTCTGGATGCTGTCGACAAAAATGTTACCAGCCGCCGCCGTGCTCTATCCCATGACATTCTTGACCAAGAATTTTCTGGGTATTTTCGACACGCATTTTCTCGTCATCCTCGTCCTCTGCCTGATCAATTTACCTATCGTGATCTGGATGCTGTTCACCTACTTCAAGGAAATTCCCAAGGAGATCATCGAGGCAAGCAAAATGGATGGCGTCACAACCTGGGGTGAAATCAAGGACATCCTGATTCCTCTCGCCTGGGGTGGTGTCGCATCGACAGCACTGCTGACGTTTATATTCTGCTGGAACGAAGCTTATTGGACCGTACGTCTGACCACAACAGAGGCAGCAACCCTGTCGAAACTGATCGAAGGTAACCGCGCTCCTGAAGGATTGTTCTTTGGTCGACTATCAGCCGTGTCGACCGCCGCTGTAGGGCCGATTATTGTTCTTGGTTGGTTCTGCCAGAAGCAATTGGTACGTGGCTTGACGTTCGGAGCCGTAAAGTGAGCTTTGCTGTACCTGAGACAAGCAACACTTGCGCATTCATCGATGCTATGGGCATCGATGCAATGGGTTTCAGGGATCAGCAACTTTCATTTGGCACGACAATCAACCTGAGAGATCAGAGCCTTCACCTTTTCGGCGACATAGTGCCAAGTTAGCTATATGTCGATTATCGAACCCGAAATCGAAAAGGTCGATCGAAGCACGCGATCCATTCGTTACCTTGAGCATGGGTGGCCCTCTGATCTATGCCGCTGGCATGCCCACGAAGAATACGAACTGCATCTGGTCGTTGAAACTCGAGGCAAGGCCTTCGTCGGTGACTACATCGGTGATTTCAAACCCGGTGACCTGTTCATGACAGGACCCAACCTTCCGCATAACTGGATTACAGATCAAGTGTGGTCAAAACCACTTGAAGTCCGAGATATGCTAATTCAGTTCAGCCATGAAAGCGTTGAAAAATTGGCAGAAGGTTTCCCCGAATTTTCTCAAGTGCTGCAACTGCTCCAACTTGCCGAGTCCGGGATCCATTTCGAGGGGTTCAATCAAACATTCGCACGTGGGCATATGGAATCGATTCGTGACAGCAAAGGCGCTGAACGCATTCTTGCCTTTGTACGTTTCCTGGTCCGACTGAATGAACATGCAGAAAAGAAAACCTTGTCAACAACAAAGCTCGTGCAACCTGAAGGTGGTGGCAAACATGCGCGTATTGCACAGGTCGTTGACTACGTGACCAAACATTACTATGAGTCATTCTCAGTGGCGCAAGCCGCGAAAATGGCGAACATGACAGAGATTACGTTTAGTCGTAATTTTCATGCGGTAACCGGACACAGCTTTGTTGATTTTCTGAATCGCATTCGTATTGGCCAGGCCTGTGGCATGCTCTACGCCTCAGACGAACAGATAACCTCCATTGCACAAGAGTCAGGCTATAAAAACCTTGCCAATTTCAATAGGCATTTCCTGAAAGTGAGAGGAATGACGCCGTCTGAGTATCGCGAAACGGCCCGTAAAGATCTCGCACCCAATCGCGAGAACTTCTCATGAACACGACGGCATCCGTGAACACTACAGCACCCGATCTGATTACTGCCACCACGTACGACAGAGCAAGCTGCCAGGTGGGTGTGGTTCATTTAGGCTTTGGCGCGTTCCATCGTTCGCACCAGGCAGTCTATATCGACGATTATATGGAGACCTCTGGCGATCTTCAGTGGGGTATCGCTGCAGTCAATCTACGCCAGTCTGAAGCTGAACATTTCAAAGTCACTATCGACGATATAGAACGTCACGATGGATACTATCTGAAGTCTTATTCTGCCGACGGCAATTCCGGACTGCGCCGCGTGCGTAGCCATGTGCAGTTCGCCGATTGGAGCATTGCACAAGCTGAAACCGAAGCGCTGCTATCGTTACCTTCAGTGCATTTAGTTACCATCACTGTAACCGAAAGCGGCTATTACACCGATCCTGATGGCAAACTGAATTTTTCGGATCCTACGATCAAAGCAGAAATATCCGGCGAAATCACCGAAAGTGTTTATGCTTATTTACGTGCTGCGATCGCCAAACGCGTCGAATCAAGCAACGCGAAACTCACAATTGCCTGTTGCGACAATATCCGGCAAAACGGCAAAATGCTGCGCAACAACCTGCTGTCTTACCTGAATGGCTGCAAAGACTCAGACTTGGCAAACTGGGTGGAAAACAACGTCGCCTTCCCTTGCTCCATGGTTGATCGAATAACTCCACGTAGCCCAGCTGAACTTTCCGGTGAAATTTCAGCACTGGTTGGGAAATCCGTCACCTCACCAGTTATGGCAGAAGATTTTTCCCAATGGGTTCTGGAATCAAAGTCAACGACCAACATGCCAGAGCTTGCCAAGGCGGGCGTTACGGTAACTTCAGACGTTGACGCATACGAAGAAACCAAAATTCGGGTACTCAATGGCGGACATACATCACTGGCCTATTTGGCTGCGCTGGAAGGTCTTGAAACATTCGATGCCGCGATGCGTGTTCCTCACTTGTTGGAACACTTCCAGAATTTTGAAACAAAGGAAGTGATTCCAGCGATAACGCTAAGCCTTCCGTTTTCAAAAGACGAATATTTACAAAAAATCATTCTGCGTTTTGGTAATGCGGCCATTGGAGACACGGTTGCCCGCATATGTGCTGATGGTATGGTTAAATTCCCTATATTCATTCGCCCAACGCTTGAAGGGTGCCTGAAACAAGGCATCAACCCTGTTTACGCAATCCGCAGCATCGCCAGTTGGCATGTCTTTGCAAGCCATGTGGATGCCGGCAAGATTGGGTTCGACTACCACGAACCAAGTTGGAATGAACTGAAAGCAATGCTGGGAACAGACGCTTTCATCACAAGTCGTCAGCTTTGGGGCGAATTGCCCGCGACTTACCCTGAATTCGCCGATACGTTACGGCATGAAATTAAAGAGATGGAGTCAAAATGGCCAATCTGACGCTACGCAATGTGCGCAAGAGGTATGGTGATGTCGAGGTCATGCACGGCGTCGACCTGGATATTGTAGACGGCGAATTTGTTGTGTTTGTCGGACCATCAGGTTGCGGCAAGTCGACATTGCTTCGCATGATCGCGGGATTGGAGGAAATTTCCGATGGAACGATTGCCATCGGAGATGTCGAGGTTAACGAAGTTCCCGCCTCCAAACGTGGCGTTGCAATGGTGTTCCAAAGCTACGCGCTTTATCCGCATATGACGGTTTACAAAAACATGGCCTTTGGCTTGAAACAAGCCAAGACCGATCCAGCTGAGATTGATCGGCGTGTACGAGATGCTGCTGGCATTCTTCAGATAACAGACTATCTCGACCGTAGCCCACGTAACCTCTCAGGCGGACAGCGTCAACGAGTTGCAATAGGCCGCGCCATTGTCCGTGATCCGGAGGTTTTTCTGTTTGACGAACCCTTGTCAAATCTCGACGCCGCATTACGCGTCCAGACACGTCTTGAAATCGCTCGCCTGCATGAGCGGCTAGCGACAACCATGATTTACGTCACACATGATCAAGTCGAGGCGATGACGCTTGCCGACAAAATCGTCGTGCTACGCGACGGCCGCATTGAACAAGTCGGGTCACCTATAGATCTTTATGAACGCCCACAAAACGCCTTTGTCGCACAGTTTATCGGAAGCCCGAAGATGAATTTCTTCTCGTCGGCAGATCTGTCGCCCGAAACTGGCTCATTGCTGGGCAAAGAAATCTCTGAAGGAATGCAAGTAGGATTTCGACCCGAACATCTCACCGTGTCTAACGGCAGCAACACCGTTGTTGAAGGCACACTGGAGCTTGTCGAGAATCTGGGCGAATATGCTCTGGTGCATCTACTCACCGCATCCAAGGTTGAATTTATCGCTAAAACGGAAAAGCCACCACAACAGGCCAAAGGTGAGACGGTCAGTTTCGGGATCAAACCCGAACTGGCACATTTCTTCGACGTTCGTTCAGGCTCGCGAATAGAGTGACATCTGGCAGGGGCGGTCAAACACTTGTCCTGACCGCCCCTGACAAAAGCAGCTACCTCACTTCAGGTTAATTGGCACTCGCCCTTCATCCATTCGACTTACCAGCGAATCCGGCACACCAAACGCCAGCCCAGCAATGGCGCCGAGGGCCATGGAACGGCCGCAATTATCGCCACCACAACGTATGTTATCTCGTACGACAGATTCGAAGTCACTAGCGTGGTTAAGCAAATACCAAATGACGGGAAGAGAATGTTCCACATAACAGGCCAGGCCAAAACGCTTGGCTGTTTCTAGCGGGTTGTATTGCTCGATGGCGAGCGCTTCTTTTACTAACTGCCCTACCTCGCCTTCCATGCTTTCGGCAGAAAGGCGCAAAGCCTCAGCGAGTGGTTTTCCATCAGACAGATGTTGCAAACACTGCTGAACCGCAGCGGCACCCGCGACTACGTCAGCGTTTGTGGATATGACTTGAGCAGCGGTTTGGATAGTGTCGGCAGAATTCCCAAAAGCGAACAAACCCGGAACAACACAGATGGCGGGCATTTGATTGTCATCCATGCCACTAGGTTCAGTGATCTCATCGCCTTCGCTTATCATGCGAGCGACAAGAACTTTTGTTGGCCGATCTGCATAACCCGAATAGTGACCACAAGGCCCGAAAGCTTCGAAAAAACGTTGTCGGTGCAGTGACGTTGAATAGTCGCCATCGGCAGCCAACTGCCCCACTACTCGTGCAGACTCCCCGTAGTGTGATAATTGACCACTTCGACGTGTTGCGTGCGCGAAGAACCCTCTTTTATCTTTGAACACTGCAGCCTCAGGTTGGCGAAATAGGATATCGCCGCTAGCCGCAACCGATTTTATCTGGTCTTGATCATACATCCAGTGCAGGCCCATTGCGGCGGCGTCTGCGACCAACGCGCCGGCAAGTGCGTCATACCCTTTCATGATGTATCCCCGTTGTGTGTGACAGTGAATTCAGGCTGAAAGCACTACCGATTGCCAAATCGCTCTTTAAATTTGTCCACTTGACTGGAGCTGACGCTTTTGCGCTGCTGCCCAGTGTATACCGGATGGCAATTAGCGCAGATTTCAACTTTAATATCGCCTTCGTGTGTCGAACGGGATTCGAACGTATGATCGCAGTTGCTGCAGCTTATCGTCACTGCTGTGTAATTTTCCGAAGTTGATGTTTTCATTGTTAAATTCGCTCTTTGGTGTAACGCCGTTTCACGGGGCTGCGGCCGAAATATCAGGCTGGACCCCGGCTTGAACTAATGGTACCGTAGGATATCTACCTATTGGTAGGTAATAGTATGGTTTATGCACAAATAGTTCCATAACACGTTGAAAAGTGAGCTCGTCAGCAGTTTGGCGTGCATCCAACGACGGACAAGCATGCCGCCATTTGCCTCGATCTCGGGCTACTGGATGCAGGCCTGATCGTACTGCCCCCCTAATGACAACGAACCAGCGAACCAGCGAACCAGCGAACCAGCGAACCAGCGAACCAGCGAACCAGCGAACCA
>CAYUZB010000110.1:0-722 GCA_964449565.1 uncultured Granulosicoccaceae bacterium | reverse complement strand
GAGGATTTTATGTCAACGTTTACGATCAACGATCAATACTTGATAAAAGACGTAGCTCAACTGAGAGAACAGTTCGGCAATACCAGTGAGAGCATTTGGGCCAAGGCGACTGACTTTATCAGTGAGCCGATGAACAAATTTATCAGCATGTCTCCGTTTTGTACCATCGCCACTAGTGATAGCGAGGGACACACGGATATATCACCTCGCGGTGATGCGCCCGGTTTTGTGTCTGTTGCCAGCTCGAATCAACTACTCATTCCTGACCGCCCTGGTAATCGTCGCTACGACAACATTCGCAACATTCTTGAACACGGTCAAGTCTCCCTGCTTTTCATGATCCCTGGCGTGCCCATAACACTCAGGGTCAATGGCCATGCGCAAATATCATATGATCCCGATCTACTGAGTCAATTTGAGGTACAGAAAAGACTTCCAAAAATGGTATTAATTATTACCGTGCAAGAAGCTTATGGACATTGCGCCAAAGCGATTCTTCGGGGAAAAATCTGGGAGAAAAATTTCAGACAATCCAGCGCCGATGTACCCGGTCTAACTGAGTTGATGACTCATCACTTGGATTTGAAAGAGGAAGATGTGGTTGATGTGGATACTCGGGTGATCAACGATATAAAAGACAGTATGTATTGATAAAAAAGTTAACCGAACTCAGACGATATCCTTGGGCACAAGGTTTTTCGTTCCACCAACGAACAGGGAAA
>CAYUZB010000109.1:4758-12277 GCA_964449565.1 uncultured Granulosicoccaceae bacterium | reverse complement strand
CGGCGACCTCAACCTTGGCAAGGTTGCGCTCTACCAACTGAGCTATTCCCGCAACGAGGCCCAAATCATCAAGCCCACTATTGTGGATCTCCAAGCCTGTTGTGTCAAGCAAGGGGCAAGATTTCAACGTTTGTGACGCCTTGGCCAGAGTCTCGTGACGGACTCATAACTAATACGTTCGTCTTAGGTAAATATACCTAGGTAGGCGTACGTATAGATTTACAGGTCGTTTAGGTTCAATATTTTCGCTTGACATCAGACTATCTGTTTTGTTCCCCAATACGTAAATTTACCCGGAAATAATGCAATGCTCGTACTTACCAGACGATCAGGTGAGTCCTTCATGATCGGTGACGAGGTCTCGGTCACCGTACTCGAACTGAAGGGCAAACAGGTACGAATCGGTATTGATGCGCCGAGGGAAGTGTCCGTACACCGCAAAGAAATTTTCGACAAGATTGCCAGTGAAGGCTCGGAAGACTCAACGAGTCCTTCCGAAGGCTAGATCCAAGCTGATCCATCACTAGCGTACAAGGCGCGCGCTGGGTTGGAGCGAATGGGTAGGGACCGTCCAGTTCACCGAAAATACAGAGTGACATAGTCACAGAGTCCGGTTGAGGCTTCGATTTACACTCACGTTGTAATCGAACAACACAGTCAACCCAATCAGGATTCTCCGACTCATGCAAAGACGTCGCTTTTTAAACTCTCTCATGCTGGTCTCGGCAACAGCTGCAACGCCTGCTCTGACCAAAGCGCAATCCAACTCAACGCTCAGTGCACCTTTTCGCTCTTATGGCAAGCGTGTAAAACAAGCGCCGTTCGGTGGCGAGGTGTCGGATTCAATCGTTAATTACAATCGTGTCTCGCCCTATGTCGCGAATGCAGGATTGCTTCGAGGCAAGGGTCTTGAAGAAGCTAAACGGCTTGGCTTCAAACTGGTTATTGATCTGCGTGCGCCGAATGAAGACGGTGCAGTAGAAGAAGAACAGTTGGCGAAAGATATCGGTGTAAATTACCAACGCATTGTCGTCGGCAGAGGTGCGCCGGACTGGAGCGAGATTGACAAGTTTGCAGCGCTGGTGGAAGACCCCAGGCTTTATCCCATATTAGTACATTGTGTTTCGTCGAATCGTTCGGGCGCGATCTGGGCCATGTATCGCGCGAAAGTCGGGGTGCCTGCGCTTGTTGCCATAGAAGAGGGGCGGGCTGCCGGGCTTGAAAGTCGAGAGAAGGCCGTGCGCAAGATGTTGAATATCTGAGCCTGATAAGATCGGCTCCAATTCGTATTGGAGTTCTACTCTCAATGGCTGATCAATCCGATGTGGCTGGCAAGTCGCAAGTGACTGCGCAATCAACGACTCAAGCGACGACGCAAATCACTTGCGCTGTGTTTGGCTTGGGTTCCATGGGTTTTGGTATTGCTCAGTCATTGATCAAAGCCGGGCATACGGTTTACGGTTATGACGTCACTGACGAACCGGTCGATCGACTGGTCGAAGTGGGCGGCCAAAAAGCGCGCTTTGCTGAAATAGCGTCAAACGTTGATGTTGTCGTCGTTGTTGTTTTGAATGCTGAGCAAACCGAGGATGTATTGTTCGGGGAAGATAGTGTTGTTGCATCGCTTGAAGCAGGTGCTGCCATTATCGCCTCGGCTACCGTCTCGCCGGATTTTGCGCGACAGATGGAATCTCGGTGTCAGGCCAAGGGTATTCATTATCTGGATGCACCCATATCAGGCGGATCGATCAAAGCGGCTGCGGGTGCGCTTAGTGTTATGGCCTCGGGTACTTCGCGGGCATTTGCACGGGCCAGGCCTGCCTTGGATGCGATCAGCGAGAAGGTGTTCGAATTGGGTGCTGAGGCGGGTGCTGGGTCTGCGATGAAAGTAGTGAATCAGATGCTGGCAGGTGTTCACATCGCCTCAATGGCTGAAGCAATTACCTTTGGTATGACGCAGGGTGTTGCCCCGGATGAGTTTCTCGAGGTGATTTCGCAATGTGCTGGCACCAGCTGGATGCTGGAGAATCGTGCACCGCATGTCATAGCGGGCGACTATACGCCGCACTCTGCAGTCGATATCTGGTTGAAGGATCTGGGTATCGTGCTGGATATTGCCAAAGACGCCAAGTTCGGCGCTCCTTTGACGGCAGCGGCATTGCAGCAGTTTGTTGCAGCCTCTGGCTCGGGGCTGGGCCGAGAAGATGATGCAGCTGTCGCCAAGGTGTATGCCCGCAATGCCAATATCGAGCTGCCTTGATGTCGCGCAAGTAAGTCGCTCAGGAAAAATTTGTTCACAGACTGCCCTTTGCGCTTGATTGACGTTTCACATAGTATCTGGCTCATCCATTCAAACAGCTGCAAGGAGTCAGGCGTCAATGAGTGAACTGAAAGAGAAACTGGCGAAGTACAAGGCGGATGCTTTGAGCCAACTTGAGAAAGCAGGCGAAACTGATATTGATGATGATTTGATTACCAAGCTTGCCAACAACATGAGGCTTGTCATCGATAACAAGGACGCACTTTCAGTCGCTGGTAGTGATCCGTCCGAAATGGAAACGGTGCGTAAGAATTTCGTGGTCAAGAAGCTTGGCTATGACGATCGCGACTCAGCGACGGTCGCCATTCAAAAAGTTGCCGAGCGCATGAAGGACAGCCGCATGAAGAACCGTGCAGCGTTCTACTATCTGGTTCAAAAAGCACTGACCTGAGCACTTTTGTAGACACTCGCGGGCCACCTTCTACTGATGGGCCATAGCCGATCGGGTCTGACCCCGGTAAGCTATTGAAACTGTTAATTAAGTTCTTTGAAATCAGGCCTTGTCGGTGCTTAAAACATGGTTTTACCCGCTAAAACAGCAGTTTTAGCTTGTATCTGTCTGGGAGTCGGGCAGGCGGTGGCGGCCGATGAGCTGGCGATCGATGTGCTGTACGTCGAGCAAAAGATCGAGCGTCCACCGGTGCTGTCAAATCTGGTGGTCTGGCCGGAAGATGATGGTGAGCGTGGTGCGACCCTGGGCACGCTTGACAACAATACAACCGGGCGTTTTCTCGGGCAGAAGCACAATCTCGAAACTCTGATTGTCGATATCGGCGACGATGTGCTTGCACCTGTACGTAACGCGCTGGATAAACAGGCGCGTCTTGTTGTGTTGAATGTCGAGCCCGATGTACTGCTGGCCATTGCTGATATGCCAGAAGCCGCCGATGACTTGTTGTTCAATGCGCGCAGTCGCGCGATCAATTTGCGTGACGATGGGTGTCGCGCCAATGTATTGCACACGGCACCGTCTCGCTTGATGCTGTCTGATGCCTTGATGCAGTTCTTCAACAAGCGCAAATGGAAGCAACTGTTTCTGATCGAGGGGAATCGCCCGGGTGATATTGCCTATGCCGAAGCCATGCGACGATCAGCGAAGAAATTCCAACTGAAGTTTGTCGAAGAAAAGCAGTGGATTGAAGACGCGGACATGCGCCGAAACGCTGCGCAGGAAGTACCGGTATTTACGCAGGCGCGAAAATATGACGCGGTTGTCGTCACTGATGAGGATCGAGACTTTTCTCAGTTCATTCTTTACAACACTTGGTTGCCGCGTCCGGTGGCGGGCAGTGCCGGTATGCGAGCGGTCGCCTGGTCACCTGTCATCGAACAATGGGGTGCTGCGCAACTGCAATCAAGATTCATAAAATTGAGTGAACGCGACATGACTGGCATTGACTACGGGAACTGGGCCGCCGTGCGTGCTATTGGTGAAGCGGTCACTCGGATCAAATCTGCCGAGCCTTCTGCCGTGCGGCAATACTTGTTGTCTCCTGAATTTGAATTGGCAGGATTCAAAGGTTCATCGTTAAGCTTTCGCCCGTGGAATGGTCAGTTGCGACAAACTGTTCAATTGGTCCACGCCAATGCAGTGGTTGCCAATGCCCCGCTCGAGGGTTTTCTGCATGCCCGAACCGAACTCGATTCACTTGGACTGGATGAACCTGAGTCTAAGTGTGCGGCTTTTCAGAGGTGACCGCCCGTGCCTGATGAGATAGCTGTGAAAAATGGTATAGCTGTGCCGGATTAATCAATGACGTGCTTACTAACGATGTACAAATCAAAGACGTATAGAACATGAATCAAATTGTGAAAAAGAACATAAACGCCGTACCAAGCTTTATCACATTGGTCGTAACAGCGTTGATCGCTACACCTAATGTGGCCATGTCGCACTGGGCTTACGTCACCAACGAAAAAGACGACACTATTTCAGTCATCGACACGGAAACCGATGAAGTGATCAAGACGATCGATGTCGGTGAACGCCCGCGTGGGGTAACGTTAAGTCATGATTACAAACATCTGTATATCTGCGCCTCTGATTCGGATGCCGTACAGGTTATGGATATCAACACTGACAATATTCTGCACGAATTACCCAGCGGTGAAGACCCTGAGCAGTTTGCATTGCATCCTGATAACCGACATCTTTATATCGCCAATGAAGACGATGCGATCGCAACCGTTGTCGATATCGAAACGCGTACTGTAGTCGCGCAGATCGATGTCGGTGTCGAGCCGGAAGGTATGGCGGTCAGTCACGATGGCAAGTATGCGATTGTCACTTCAGAGACATCGAATATGGCGCACTGGATTGATACCGAACAACAGGTCATTATCGCCAATACGCTCGTTGATCAACGCCCGCGCGATGCCGAATTCACACTCGATGACAAGCAGTTGTGGGTGTCGTCGGAAATCGGCGGGACGGTGTCCATCATTGATACCGAAAGCAAGGAGATCACGCATACGCTGCGCTTCGAAATTCCGGGTGTGTCATCTGATCGCATTCAGCCGGTTGGCATGGAACTTACCGACGATGGCAAGTGGGCTTTTATTGCACTTGGGCCGTCTAATCATATCGCGGTGGTTGATCGCAGCACATTGGAAGTGAGCGATTACATTTTGGTGGGTCGGCGAGTCTGGCATCTGGCACTGACGCCAGAGCAGGACAAGCTTTACACCACCAATGGCGTGTCTGGCGATGTGACCATGGTGGATGTTAAAAATCGCAAAGCGGTCAAGACCATCAAGGTTGGTCGTTTTCCCTGGGGCGTAACGATTCTGCCTAAATCGCATCTGCCCTGAGTTTCAGCGCCTTTAAACATTCACTGTCATAGCTCGTCAAACACGGATACGAGTCGTCCCTGTTTGCGCGCCTCTCGACGGGCACGGTACTGCGACCACTGCCAACGCATTTCGCGCAGAACTACCATTGCGCCGAGGATGCCCAACAGGCCAAGCGCCCAGTGCCAGCTCGACCAGCGTCTGCCGCTACTTTGCAAGCTCAGCATTATTCGGGTAAGCGGTTGTTCGGCCAGTGCTACATCGGACAATAGATCGGCTCGATCGGGCAAGCCGACATTGATGCGGCGGGCAGGGATGATGGCTTCTTGTTCCATATCGCTTGTTGTGTCCCACCACGGCACCCTGACGGTATCGAGAAACACCGGGATCGGGCTCTGAGCTGTCATGCGAAATTCGAAGCTGGCAGTAGCGTTAAGTACCTCACCGATCAGCTTGTGCTCGCGTGACTGACGAACCAGTGTGCTGCTAATGGCGCGACTAGGCAGGGGCTCGATGACCGGCAGGTGATTGGCAAGGACATCCTGTGCGTTGAGCGTGATCGTGCGTATTACTTCATCGCCGGCAGACAGTTCCTTGGGATCGATCGACCAGGCGTCATCGAGACGGACACCGCTTGCGGGCAGCCACCAGGCATCATCGCTTCCGGACAACTTGACCTGCAAGTCCGGCGCTGTTTCATCGAGTGAAAACTCGCCGCGCTGGGTACGCGAGCGAATCATCGTACCTTGCCAGCTCACGGTGCCGATCGACACGGCACCGGATCGTTGCGGGAAGAGAAAGTATCGCCACGCAATAACTCGCGAAGCTGATGATTTCTCCTTTTCCTTTTCCTTCTCCTCGTCATCGCTATTGTCACCGCTCAAATCTTCTTCTATGGTGCGGCGCTGTTCATAGACGGGCAATACATCAAAGCCTGCAAAATCAGGCAAGTTGATCGACTCATTGGTTATTGGGTAACGATGCTTGAGAATGATATCGAGCGTTATCCTTTGTCCGACATATGGCGCATCGCTCGACAGACTGATACTGAGTGCGTGATCTTCAATCGATGGTTGCCAGTCGATGTCGGCCGCAGGCAGAACATTCACACGTAATGCATTGGAGCTTGCAGTGCCGTCGATATGTTCGGCGGTAAGCGGGCCAAAGAAAGCCGTACCTACCTTGCGTGGCAGAAATTCCATGCGCCTGATTTTTACTTCGACAACGCGTTCATTGATGACCGCTATGCGGGTGCCCGTGGTCTCGCGTAACAGATCGGCGTCACGAAACAAGGGGGAAACATCCAGCGTGTCGACAAGACCAATCGCTTCAACATCAATGATGACACTATCGCCGAGATAAATTGATTCCTGATCTGTTTCCAGTGTGACCCCGGGCTGGACATCGGCGGCCAGAGCAGGGCTTGGCAGTAGTGTTGTGATCAGTGTTAGCCCTAAACACAGTGCCCATAAGCACGGGGCGAGCCGACATAGCTGCTTGACTGGGTTATGCAATCCGCACTTCACCATGCGCTACCACCTTCCGGAGCACTTTGCCCGACTGCACGTCGACGTCTTTCTTCGAGCTTGATGCGTTTGGCAAGGTAACGCTGCGGATCGTGTTGAATACGATTGAGCCATTGTTCTGTGGCTTGCTCGCTTTCAAGTACGGCTCTCAGTCCTGCCGCTTGTGATGCATCGCTGACTTGATCCGATTCCGAGCCGCCTGAGGGTTGACTCTGGTTGTCACGATTGGCCTCTTGTCCATTGACCGCGCCCGATCCATCTTGTCCTTCACGTGTTGAATCGCGTTCACTGGCCGCACTGCCATCGCCAGCTTCTGCCTTGTCCGCAGCGTTACCGGATTCATCACCCGTGTTGCTCGAACCACCGGGCGCCGATTCGCCGGTGGCTTCACTGTCTTGTCCACCTTCACCGGCACCGGCTTCGCGCTCGTCGTCATTCTCGATGCTTTCGATCTCATCCCCCGATGACTGGCGTCCGCCTTGCTCGGAATTTTTATCATCGTTCTTTTTCAGCAGGGCACGCATGATGTCACTGTTCACTTCGGCATCGACAAGATCCGGATCGATAGACAGCGCCCTTTGGTAGGCGTCCAGCGCCAGGGCGTAATACCCGAGTTTGACGTAGCAATTGCCCAGATTGAATGCTGACTGCGCATCGTTGGCACGGACAAAGGCTTCAGCCGCCCGCCACCATTGTGATGACCGGTACAGGGCCACGCCTTTCCAGGCAGGATCGGTAAAGATCTCGGCCGCTTGTGCATAGTCACCTTGCTGATAAAGCCTGTGTGCAAGGAGATCATCATCGACCGCATACGTCGATGTTGTCATGCCATATAAGGACAATATGGCTATCGATAGTAATCGGCTTAGCGGTCGACTTAGCG
>CAYUZB010000109.1:1730-4658 GCA_964449565.1 uncultured Granulosicoccaceae bacterium | reverse complement strand
TCGACTTAGCGATCGACTTAGCGATTGGCGCAGACCACTGAACGTCACGCGGTATCTCCCTGTTGTTGCCGAAACCATAACAACATCAACGGTACTAACAACAGTAACAACCAATGCGACTGATTACGCCAGACCAATGATTCAAGTGCAGAGACAGTACTGGCATCGGTATCGCGTGCCAGCTTCAGCGGTTTGTAATCGAGCACGCCGAATTTATTGCCATGAATCAGCGTACCACCACCGGCGCTGGCCAATGCTTTGCCGGCCGCCAGATCGACGACCGTGTTATCGGGATTATCCGAATTTATATTGTCACCTGCCAGGTCACCAAATAGAATGACATCGGTTCGATGACCGTTTGACGCCAGATGTCGAGCAGCCGCTTCGCTTGTGGCATTGCTGCCGCCAGAATCACCAACAACAAACACGCGGGCGCGGATGTATCCGCTTTCCTCGATCACCGAACTTGCCAGTGACAATGCGCGGGCAAGGTTTGATCCGTCATTCGGTACAACACCGTGTTCGAGCAAGGCGGCGTGCTCATCGAAATGGCTACGATCAAACGCAGGTGGTGCCACCAGAAATGCATCCCCGGCAAACAGAATCATGGCAATCGGTCGTGCCCCTGCTGCGCGTGACAGGGCCAGCAGTGCTTCACGCGCTGCGCTCAAGCGTGATGGCACCGTATCGTTCAAGGTCATGGAGCGAGAGACATCAGCAACAACAATCCAACCGATACTGTGTCGCCAGGTTTCGTCACTGCTTTGTCGGAGCGCGGGTCGTGCAAGGGCGAGACAGACAATGGCTGCCATCAATAGAATCAGATCCCAACGTCGCCATTGACGCTGCTGTCCACCAAGATAAGCCAGTACATTGGCTGACATGACTCGGTGCCAGTGATCTTTAAGACCAGGGAATCGCCACAAGGCCGCAAGCACTAGCAACAAAGCGCCGACGAAAACCCAGATGGGCTGCAACCAGGTGAGTGAGGTGATTGTGTTGATTGACAGGCTCATCAGTCCAGTCGCCTGCGCATGGCCAGTATCGTCAGCAAACCCAACATGAACAACAGCGGCCAGTGCCGGAGATCCTGCTGCAAGACAACCGGTGGTGCATCGGACTCCGATCGTTCAAGTTTGTCAATTTCCTCATAGACCGCGTTCAGTTCCGCGCTACTGCGTGCACGGAAGAATTTACCACCACTGTCGTTGGCGATCGCTTCGAGTGTTGCTTCGTCAAGGTCAGCCGAGTTCGCTGTGGCATAACCTGATGGTGACGCCTCGCTATCATCGCTACCCATTGCCACACTGTGAATACGAATGCCGAGATCGCGGGCGAAACTCGCTGCGCTTTCCGGCTCGGCAGAACCCGAGTTATTCGTGCCATCGGAGAGCAGCACAATGGCTTTCGAGTCTGAGGTGTCGTTACGTAGTGTTTTTATTGCCAAACCCAGTGCATCGCCAATAGCGGTCGAGCGCCCGGCCATACCGATTCCGGCACTATCGAGAATGATCCGAATCGCATCAAGATCAAAACTCAATGGTGATGCGATGAATGCTTCACGGCCAAACAATATCAGACTGATCCGGTCGCCTTGACGAGCCTCGATGAATTGACCTGCAACCGATTTGACCACGCTTAGTCGATCGCTGGTTTCACCATCGAGGGTAAAGTCGCGACGCTCCATACTGCCGGATAGATCAACAACCATGGCCAGTGCGCGTCCGCTAACGGGTTGTACGACGGTGTCCCCGGGACGCCAGGGTTGCGCGAGTGCAAGCAGTAACGCTATCCAGGCAAGCCACATTGCGATTTGTTCAACGCTCATTGTGTATCGACTCGATACCTGCAGGTCATCGAGTGCGCGGCTGAGCATCGTTGGGATGCGCAAGGCGTTTGTTGCCAGGCCTTGTGTCGGTTGGCGAAACAACAAAGGCAAGGGCAGTAACAAGAAAATCCAGGGCCAGGAGAATTCCATGTTCAGCGTCAGCTTGATTGAGGCTTCAAACGACGAATCTCATGCTTCAATTCATCGCATAGCTGGGTGAAGTCAGGTGTGCTGAGCTGCAGGTTTTGATAAATCGTATTGCCGAACACTTGTCCCCGGCCATGACTGAACCACTCGCTGGCGAACTCGTCATCGAGAGCCGTCAACCATTGCTTGCCGTCAAGGCTATTGATGGTATCGCCGCGTCGATGTCGCATCAGTTGTCGCAGTAAGCGGGCGAGGTCAAACAGGGGCGATGATGTGTTGCCGGTTTTGCTTTGCGCATTCGTGGCAATCACATCGACACGTGTTAACGCTTCTTTACGAAATGCATAACGCCCTCGATGACGTTGCCACCAGAACAGGCACACCAAGGCTATTGCCAGCACAAACGTCATGAGGATTATCCATAACGATGTGCCTTCGGGTGCCAGTGGTTCTTGTATGTCCCGGAGTTGATTTAGCAACTCGCTGGTATCGAGCTCGTCCAGGATTACGGTTGTCGAATCACTCACGACAGAAGACCTTGATCATGCAATATCGCCTTGACCTGCGACAAGCCGATGCGACCATCAACCAGCGTGACCTTTGCAGTGCGAAAGTGTTCGATAAGCGTGGCGCGATGCGTGGCAAGATATTCCAGTAATTTGTTTCTATCCGATCCGCGCAGTTGTGTCACACGTGGCGATGGTTTTCCACGGCTGTCTGACTGGTAGCGATAGCGGCCAGAGGGCAGGCCTTCGTAACACAAGGGGTCTTCCATATGGATTGCGACTACTGGCCTTGCTTGCGACAACATATTGAGCGTCGCAAAAAAATTCTCCCGACCTGAATCAACAAAATTGCTCGCCACTACAACCGTGCCGACTTGGCGTCCCAGTGCCAGTAGTTCTTGTAGCGCTGTATTCAGCATATTAGTCGAGGACTTTGTCGTGGACTTC
>CAYUZB010000109.1:0-1630 GCA_964449565.1 uncultured Granulosicoccaceae bacterium | reverse complement strand
GGACTTCGTCGGGGACATACTACGTGTCCGAGCTGCGGCGAAACAGGATGCCAGTAAGCCGCAAGCGGCGATGGCGCTTTTATGCCCGCTTGCCGGGCGGGTGGATTGAATACCATCGTCGGTAACCACCATTACCGATACGCGACTACTGGCGTCGATCGCGTGCCAGATGAGTCCTGCCAGCAAGCGTCCTGTTGTGACGCTCAGCAGTGTCTTCGAGCCAGTGAACATGGGGCCTCTGAAGTCGGCGAGGAATGTCATGACGTGCTCTTTCTCTTCCCGGTACAGTCGCGTGTGCAAATTTCCGCGGCGCGCACTGACCTTCCAGTCGATATGCCGAACTTCATCACCGGCGACATAGTCGCGCAAATCATCGAAGTCCGTTCCCTGTCCGCGTCGAGTGCCGCGAAACGGTCCCACCCATAAACCGGTAGCACGAGGTGGCGCTCTGGACGGGTCGGGGTGCTGATGACGTTCACCCACCAGCACCGATAACGGCAATGTCGTCGAGAGGTCCTCGGTCGCGATTACACGGCTCACGATTACACGCGCGGTGTCGACTCAAGAATATCGGCGATCACCGCTCGTGCATGACTGCCTGCTGCACGTGCCTGATAATCCAGTGCGATGCGTCCCGCCAATACATCGGAGGCAAGTGATGACACATCATCCGGTACAACGTAATCGCGTCCGTCGAGCCAGGCTTTGGCCTGAGCACCACTGGCAAGAAAGATCGATGCGCGTGGGCTGGCTGCTTGCAGGATGCTGCTCGCCGCCGCCCCGCCAGCACCATGACCGCGAGTCGCAGTGACAAGACGAACGATATAGTCGCGCACGGCATCGGATAAGTGCACCGTTTGCACGGCCGCTTGCGCTGCGGCGACAAGTTCGGCATTGGCAGAGGGCAATGTCTTACTGCTTGTGCCATCACGTTTTTCTTTGAGGACATGATCGAGTATCTGTCGTTCGTGCACAGCTTCGGGCAACACCAGATTGATAAAGAACATGAAGCGATCCAGTTGCGCTTCAGGCAAGGGATAGGTGCCTTCATATTCGATTGGGTTCTGTGTTGCCGCAACCAGAAAGGGCTCTGGCAATGCCCGAGTCAAGCCGCCGGTAGTGACTTGATTTTCACCCATGGCTTCGAGCAATGCACTTTGTACTTTTGGTGGCGCGCGGTTGACTTCATCAACCAGGACTACATTGTTGAATAGCGGACCACTCAAGAAACGGAAGTCGCCGCTTTGCTGCTGGTAGATGTCAGTGCCGGTTATGTCGGCGGGTAACAAATCAGGTGTTGATTGAATGCGAACGAACGTGAGATCAAGCAAGTCGGCAAAGCAATTGATGGTTCGCGTTTTGGCAACTCCCGGCGGACCTTCAAGCAGTACATGTCCACCAGAGAGTAATGCAATCAGCAGCCGCTCTATCAGAGATTCATGACCGATCAGTTGTGTCGCAAGACCATCAGCGAGCTTCTGAAAGACAGCTTGTTCATTACTAATAGATCCATTATTCACAGGAGCATCAGTACCCGGGACACTACTAGTAGAAATATTGCTAGCAGAAGCATTACTGGCAGGGGCATCGCTCATGGGCGTATCACTAAAGTAGGAAAGCGTCGCTTGTC
>CAYUZB010000108.1:1855-12364 GCA_964449565.1 uncultured Granulosicoccaceae bacterium | reverse complement strand
TCGTCGACTTCCTGCTGGAGTTTTTCAAGTCCGGTTTCAGCCAACAGAATTTTGATGCGCGCCTTGCACTTGTTGTCACGTCGGCCATGGCGGTTGTATACGCGCATGATGGCCTCAAGGTAGGGTAGCAATTCATCGATAGTGACATTTTCTTTGAATAACTTTGCAATCTTGGGTGTTCGACCTTGACCACCGCCAACCCACACATCGACTAATGTCGCGCCGAGGTGATCCTTTTTCAGACGCAGTCCAATGTCATGTACCTTAATGGCTGCTCGGTCGTTGGCGCTGCCCGTGATTGCAAATTTGAACTTGCGTGGCAGATAACGAAATTCCGGATGTAATGTGGACCACTGACGCAATAGCTCGGAAAGCGGTCTTGGATCGACTTCTTCATCCGCTGCGACACCCGCAAATGGATCAGTTGTGATGTTGCGTATACAGTTGCCGCTAGTCTGGATAGCATGCATCTGCACCTCAGCCAGTTCGTCAAGGATGTCAGGTGTTTCAACAAGTTGCGGCCAGTTGAATTGAATATTCTGGCGCGTGGTGAAATGACCGTAACCTTTGTCGTAGCGATCGGCGATATGAGCGAGCCTGTTCATCTGCGTTGCCGACAATACGCCATACGGAATGGCGATACGTATCATGTAGGCGTGCAGCTGCAGATATAAACCATTCATCAAGCGAAGCGGTTTGAATTCATCTTCGCTGATCAGTCCTTTAAGCCTGCGCTCTACTTGTTGCCGAAACTCGGCACTGCGTTGAGCGACAAGCTCTTGGTCGAATTCATCGTATTGATACATGTTGTTAACCCTGGTTTGCTGGCAAACCGTTGGTGAGGTAATTCACACTGGGGCCGCTAGTACGCAGTTGCTCGCGGATATGGGTCGGATCACCCTCATCAGTGGTATCCACCAGATAGGGGTCCATGACTTCATTGGCATTGGTTGACTCAGCGCCTAGTGCCTTGGCTTTATCGGCTTCGGTGTCGTTTGTCATGATCCAGGCCTCGCTGGACTCAGTGCTCCAACTGCCATCGCGCTTGAGATAAACCGTCAGGCCAGTACGCAAATCGTTGGCCAGCATGATGGCGCCTTTATCAACGCTTTTGACGTCATGTGTAGACATATTGAAATATCTCGCTTGAGGAAGATAGCTTAGGCAGCTGCTTCTTTTTTATAGGGATCGTCGACACCCAGTCGTTGATGCATCAAGGTACTGGTTGTTGTGTATTGTAACGAGGCTTTCTTGCCTGGGTTCAACTGTTCCTTGATGGCAAAGGCCGCAAGCGCTGCTTCGTGAAAACCACTTAGAATCAGTTTCTTCTTGCCAGGGTACCAGTTGATGTCGCCGATCGCATACAAGCCATCCTGATCGGTCTGGAATTTTTCCGTATCCACGATGAACTGGTTTTTCTTGCGACTGGCTGGCCAGTCAACCATGGGGCCGAGCTTTGGAGACAAGCCGAAGAAAACCAATAAATGATCAAGCTCGACGCGTCGTTTTACGCCATCAAGTGAAGTTACTTCAATCCCTTCCAGTCCGCTATTGTCGCTCTCTGGATCTGATTCGAGCAGTCCGGTGACATTGCCGGACAGGAATTGCATTTCGAGTTGATCACAATGAGCACGCATACGCGCAACCGATGCAGGCGCTGCCTTGAATTGCTCGGAGCGGTGGATCAATAGAACGCTGTTTGCAACCGGCTGCAGATCCAGTGCCCAATCAAGCGCAGAGTCGCCACCACCGAGAATGACAACGTCCTTGCCATGATGCAAAGAAGGATCCTTGATCGAGTAGAACACAGATGAGCCAAGGTGGTTTTCGACACCGGGTACTTTTAATTTAACCGGCTCGAACGCACCGACACCACCCGCGATGATGACGGACTTGGTCAGGAACTCGCTGCCTTTACTGGTTTTCAGATACCACTGCTCTCCCGACTGATCGCGTTCGAGGATCTGAACTTGCTCGCCGAAATGGAAAATCGGCTCGAAGGGACGTGCTTGCTCCATGAGATTGTCGACAAGCTGCTGCGCACCGATGACCGGTAAGGCCGGGATGTCATATATCGGCTTGTCCGGGTAAAGCTCGGCACACTGACCCCCTGGCTTGTCCAGCGCTTCGATGACATGCGCCTGGATGCCGAGCAGTCCGAGCTCGAAAATCTGGAAAAGGCCAACCGGCCCGGCGCCGACAATCACTACATCGGTTTGAATAGTCATTTATACGGATTCTTGATTAATTGATGTTATGACGCCTATATTTGGATATAATTCAGTCAAACGCAATATTCAGTGAACCAAATTGTATGAAAATTTGTCGTAGTATGTGAAAGTGGAATTATATTCATTGATATGGCTAAAAATAAAGACAGTGAGGGGGCAGGGCCGGTGGACGCGGTCGACCGGGAATTACTGGCGCAGCTGCAGCTGGATGCGACCTGGTCAATGGATCGTCTGGCAAAGCTTGCCGGGGTCTCGAAAACCGCTGCCTGGAACCGCGTGCAGAAGCTGCAACAGGAAGGTGTGATCAAAAATCAGGTGGCGATCCTCGATGCAGATAAAGTTGGATTGCCGGAAACATTTTTTATCGCGATAAAAACTAACCAGCATCAGCAAGACTGGTTGACCCGATTCGTTGAAGTCGTTCGGCAACATCCCGAAATAGTTGAAGTGCATCGTCTTGCCGGTGATGTTGACTATCTGGTGAAGGTACAGGTGGCCTCAACCAGTGACTTTGATGAGCTGTACAAGAAAGTAGTAAGTGAGATAAATCTTTATAGTGTTACTTCGAGCTTGTCGATGGAAGTCGTCAAGCAGACAACTGCTTTACCGATCTGAACAACGAGATCTACCATCATGCCGAATTCAATTGATAACAGTAGTCGACTCACTGTGCCGATAGCCGCACATGCAGTTGTGAATCTGTTCTCTCGCCTGGTGCTGCGCGTTGCTGATCAGGTAAGCCATGTTGTCAGTTTTCGCGATATAGGCAATACATTCATGTCCAGAGGGCGCGTGAGTCAAATGCGCCCCTGCCGCGGTGAAGTCTTTTTGGTGGGTGCAGGTCCAGGTGACCCTGAGTTGCTGACCATACGCGCGGCCAGGGTCCTGTCCGAGGCCGATGTCATTGTTTACGATCGACTGGTTAGTGAAGAGATCATGCGCCTTTGCCCGAAACAGGCAGAGTACATCTATGTTGGAAAGAAGCGTGCGCAACATGTGATGCAGCAGGTGGACATCAATCAAACCTTGGTCGATCAAGCCAAAGCAGGTAAGCGTGTTGTGCGACTGAAAGGCGGGGATCCCTTTATTTTTGGTCGCGGTGGTGAAGAACTTGAAACCTTGGCTGCCAATGGCGTTGCTTTTCAAGTTGTACCGGGTGTGACAGCCGCGTCGGGCTGCTCCAGTTATGCAGGTATTCCATTAACTCATCGCGATCATGCGCAATCATGTGTATTTGTGACCGGGCACGTCAAGGATGGCTCGATGCATCTGCCCTGGGCGCAGTTGGCTCAGGCAAATCAGACGATAGCCTGTTACATGGGCCTGAAAGGGTTGCCGATCATTTCCGAAAAATTGATTGAACACGGTCTGGACCCTGCGACCCCTGCAGCACTGATCGAAAATGGTACGACGACAGATCAACGGGTGATCGAGACTACGGTGGCAGAACTTGCCGAGGCAAAGCAGAAAGTCAGGGCAGGAGTCCCAATGATGCTGATTGTTGGTGGAGTGGTTGCCTTGCGTAGTGAGCTTGCCTGGTTTGAAATAGATCAAAAAACCGTGCCTGAACGCGCATAACGAACTCTTTCGGTCTATTGGCAACCTTGTTGTATTTCCGTATCTTCGCTGAGCACAGTCACATTGGCATCGGTAATACGTCTTATCAATGAACCGATACGTGTAGTGTCGAATTGCAACGGTTTTACACTGCTGATGGTGTTGATGTATTGCTGACCATCCCATACACCAACGCTAAACCGAAACACATAGTTGTCCTCTATTCCCATGCGCAAGTCGGTGACAATCAGCTCATCATCGAGTCGTGATAATGCAATCGCACCTTGGGTGAACCAATCCATTCGTTGAACGGCCCAGCTGTCATTGGCTTCGGTACAACTGGCACGACCATTGTCGAATTGCATGAGGTTCAATGGCTGTTGGCTGTCATCCAGCAGGGATGTAAAGGCTTCATAGTAGTGGTTTTCATCAAGTACTACCGTTCGCCAAAGCAAGGTCATGGGAAACGGTGCGACGATCATGCGTTGTACGTCGATCGATGTGTCTTGTAGCTTTTGTTTTACCTGTTTTTCGGTCCAGTATTGTGTGGAAACAGTCCATGCTAGATAAAAGGTGCTCAACGCCAATCCGGTAAAGACGGATCGATACGCTCTGGCGAATGGTCGTCGCCACGCGATGATACAGGCGACGATGAGCGGTAAGGTGAACAGTGGATCAATAATGAAGATCGATCCGACGGCAACAGGTTTTAGTGGTAGTGGCCAGAAGATCTGGGTGCCATAAATGGTAAATGCATCCAGCAGAGGATGTGTTATCAGAATCAGCCAGATCGCTAGCCACCATTGTTTTTCAGTGGCGCTTGACAGGCCTGTAACGCGACGCAGCAGCCAGGCCAAGGGCCAACTGAGCAGCGTCAGTATAAAAACAGAGTGGCTCCAACTGCGATGATAGGTAAAGCTTTCGACCGCGTCCGTATAGGGAACGATGACATCAAGGTCTGGCAAGGTGCCTGTCGCGGCACCGATCAACAAGGCACGTTTGCCGATGGCTGGGCCAAGCACCGCGTAGCCGACGGCTGCACCCAGAGTAATTTGAGATAAGGAATCCATGAGCTCAGTCCGGCGGTGGGGTAGAGGGCCTAACGCTTTGGATTCGCCTTTGCATTTGGTCTGACAAACGTCTTGCAGCAACTACCTGACGTCTTCCCAGCGTCCATTTGAGGTGCATATGCCAGCGATGACGAAAACGTTCAGGAATTACCCATTTCCAGATGGCCGCAAAGAACTGCGATACTCCAAGTTTACCCATCAGTGACATGAACTGTTTGCGAATCCAGTTCAACACGGGTTGGGGGATGATCAACAAGGCGAAAACGGCAAGTGAACTGCCTGCAGTGGCCAACAACACGCCGATGGCAATAGCAGTTCTGATCCATAGTGGACTTTGCCAGTAACGAGCGAAAATCCTTTTTGCCCAGTGCGCGATGCTGATCTTTACGTTCAGCAAAGCGCGACGCCATGGTTTGTGCGACTTGACAAAAAAATGTGTGGAAAACTGTACAAGCATACGGCGTAACTGAATGACCACGCTGTTTTTCAGCAGAATCACCCCGAGCTTGGGGGTTAGCAACTTTAATAGAGCTTTACCCCAGGTCAGCAGGCCGAGAAACAAGGGCAGAATGATCTGATTGCTGTAGGTGCTTATAAGAAGTACAACCGACAGGAAAAGAATGGCAAGCAGGCTCAGCCGGAGACGACTGATCGGTGGGGTAGGCGAACTCAGGATTTCGTCAACGACGCGGCATTGCTCATTCAACCGACGTCATCGACCTCATCGGTTACGATCTGACCGGTTGCCCGGCGCCAGATAATTGCGCCAGCAAGGCCGATTCCGAGAAATGTGCTGTACAGGATCAGGACAAGCCATTCTATCGAGGCCAGGTTGCCAGTCGAAACCCAACCTTCTTGCAACGACAAGTAGACGAGGGCAGCGAAGAAGACGGCAACGATAATCGTTCCCAGCTTGCCGAGAGCTTTCCAGGCAGCTATCAGCAGTGCAATGTTGATTAGGATTACGACTATCGCAACCAGCAGAACCCAGGCGTCGGTCGGATTCTCGTGATCCTTGACCCAGTGAAAGACCGATGTCCCGGTCGGATTGTAAGTAGCGAAAACGACGCTGGCCGCAACCACCATTCGTGTGATCAGAACGACCGGGGAAGAGCCTTTTAGCGCTTTCAACATGTTTGGACTTCGCGAAGTTTAAAAAATTAAAAGGAAATTTGACAAAAATAGCCCATATAAAACTAGAGATTAGCTCTGTTACTTATTGAATTTATTGCTTTTTTTAAAATAAAAACAAAGGGGCAGGATTTAAATATGCAATATAATTCATGTGAACAGAAACAAAATTTGACGCTAGAGCCAAAAAAATAGCGCTTCAGGATTTATAGTAGGCGGAAATCAATTCATCAACAAAGAAAACACCCACATGACCAAGCACACTTCGATTGTAGCGATGTGTTTACTCATCGCAACTGGCGTAGCTTACTCTGATTCATCCAAACCGTACCCAGTCGTCGTTGATCGTTCTGTCATGACACCGGATGCACGAAGTGCAGACGAGACTGAGGAGACAGTTTTTGTTGTCAGAAACGAGCGTAACGTCTTTGACATGATGCGTCAGCGACGCGCTGCAGAGCTTGCCAAACAACCAGCTGACGAAGCTTTACAAGCTGAGGCCATTGCGCCACTGGCCGTTGAACCAGTGGCCGTTGAACCCGAGACCATCGAATACGAGGTGGCGGAACCTGCAGTCGAAGCTGTAACCGTTGCGCCCGAAGCTATTGTTGCTGAGGTTACAGAACCGGAAACAGTTGTGGCCGAGGCGATTGAGCCAGAAGTTATTGTCGCCGCCGAAATAATCGAGTTGCCTGAAGTATCTGAGGATACAGGCCCAGCTGTCGTTCTAGCAGAGCCAATTGAAACTGCCGCGACGGTGAGCAGCCTGTACCAACGTCCGGATCAGCGTTCCGGTGGTGCTTCAGGGTCTGACACTGTAGAGCCTATTGCGCTGGAGGCGCGAAACGACATCCCTGCCAGTATCACCGTATACGCGAGTGAAGATGCAGCAGACGTCAAGTACGAACAGGATGCGTCCGTTATCAATATAAGTAATGGACGGATTGGGGCTGGTTTCCTTTTCACCGAAGAGCGCGACAACATTTTCACCGCAAATGTGTTGCTTGATGTGCAAACTGGTCTGTCCCCTAGTACGAACCTTGCGGCCGGCGTGCGCACGTATGCGGCATTGCTCGGTGAAGAGGATCAGGATGTTGGCGCCTTTGCCTTAGGTCTAGAAGGTTCTCATCAACTACAAACCAAGATAGTGCCCTTAGAATTGAGTGCGGCGTTTTTCTATGCGCCAGATGTATTCACCTTTGGCGATTCAAACCGCGTCATCGATTGGTATGTCCGAGGCGGCGTGCAGTTGCGAAGCAATCTCCACGCATTCGTCGGTCTGCGATTTCTGCAATTTGACACGCAACCGAGCGATCGCGAAGTCGACGATAAACTGCATATTGGCTTGCGCTGGAATTTCTCTCGCTAAGCAGCCTCGGCAGTCAGTCTTGCCGCTTGTGGTAGCGTAGTACCAACGGCCCGTGTGGTCGATGATGGTACTACTGGTCGATGATCGCTAGCACGCTTGCGGACAAGCTCGATTCCATTCGTTCTGGACAATACACACCAGGCGATTTCATTATTGCTGACGCCAAGGATGGCGACATGGCTTTCGGTGTAACAGCGCCGGGTCCAAACGCCTTAGGCGGATTCTGGCCGCGGCAACATTATCTCGACGCCATGGCCAGTATGGCCCAATCTGGCCTGATCGACGTCTTGCTGATGTCGGCATCATCATGCGAGATCTTCCATAGCCAAGGCTTACTGGATGATTCCAGCGTTGTCCCTGCCGTGCGCATGAATGACACCACCGATATCTGGATGGCCAGAGGGTCCTCATATCGACAATCTCCATCGCAAGCATTTTCAACGGTAGACATTGAGGCGGTTCATCATCTTTGCAGTCTCGGGCTGTATTCGATGACATTCTCGAATGATGTTGAAGCGGACCGTAACAGTTTGCTCGCCTATGGCGATTTCCGACAGGCTGTTCGACCTTACGGATTCAGGCACTTTCTCGAAGTTTTCAATCCAGCCTTTGATATCCGGATCGCCGAAGCGGATCTTGGTCACTACATCAATGACATGATCATCAAGGCTGTCGCTGGTCTGACCAGCGCAGATGCACCTGAATTTCTCAAGATCCAGTTCAATGGTGCGCGGGCGATGGAAGAACTTTGCCAATATGACCCTGATCGATTGGTGGCGGGTATTCTCGGTGGTGCAAGCGGTACGACACGAGATACCTTTGAACTCCTTGCGCAGGCCGAAGCTGCAGGTGCGAGAGTTGCTCTTTTCGGTCGTAAAATCAATTTGTCAGAAGCGCCCTTGAAACTCGTCGCGCTCATGCGCGAAGTTATCGAAAAACCACTCGCACCCGAACAAGCAGTCAAGGACTACCATCATTATCTGAAAGCGCACAACATCACGGCGCAAAGATCATTGGAAGATGACCTCAAGATCAGTGATCCGGTTTTAAAGAGTTGATGTGATGAGACGCGGCTTTATTACAGCCGGGTGCTGGACGATTGATCGCATCAAACTGATTGATGCCTGGCCTGATGAAGATGCCTTAAGCCAAATCGCAACGGTTGAACGACTCGGCGGTGGTTGCGCGCATAGTTTCGGCATCGATATGAAAAAGCTTGACCCCGACATGCCGGTCGAAGCGATTGGATTGCTTGGGCAGGATCCCGACGGTGATTTTTTGCGAAAGCGTGCCTCTGATGCTGGCATAGATGTTACCCAGCTTCAACAAACACCCGATGCATCGACACCCTTTACTGACGTCATGACCGTGGAGACGACCGGGCGACGAACCTTTTTTTATCATCCCGGTAGTAATGATCTACTGAACCCCGCGCATTTCAATCTCGCGAAAACTAACGGTGCGGTGTTACACCTGGGGTTGTTGGGATTGCACAAAAACATGGATGCTCGGTGGGATGATGAGCAGAGTGGCTGGGTAAGTGTGCTCAAAGAAGCGCAGGCGCTAGGTATCAGAACCAATGTGGAGTTGGTCTCCATTGCCGCTGAACGCATTCGAGAAATTGCCTGGCCATGTCTTCCTTTTCTCGATTCCTTGATTGTCAATGATCATGAAATCGGGGGATTAACGGGTTGTGAAACACTTGTCAATGGTAAGACTGATGTGGATGCTTGTATCGATGCCGCCAAACAGGCGATGCAGGCAGGTTCAATGTCGATAGTCGTTGTGCATTACCCTGAAGGTGCGTTCGCTCTTGAGCGTAGTGGAGCGTTTTTTCAGCTGCCAAGTTTTCCGGTCAGTCAACGCGATATCAAAGGCGCGGTTGGGGCCGGCGATGCATTTGCGGCAGGTTTTCTCTATGCCTTGAACGAAAGGCAACGTATTGAGGACGCTTTACGTCTTGCCCATGCAACCGCTGCGATAAGCCTGACGGTAGCAGATGCAGTGGGAGCGATTCGCACCGCTGAAGAAAATCTGGCCTTTGCGAAGAATCTGTATAGTCTCGTGTAGCTATAAAAATAGTCACATAAAAAGCTATATGAAAAGCTATATAAAAAAACAGTAATAAAGCGAATTCAAAACACCTTGGATGATCTATTTGTGGCACACTGATTAATCCAAGTCATGGAGGGTTGGCAATGGGTGTAATAGACAAGTTGCGACACGATGAAGCGTCGTTTGATTCGGCCTCGACATCTGCCATGTTGTGTTACTACACCGGTGGCAATAACCGAATTACCTCTAAGGCCGTCACTGATAATTGTATCGGCGAAGAGGCACGCACTTACAGTGCTGCCAACGACACACCAAGTGACGTCGAAAAACAACACCATAAACAAGGCCAGTTATTACGCCTGGCCATGTCGCTGATCGAGGGTACGCAAGTAGCCGCAACTGATCGACAGGCCAACATTAAACGTTTGCATGAGCGCGTTTGCACCGCGGCAGGTCAGGTGCCCATACCAAGTGATGCTGCCGTGGTTCGTCAACGGCTTAAAGCATTGGCCCGCTCTGCTGATCGGAACCTGGCCGAACAGTTACAACTATTGAATCTGGTCGAGCAGGAAAAGCTCTACGAACAGGATGGCTGCCGAAACATGTTGATATGGATGGATATCCATCTCGGTCTCGCTCGAGCCGCCGCTGCCGAACGACTGCGAGTGGGCAAGTGTCTGTCTGATCTGCCCGTCCTCGCTGCGCTCTTTGCTCTCGGTAAGATCTCATTCTCGCAGCTACGCATCATTACCCGCTACGCAAGCCCGGAGACCGACAGCGAGTTTGCATTGGCCGCTCTGGAGCTCTCGGTGTCTGAAACCAAGGACTACTGCCAACGGTTTCGTCACCACAGCGATCTTGATCATGATGCAGCCCTTGCCGCTGCCGCCGGACAAGAAGCTGCAGAAGCCCATGCGGCCTTGCGCGCATACGAGCGACGGTGCTTATCAATCAAAGACATCGATGCTCACAGCAGTCGTATCACACTGGATTTGCCGAAGGAACTTGCTGCTGAATTCATGAGCTCGTTGGCGCAGGTCGAGGACTGGATTTTTGAGGGCGGTGAGGATGATGGTGGTGCTGGTATCGGTGTCGG
>CAYUZB010000108.1:0-1755 GCA_964449565.1 uncultured Granulosicoccaceae bacterium | reverse complement strand
ATCAACACAGCAGATCAACACGACAAAGCACGAAGGCAAACGACAGTTCACATGAGTGACAGAATCACGGTGTGAGTTTGTCAAATTGTCAGATAAAACTACAGTACGCCGGGTATGAGTGCGTGAGTACGTTGTTGATATTCCGGATAGCCTGAGTACACCATCGACAGTAACTGTTCTTCGCGTTTGAGTTTGATCCACAGCACCGCACACAACACACACAGGTACAGGAGTTTGATCCAGCCGCCGTGAGAAATCAGTGCGCCGACGCTTGCGATAATGATGGCGGCGTACATCGGGTGGCGTATCAAGCGATAAGGGCCGCGTTCGACGAGTTCGCCGCCGGACACGGGTTCTGGCATGACGCTGAAATTTGACCGACGCATACTGACGAAGGCCCATAGTGCCAGAGCCAAACCAGCCAACAGGAACATGAAGCCCGCCATGCTGGCAACATCGTGTGGCCATAGTGCACTAGCGGGTGTGATCATCAACCAGATCAACATGATCTGAGAGACAACCAGGCTCATTGACATCGGATGCATGACTGATGGCTCATCAAAGACGAAGTATTCCAATTATGGCAGACTCGGCTGACTGTCCCTCATTCACATCGCATGAGCTATCTTCCTTATCGACTTGGTTTGCCAGCCTGGGCTTTTCCTGGCTGGCAAGGCAGCTACTTTGAATCGCAACCGTCGCCACTGGCAAGCTACGCTGAGGTGTTCAATTGTGTTGAAGGGAATACGACCTTCTACAGTACGCCTGATGTGGCAACGGTTGATGGGTGGTTGCAGGCACTTGACGGCAAGGATTTTCGGTTTTCGTTCAAACTACCGCAAAGCGTGACCCATGAGCGACGCATTAACATCGCAGATCTAGATCGGTTTCTGTCGGCTATTGAACCACTTGAACCTTATCTAGGGCCTTTTCTCGTACAGTTTCCGGCCTGGGCCGGTGTGCAGCATATTGATCGATTTGCGCCGGTGTTCGAGATTTTGGCGAGTGTCGGGGAGTGTGTTATCGAGGTGCGGCATCCCACGTTTTTTCAGGATCCGACATTACTTGAACCTGTTCTGAATCAATATCGGTTTGGCCGCGTGATGTTGGACTCGCGCGCTTTGTATCAAGGTGATTTGTCACATCCGGATATTCAGAAAGCGATTCACGAAAAACCGGATGTGGCTGTGTTGGAAACTATCTACAACGATCTAGCATTTGTCCGCTTGATATTGCACCCCGATGGGGTGAGTAATCGACGCTGGATGAATGAGTGGGTCGAGCGGACCGTAACCATGATGAGACAAGGATACGATGTTTATATGTTCATTCATTGTCCGAATAATCAACACTGCCCACCGTTTGCCTTGAGTTTTCATCGCGCATTGCAAACGGCGTGGCGGAACGCAATGAATGCGGGAAACGACAAAAACGCGACTGCGGCACCTGAGTTACCAGACTTGCCGGCGTGGCCGGTGCCGCAGCAAGGTTCGTTGCTTTAGCGGCCTTTAATCGCCTTTCGCTGACCTTATTACGGCGTTGCCTTAAGTTTGATGTGTCGTCGAAGTGCTAAAAACCCCGACACCAGTAGCAATAGTGCAGGTCCGGATGAGCCGAGAAAGCCGCTATCATCATCAGAAATAATACCGGTATTGCTTACGCTACCATCGGCAGCGATCTCCAATACACCGGGCTCAGCCATGAACAGTAGTTCCGGTGCTGCGTCGTCAGAAGTGCGTTCACGCAGAATAGCGG
>CAYUZB010000107.1:10796-12375 GCA_964449565.1 uncultured Granulosicoccaceae bacterium | reverse complement strand
TGTTTGATGAGCCAACATCGGCACTTGATCCTGAGATGATTTCCGAAGTGCTGGACGTTATGGTATCCCTCGCTGAGGAAGGCATGACAATGATATGCGTAACTCATGAGATGGGATTTGCGCGTCGCGTCGCTGATCGGGTGATCTTCATGGATGAAGGGGAGATTGTTGAACAGAATGACCCGGAGACCTTCTTCAATAGCCCGAACAATGAACGCACCAAGCTGTTCTTGAGTCAGATTCTGCAGCACTAACGAAGTCCATGTCCGTTATTCGCTCTTTCTCGGTTTTTACTCATTGTAATGACTTGGGTGGAAAAGTATGGAATCCGGCTATCCGATGGACGAAAAAGTATGCTGTATTTGTTGTACTGGAAAACGATCAAGGAGTGCAAGGCATAGGCGAATGCTGGTGTTTCGATACTGCGCCCGATGCCCTGGTAGCCTTTTTACGCACAGAGCTTGCTCCCCACATTCTAGGTTGTCGATTGGTTGACTATCCTTCTATATATGATCTATTGATCGACAGGGCAACATTGACTGCGCGTCACGGTATGTTGACATCAGCATTGTCGGGGATTGATATCGCGGTATGGGATATGAGGAGCCGTATCGCCGAAAAGCCGCTGTGGTCGTTTATACGTTCCTCTAACAATGTTGAGCAAGTGATCGATGGTCATGTCAAACTCTATGGAAGCGGTGGGTTGTACGGGGAAAACAAAACATTGGATGATCTCGCTGACGAGATGTGTGATATGTATCAATCGGGTTTCGGTATTGTCAAAATGAAGGTTGGAGGGTTGTCACTCTCAAAAGATATAGAGAGAGTGAAAGCCGTTCTTAATAAATTGAATGGTTCATGTAAGCTAATTATTGATGGAGTTTACAATTACTCACGTGTTGATGCGTTGCGATTGTACAAAGCTTTGCCAGCGTCACGAATAGAGGCGTTTCAATCACCTTTAAAGTCGAGTGACATCGCTGGCATGCAGATGCTTTGTCAAGCAGGAGTGCCGGTCATGGCAACCGAGGCTGAATATCGCGAAGAGATTCATCAGATGCTTATTGAGCGAGGGGCTGTGAAGTACTTGCAAACTGCTCCGATAGCAAGCGGTGGGATTACTCGATTGAATATGCTCAACGAAAAACTTGCCTTAATGGAAAATCAGTCAATAAAACTATCTCTGGAAGTGTCTTCGACTGCTGTCGCTATGGCTGCAGCTTGTCACTATACCGCTGCAAGCAATAGCGTGGTACATACTGAGTACCACCATGTACATCAAGTCTTTATGGATATGCTGTATTTACAGCCCGTGTCAGGAAAAAGGGGCTGGTTTCAGTTACCTGATTCAGCAGGTATGGGGATTAAATTGCCAATGTCATCGGTTGATGCGGCATTCGAATTGAATATTTAGGTGGTCAAATTTCTCGCTTTCAATATTTAGTATCAGATTAGAATGAGTTTTAATGCAAGTATTGTCACCGAATTTTTATATATAGAGAAGCTACAGCGGTAAGATTCTATACGGTGGTTGGGATTTGATTGATAATTTGTTGGTACTTGCTTGGTACTTGCTTGG
>CAYUZB010000107.1:0-10696 GCA_964449565.1 uncultured Granulosicoccaceae bacterium | reverse complement strand
TTGGTACTTGCTTGGTACTTGCTTGGGTGCATTGAAGCTGAATTTCTCATAGCGTTTTCGTTGATGTTTGAGGCTCTGGGAATGCATCGAGAAGCATTCGATACCGCATTTGTGCTTCGGTGATTTGACTGTACTCGGCAATCAACTGGCGTATTGGACCGCCTAGACGCTCAAGCCCGGAGACGAAAGCTAGAATCACTCCCAGTTCGATCCTGTCTTGAATGACTAACCAGCCACCAAATGCAATTACACCAAATGGCCCGAGCGCTATAAGCAGGTTTATTATCGCTTTCATCAGATTCTTGCCTAGCAGAAAGCGGGTTCTTATATTCAATATTTGTTCGGTTAGTGTTAAAAATGTTGGTGGAGCCTCTTTGCTGATCAAGTCATCTTCTGCGTTATCAACGATAAATGCACCTAGCTCCCGAACTTTGATAGCTTTGTCCCGCGACAGTCTGTTTAGTCTCGCTTGAAAGTACGGAACGATAAAAAACTGTGGCGAGTACAATATCAGGGCGATCGACGCTACCAGGGGTTCCACCCAGAACATGTAACCAAGTATCGATAGAAGAGTGCCGACTTGCAGTAGTGGTCCGGAAATCGAAGATCCGGAAAACCCTCCCAGTTTCTCTACTTCACTACTCAACATTGAAACCACTGCGCCTTCATCGACCTGGTCGTCGTTGTCTGGCTGTTTTTTCAATTTTGAGGGTGGCACCATCGTATAGATGCAGTGATAAACGGAGGCTCGAAGCGAGTGGACAATGCGAGCGGAGATAAGCCCTCGCTGAATTTTCATCCAAGTTTTTAGTCCTGCTGCAATGAGTAAGGCAAGCAAGTAGTAAAGAGCAAGTTTGAGCAACAGGTCCGTGTCATTTTGCGCGATCGCATCGTCCATCAAGCGTCTCTGCAGCTCCAACGGTACCGGGGCTAGAGGGATGAGTGAGAGGGTGAGAATTACCACCAGAATCTGTTGTTTAAACGAGTTATTGAAAATGTAGCGGTATACAGATTGGGGCATTAACACAATTCCGATGGGGCAGATGGATCAATATTTTATATGGAAAAACCATAGGAGGTTCTTATTACGCCTAATGTTTTTACTTAAATGTGGGCAGCTTATTGATTTCCACTCGAGCTATCGTCGGTTTAACAATATGAAAATACTGTAGCGAGGATTATAGTCCATGGTTTTCTGTGACCGTCTTGGAGAATTTCCCTATCCGTCTTCATGATTCTGGGGGGGGGTGGCTTATCGAATATTGCTAGTCTCGCGAGCTTGACTGAGATATTCGGTTGCTATTTGAATTCAGATGGCAATCAGCTGCAAAATTGTTCTTAAAGAGGTGATGTCGTGTTTCAAGTCATACCTTTTTTGGGGCGTTCACGTCAGATTTCGTTATTGTATCGACTATGATGTCGTTTGATGTAATAAGGAATGAAGGACATATATTTTCTATATCTTCGCTGAGATGTTGCGTATGAAAAAAATAAACGACGACCTACCCTTACTCGGTTATGTCGATAAATTGTCGGCCAAGCCAGCGGACACTTTGAATTTCAAGGTGTCGTCAATTGCCGATAAACCTTTTACTGCCTTTCTTATGCGCTCGATAAGTGCAGATCCAAATCCTGCAGGTGCTGGGATAGTCGAAGAAGACGCATCAATTTATTTCAAAAAACGTGATGTCGCGTCTAGACATCAGGCATTTTACCCCGGTTCCTATGGTATTGCGCGAGCAGATGTATCAGCGCCGTCGGATTCAAGTTTGACGCTTTCCGCTCTGATATTTCCGACTTTGAAATGTGGGCGAGCGCAAAGCGTTTTGAGTGTTGGAGATTGTTCGCTATTTCTTGATGCTGATGGTGCCGTCTCTATACGTGTCGGTAAAGTAACCGTGAGCACCCTTAAGCCGCTCAAGCTTCGTTTTTGGCATCGTATTGAAGCTCGCATTGAATCTGACCGTTTCTCGCTAGAATATTGCTCGCTAGAATCCGGTAGTGCGCCAGTGACTATAACGAGTAAGCAGTCCTTGTCGCTGACGCTGAATGGTAGGCCTTGTGTCGCCGCCCGGTATGACAACGGTGTTGCCAGTGAGCATTTCAATGGGAAAATCGAATCACCAATGTTTTTGGCTAATGGACAGATACTCTGCGCATGGGATTTTAGTCAAAATATCTCCGGCACCAGTATACCTACCCGCGTTGGTCCTGCACTGGACCTTGTAAATTTTCCAACTCGAGCGGTGACGGGTGCTGCCTGGGATGGTTCCGAGATGAACTGGGTACATAAACCTGAGCACTACGCGGCAATTCATTTCCATGAAGATGATATCTACGATTTCGGTTGGGAGACAGATTTTTCATTCACGATTCCGGATGACATGCCATCGGGTGTCTATGTGATGCGGCTGGAATGTGGGGACAATTGGGATGCCATACCGTTTTTTATAAAGCCGCCTATCGGCAAGCCTCGTGCTGATCTTTGCGTGTTGGTGTCTACCTTCACTTATGCCATCTATGGCAATCATGCTCGTCCTGATTTTCAGGCATCATGGCTGAACAAGGTCACTGAATGGCAGGCTTATCCACATAATCCAGCCGAGCATCCGCAATACGGATTATCTACTTACAACTACCATTCTGATGGTTCGGGGATCTGTCACGCGTCACATCTGCGCCCCTTGTTCAATCTACGCCCGGGCTATCAGACTTTTGGTGATACAACATGTTCCGGCTTGCGTCATTTCCAGGCCGACAGTCATTTGATCAGCTGGTTGCATAACAAGGGCATTGACTACGATATCGTGACTGATGAGGACTTGCAGGTTCATGGCAGCTCGGTGATTTCATCGTATAAAGCGTTAACAACGGGAACTCATCCCGAGTATCACACGCGTGAAACTTTGGATGCATTACGAGACTATCGCGACAACGGAGGGCATCTACTGTACCTTGGCGGTAATGGGTTTTATTGGCGCGTTGCCTTGCATACGGAGAACGCCAGTATGCTTGAAATAAGACGTGCTGAAGATGGTATTCGTGCTTGGGCTGCGGAACCGGGCGAGTATTACAACGCATTTGATGGTACCTATGGCGGGCTATGGCGTCGCAATGGTCGGGCGCCTCAGGCACTTGTCGGTGTTGGTTTTGCAGCACAGGGAAATTTCTTTGGTGACCCCTATAAACGAGTCTGTCGAGATTCAGCTTTTGACTGGGTCTTTGATGGTATAGATGAGGATATCATCGGCGATTTCGGATTTTCCGGAAATGGCGCTGCGGGGTTTGAACTGGATCATATGGATGAGCGTATCGGAACACCTGACACAGCCGTGCTTCTTGCCCGTTCTGTTACTCGGGAGAATGGATTCATGCTGGTTCCAGAAGAGCAGTTGACGCATATAACCAATCTTACCGGTGGTTCAGAGTCAGACGCCAAACATGCAGATATGATTTACGCTGAATATTCTGGTGGAGGAACTGTTTTTGCCACAGGTTCAATAACATTTTGTGGCAGTTTGCCTTGGAATGATTACGATAACAATATCTCGAAACTTTTACATAATGTACTTGCAAGATATTTGTAGCGAAAAGAATCTAATTGATAATTAGATGCTCTTTTCGCAATTTAACGAGATGTTATTTTGTGAGAGGCTACGAAACGCAAATTTATACCGCACAGCGATCAGCAGTAATGAATTATAAAAGGCCGTTATAAGTGTTTTACGTATCTACGTAGGTGCTCGCTCAAACCTATCATGCAGATGCAAGTACATGAATAGTTCGGCTGACAATCAGATTCTTGACCTGTTGACCATAAGCTGCCATGTGAGATGATGCGCCGTGCGCTTCCAGAGTTTTGCTTGAAGTCCATTTTTCTATCACGATAAAGGAATTGGCACCAATGGGTGTTTGTATGCTGGGTGCATCGGTGGCATCGATGGTTGGTCCGTATTCAATACAACCATCTTCTGCCAGGACAGTCGGGACAATTTTATTGAAAGCCGCTAGAACTTCTTCTCGCTTGCCCGGTTTGGTTGTGATGATCGCGACGACATGTATCATTAGGATACTCCAAAAAATTTTTACTCGATAACCTCATCGATGCTAACAGGAATCATCAGAATTACGAAAAGGCCTGATATGGCGTGGAGCATAGCTTCTAGCACGGAAGCCCATTACTCATACTCGTGCGTAGTTGTAATTTGCCACAGAAGTTTGGGATATACATCGGTCTGATATTTCAGTTTCATTCTCGTGATTGGCGAGAGGGCTATCTCATTTGTTGGTTGATATGTTTTTCAACTCGCCTATTTTCACGCCTGCCGAAACCTTGCCTGATAACGGCGGCAGTAGTATATGCCTGTGCCTTTGCAACAGTTGACGCTGGCATTTTGCCATCCTCGTCATATAGATGTATGCCGTCCCCGATCATCATTCGTTTTTATAGACGTGCATGTACTTGATCATCAATTCAAATCTTTCGTCACTCTCAAAGTGGTGTTGATCAGATTGCAATACGTCTTGATGCTTAAGGATGGGGTTGTCAGTAATCCAAAGCGCTTTGAATTTCTTAAGAATAAGTTACGTTGACTAAGGCACGCAACATAGATACTATCTCGGCATTGGCAGGTATTAAATACCTTTAATAAAACCAAAGCGCTTTGAAAGCGCCTTATGTTCTGACTTCTACTGGTTAGGTGGTAAGTCAAATAACTATTCTCGGGAGAAATTCGTATGAATAAGGTTGTGTTGGCAAGTGCTGTGTCGCTTGTGCTATCCACGGCAACTGCCCTGGCTGACGGTCATGGTGATTTGAAATTCAAACCCGGTGAAGGTGACTTCACTTGGGATAGTTACCAGTCTTGGGCTGAGAGTGCGCCAGATTTTAGCGGTCAGACAGTGACTATTTCCGGCCCGTGGTTGCAACCGGAAGATGAAGTATTCCGTAGTGCTGTTGCTTACTTCGCACATGCCACTGGTGCTGAAGTCATCTATACGGGGTCTGATTCGTTCGAGCAGCAGATCGTAATCGATGCAGAAGCTGGCGCTGCGCCTAACGTAGCGGTTTTCCCACAACCTGGACTTGCTGCCGATTTGGCCGGGCGTGGGTTGTTGTATCCCTTGCCCGAAGGTACTGGCGAATGGGTAGCTGATAATTATGGCGCGGGTTCTTCGTGGGTCGATCTGGGCACCTACGATGACAAGGACGGCAACTCACAATTGTTTGGTTTTTTCTATAACGTTAACGTCAAGTCTCTCGTCTGGTATGTGCCAGAGAATTTTGAGGATGCGGGCTACGAAGTGCCGGATACGATGGAAGGCTTGAAGGCATTGACCGAACAAATAGTCGCTGATGGTGAGACGCCATGGTGCATTGGTCTTGGGTCGGGGGCAGCGACAGGTTGGCCAGCGACTGATTGGGTAGAAGATCTGATGCTTCGCACGCAATCTGCGGATGTGTATGATGCGTGGACTACCAATGAAATACCGTTCAATGACCCTCGAGTGGTAGCAGCGATCGAAGAGTTTGGTTGGTTTGCTCGCGATGACAAGAAAGTCTCTGGTGGGGCCGGTGCTGTCGCGTCGACCGATTTTCGTGATTCGCCCAAAGGCATGTTCGCCTCTCCTGCACAGTGCTATATGCACCGTCAGGCATCCTTTGTACCTGCATTTTTTCCAGAGGGTATAGAGTTTGGCGAAGACGTCGACTTCTTTTACTTCCCCTCTTATGAAGGCAAGGATCTCGGCAGTCCGGTTCTAGGTGGTGGCACATTGATGTCGATCACCAAGCCATCTGATGCCACGTCAGAGTTGATGAAGTTTTTCACCTTGCCTCTTGCTCATGAGGTGATGATGGCGCAAACCGGTTTTCTGACTCCTCATAAAGGGGTGAACAGCGCAACTTATTTGAACGATGCGCTTCGCGGTCAGGGCGAGATACTGGTCAATGCAACAACGTTTCGTTTTGATGGTTCTGATTTGATGCCAGGCGGTGTCGGTGCGGGCACTTTCTGGACTGGCATGGTTGACTATACGGGTGGCAAAGATGCCAGTACCGTTGCGGATGAAATTCAGACCAGTTGGGATGCTTTGAAGTAGCCAATAGGTAGTTTGTTGTTAGCACTGGAGTCAATGACTCCAGTGCTTTCTTCCTCCCCTCCATTGTTATTCGCACTTTGAGACTCCCTGAGCATGGAGACTGATCGAGCATCATGAACCCCGCATTGCAAGGTGTCATCACCATTCTTATCGGTGTGGGTGGATGTATTGGCTATTTTTACTTCTCGAATCGTGTTCTGGATACGGTGATCTTTCCACCGACTGGAGATAAGGCGGGAAGGAATATCAATCGGGCGAATCTGATTCGCCCTTGGCTGTTTCTCGCGCCGGCTATCGCGGCGCTTGGCCTCTATCTCGGTTATCCCGTTTTCGAAACATTGCGGCTATCCCTGACTGATCGGGATGCCGGTGGTGCGTTTGTGGGGCTGGCCAACTACCAGCAGATGGCTAACGAACCCAAATTTTGGGAAGCGATGCGTAACAATCTGCTGTGGCTGATCGTCGTGCCGGCGACTTCCACAGGCTTCGGATTATTGGTTGCACAGCTGACCGACAGAATCCGCTGGGGGAACATCGCCAAGTCACTTATCTTTATGCCAATGGCGATTTCCTTTGTCGGTGCGGCTGTAATATTCAAGCTGATCTATGACGCTCGTCCTGCTGCTACGTCTCAGATTGGCGTCATGAATGCGATTTGGATGAAATTTGACGGTGGTGCCGGTAGTATCCTTGCGTTAAAAATCTTGCCCAGTATTATTTTGCTTGCTTTCGCAGCAGTCGTTATCGTTGTTATCTTTCAGATGATCAAGCCACTGACTGATGGCACGCGTCGAATGACAATAGGGTCAACTATGCTTCGCATTGTTGTGACCTTGCTAGGTGTCTGGTTGATCTACAAGTCACTGTCATCTTTGATCGCAGTATGGTCAGCGTCGTTGTCCTACGGAGAACCACAGCAATGGCTGACGCTACCGTTCTGGAACAATTTCTTTCTGATGGTTGTGTTGATCTGGATTCAGACCGGTTTTGCCATGGTTATCTTGTCGGCAGCCCTACGTGGCATACCGGAAGAAACCATTGAAGCGGCGGTTATCGATGGCGCCAATCCGTTTCAGATATTTTTCAAGATCAAGGTGCCACAAATCATTCCGACCATTGTCGTGGTCTGGACCACCATAACGCTCGCGGTATTGAAAGTGTTCGATATCGTATTTGCAATGACCAATGGTCAGTGGGAAACACAGGTGCTGGCCAATTATATGTATGAGAAGCTATTCCGCGCCAATGATTGGGGTGTCGGATCAGCCGGAGCTATGGTGATCATGTTGTTGGTGTCGCCAATCCTGGTCTGGAACGTCTATAACGCCCGTAAGGAAATGCGCTGATGAGATTACTCTCGAGGTATTGCTCATGAGCAGCATAGCGGGCAAGAAATCTGCGCTGACCTGGGTCGTTCACATTTCGGTACTGGTATTGGTTCTGGCCTGGTTGTTCCCGACTGCCGGACTCTTTGTTTCATCGTTTCGCACAGCTGACCAGATCTCGAGCTCTGGCTGGTGGGCGTCGTTGAGCAATAGTGAGAGCATTGTTCAATTGCGCACTGGTGGCAAGAATGAGGCTGTACAAGTAGATGATATTTTTATTGTTGAGGGTAATCTTCTGACCGATAATGATGAATCTCGTGGTGAAGCCAGCATTTCCGCCTTTGGTGTTTCATCCCGAGCTATCGGCGCGTATGCCATTGGTGAAACAGCTGAGTTCAGTGATGGCGAAGAAACATTGACATTGAATTCGGACGGTAGCTATCGCTACAGCAGTATCGAAGAGCCAGGGCGTCGTGGGCAGCGGGTATTTGTCACCGCATCTACGCCACCAGAATTCACGATGGATAACTATAAAACCATCTTGTTCAGCGGAACCGGTCAGGACAATATGGCCAAGGCGTTCTTCAATACATTGACTGTTACCATTCCAGCGACCATTATTCCCATTGTTGTAGCGGCTTTTGCTGCTTATGCACTGGCCTGGATGGAATTTCCTGGTCGGGCTTTGCTGATCGCTGTCATCGTTGGCCTTCTGGTTGTACCACTGCAATTGGCATTAATACCGTTGCTTCGTCTACACCTGGATATCGGAATCGGTAAAGGCTATCTGGGTGTCTGGCTGGCACATACCGCCTTTGGGTTGCCGCTGGCGATCTACTTGTTACGAAACTATATGGTAGGTCTGCCACGCGATATTATTGAGAACGCTCGTGTTGATGGTGCTACCGATTTTCAGATCTTCACCAAGATCATTCTGCCTTTGTCCTTTCCAGCGCTCGCTTCGTTTGCGATTTTCCAGTTTCTGTGGACGTGGAACGATCTTCTGGTCGCCAAGGTATTTCTGATAGATTCAACCGGTTCTACCACGGTCATGACCAATCAGATTGTCGAGCTACTGGGTACTCGTGGTGGCAACTGGGAAATTCTTGCAACGGCAGCATTCGTATCCATTGCGGTGCCGTTGATTGTATTCTTTGCCATGCAACGCTATTTGGTGCGTGGCTTGCTCGCAGGCTCTGTTAAATAAACTAAACCAATGAACGTAGTCCAGAAATCCATAGCCGATTCGGCATCAATGACCCACGCTGACATTTCGACCGATACAGACTGGTGGCGTGGCGCTGTTATCTATCAAATTTATCCGCGATCCTTTCAGGATACGAATGGTGATGGCATTGGCGACTTGCGCGGTATTACTCTGCGGTTGCCTTATATTGCCTCTCTGGGAGTGGATGCAATCTGGATCTCGCCGTTCTTTCAGTCTCCGATGCTCGACTTTGGCTATGACGTATCGGACTACGAAGCGGTTGATCCGATGTTCGGTACGCTTGACGATTTTGATGAGCTGATCGCATTGGCACATAAGCTTGGGCTCAAGGTCATGATCGATCAGGTCATATCCCATTCATCTGACCAGCACGATTGGTTCAAAGAAAGTCTGACTAGTCGAGATAACCCTAAATCTGACTGGTATGTCTGGGCCGATGCGAAACCTGACGGAAATCCGCCGAACAACTGGTTGTCGATTTTTGGTGGATCTGCATGGGAGTGGCATTCGACTCGGCGTCAATACTATCTGCACAATTTTTTGCGATCACAACCAGATTTGAATTTTCATAACCCGGATGTGCAGGATGCTTTACTGGATACAGTGCGTTTCTGGCTCGATCGAGGGGTTGATGGTTTTCGTCTTGATACGATAAATTTCTATGTGCACGACAAGGCTCTACGCGACAACCCTGCTATACCGGAACAAGAACGAAATACCAGTATTGCACCAGAGGTCAATCCTTATAACTACCAGAATCATTTATATGACAAGAATCAGCCCGAGAACCTTGAGTTCCTGAAAAGATTTCGTCTGCTGCTAAACGAGTATGGCGCTGCCGCAGTTGGTGAGGTAGGTGATGCACAGTACGGAATTGAACTTATGTCTGAATACACTTCAGGTGAAGATAAGGTGCAGATGTGCTATTCATTCGATTTTCTATCCGAGGAACCGCTCGACACTGCGAAAGTGAAAAGAATCGTGGCGGGTTTCGATCAGGCAGCTCCGAGTGGTTGGTCCTGTTGGGCGTTTTCCAATCACGACGTTCAACGTCATGCATCTCGATGGACCGATCAGGTCAAGGATCGTGAGGCGTATTTGAAGATGCTAGCGGTATTGGTCATGAGTTTGCGGGGTTCCGTCTGCCTGTATCAGGGGGAGGAGCTCGGCCTGAGTGAAGCCGATATTGCCTATGAAGATCTGAAAGACCCTTATGGTATTCAGTTCTGGCCAGACTTCAAAGGTCGAGATGGTTGCCGAACACCTATGGTGTGGACCAGAAATCGCTCTCATGGCGGATTTACTGAAGGGACACCTTGGTTGCCAGTACCGAATGAGCATCTCGGATGTGCGGTGGACGTACAGGAGGGGACAGAAGGATCTTTGCTTGAACACTATAAAGCCTTCCTGGATTTTCGTAAGAAGAATACGGCTTTGATCAAAGGCGATATTACGTTTATTGATGCGCCCGATAATGTGATGATGTTCCAGCGGAGTCACTCTGGTGAGTCGCTTTTGGTAACCATTAATATGAGTGACAAGCCTATTGAGGTAACCATGCCGTCAAAATTATCGATGCTCGATGGTGGAACGTTTGGAGCGCAGCTGAACGATTCGAAGATTTCACTTGAAAGCTATGGTGCTCTCGTAGCTAAAATTGATACGGGCAGCAGTACTGATTAAACTCATTGTCGGATACCACGCTCATGGCAGATGTCAAATTAACCGATATCAAGAAATCATATGGCTCCGTAGAAATTCTTCATGGAATAGATCTTGATATTCAAGCCGGCGAATTTATTGTATTTGTTGGCCCTTCCGGTTGTGGTAAGTCCACGTTGCTGCGCACGATAGCAGGTCTTGAAAAAATTACCGACGGTGTACTCGAAATTGGTGACAGGGTGGTCAACGATGTACCGCCTTCGCAGCGTGGGATCGCCATGGTCTTTCAGTCCTATGCGCTTTACCCGAACATGACTGTCGGACAGAACATCACCTTTGGCCTCGAGATGCACGGCGTGCCCAAGTCCGAGCGCGAAGT
>CAYUZB010000106.1:0-12717 GCA_964449565.1 uncultured Granulosicoccaceae bacterium | reverse complement strand
GTTCTGGTGCTGTCAACGCAGGCGCAGCTGGCAATGGTGTTGCTGGCTCAGGAGGAAGTAATGCCGCAGGCGGTATCGCCGCAGCAGCCAGCACAGGAACCTCGGAGGCCAGCGCCGCGTCTACTAACTCAGCTGCAAACAGAGTTACAGAATCATCTGCGGGCGCGACAGGCGCTGTCGCCGCAGGCGTTGGAGCTGTCGTAGCAGCTGGCGCAGTTGCAGCTGGAATGACATCCGGGACAGCAGCCGGAACAGCACCCGGAACGGTGGGCAACGCCTCAAGCAATATGGCCAATAGCTCAAGCGCGGGGCGTGCGAGTAGCGCTGTCAATTCCGGTGATGATATTTACGACGTCCGCGAAATGCTGAAAATTCTCAACTTTCGTGATAGCGACGCCAGCCGCCTCGCGATCGACAAGACTCAATACAATGAAATCAAAGCAGGTAATGTATCCGGACTACCTGACGGCGGGCTTGCAGAGGTTGCGGGTAAACTCCGAAAGATGCTTGCCTAGAGCTCATCAGCTACTGTGTCCGCTCTAATAGATCCACGCAATATTCACACGATCAGGCATGACCTTTACAAAGTCGGCCTGTTTATTTTAGCGATCTGGATCGTATTCGCACTAGACCGATTTCTCGCATTGGAAGCTCTGGGTTTGAAACCTCGCGACTTGCGTGGCGTACCTGGAATTATCGCCATGCCTTTTTTGCATGTCGACTTGAAACATTTACTGGGTAATTCGGTACCGTTAGCAGTCACACTCATGCTGTTGGCAGGATCTCGCGCCAACAGTAGCGCCATCGTGATACTTATCGTTATTTTGTCAGGTGCGGGATTGTGGCTGTTCGGGCGAAACGCTAATCATATAGGTGCCAGTGGCCTCGTTTTTGGTCTCATCACCTTTCATATATTTGCGGGTATATTCGAGAGACGTTTGCGGTCAATCTTTATCGCAATCATCGTCGGCTTGCTTTACGCGTCAACTATCATCCGCGGCGTACTACCTTTTCAGGAAGGTGTTTCTTGGGACGGTCACCTGTTTGGCGGCATTGCCGGTATTCTTGTTGCCCTAGCGTCTGCCCGTTTGTTGAATGAAGAACGGGTACATGCTACTAAAAAACGTATACCTACATAGGCAACAAAAACAGTGTTGGACAATATCAAACCGTTCGAAGGTAATTTCACACAACAAGAACCAATTGATGCTGCAGCTATTGATGCCGCCGTCAGAGTCATGCAAGGTGGCCGTTTGCACCGCTACAATGTCGCAAGCGAAGAAGAGCTCTCAGAAACGGCTCTGCTTGAAATCGAGTTTGCACGGTATCAGGATCAAAAATACTGTCTCGCCTGTGCCTCTGGCGGGTATGCCCTACAGCTTGCGCTACGTGCCTGGGGACTGAAAGCTGGCCAGCCAGTTTTAACAAATGGTTTTACCCTGTCTCCCGTACCGGGATCCATATTTGCCGCAGGCGGAAAACCGGTTCTCGTAGATACAACTGAAGATCTTGTGCTCGACCTCGATCATCTGCAGACGATGATCAAGTCCAGTGGCGCCCGAGTCTTGATGCTTTCTCACATGCGTGGCCATATTGTCGACATGCATGAACTCATGGACATACTCAATGCGCATGATGTTGCCTTGATTGAAGACTGTGCACACACGATGGGAGCAAGCTTCGATGGCAAGAAGAGCGGATTTCACGGAATCGCCGCATGCTTCAGCACACAAACCTACAAACACATCAACTCCGGCGAGGGAGGCTTGATGACCACAGATAATGACGAGCTGATGGCTCGCGCCATCGTGCTGTCAGGTTCTTATATGTTATTTGAACGTCACCAGGCCGCGCCACCCATTGAGGTTTTCAATCAGATCAAACTGGAAACACCGAATTGCAGTGGCCGGATGGACAATTTACGTGCGGCGATATTGCGCCCTCAGCTAGAGAAACTCGATGCCAGGGGCCAACGCTGGAACGAACGTTATGACGCTTTTGCCAATGTGTTACGCGAGAGCAATGCGATTCAAATGCCTGTGCGCCATCCTGCCTGTTACGAAGTTCCGAGTTCCATACAGTTTCGCATCGAGCGTTTTGACGATGCGCAGAATCAAGCATTTCTTGAAACGGTCAAAGCTCATGGCGTGGATCTAAAGTGGTTTGGCGATGCGATGCCAAAGGCTTACACCAGCCGCTATGACAGTTGGCATTATATTGATACCGAGGAACTACCACAGACCGACAAGTTATTGTCCCGTCTATACGACTGCCGTCTGCCTTTGACGTTCAGTGTTGCGGATTGTGCTGAGATCGCAGGAATTGTTTTAGCTGTTGAACAGGCCATGTAGCACTAGACAAGAATTTATCACCGATAAATTTTGACCTAGCACTCGTGAGCTCCAGATCCAACCGGACTAGCATAGGCTATATCCGTAACAGCACATTGACCACCTTCGTAACTCTCCGTATCGATAACACTCAAGTTAGTACCTAGCCCATTATTGCTGCTGCAGACCGGGCTCTGTTCAACCGGAGAAGATAAAGTCGTATCATTTGGATCGGTGAGACTGGCAATCGTCGACTCAGACTCGGGTGGAGGTTGGTTGGATGCCAAAACCTCATCTTTCCAGAGTTCAGATTGCATTCTTACTGTGGCGACAGATTTTATCGGTAACATGTTCTGCTCATAGAACGTCACGTTGGCTTCATCCAACTCCACCATCACTGCGCTTACCAGGCGATTGACAAGCGGTACCTTTAATTCAAAGCCATGCGTCACCTCGACTTTAAGCAAATTGGCGTCTCTCAATGTCATGCCTGATGCACTTCCAGCACCTGCCATCTCGCCATGAATATGGCGAAGATGACTATTGGGAATCACTTCACGCCCCTCCTCATCGGTTATCTTCCAATCTTCAAACGCTTCAATACTAGGGCTAATTATTTTTATGCGTGTATTGACAGGATTTGCCGTCTTGAGTACCGATTGCGCAATAGCTGATGCTGCCCTTTCAGTACTTCCGTCCCCACCCTCAAGCGGCGCCAGGCGTATACCCAGTTCTTTTCTCATGACACTGACTTGACCATGGTTTACAGCACCACTTCTGGCCGCCTCAAATGTCGCGTAGTTTACCGTCGTCTTTCCATGATAGATAAGACCAGCTTGAACGGTACTCAATCCAAATAGTAGAAGCACCGGCGACACTACAACCATTTCCGTGAGTGAAGCGCCTTTTTGAAATTTAGCTATTCGCTTTTTAATCCACATAATTTCATCCTTGCTGACAGCTTGAAGTCAGTAATGCCGAGTTTTCGTTGCAGGTTGTATATCTTCAATACGATCATGTATCAGATCGGACAATACTCTGAGTCGTGTCTCGATCACCGCTTTTGCAGGGTCACCATGGCGTAGCTTCTCCCACGCTCTGGTCATGGCAAATTGTGCGTTTAGCAGATAAGCAGTTGAAAGGTTGAACCAAGGCTTGGGTTGAGATGAGTTTCGATCAATCGACGCTTCATACGCATCTATAGCTTTCGAGTAAGCGCCTTGCTGGGCAAAGGTATTGCCCAACCGGAACCAACCATAAGCATCCTCAGGAACAGCCTGGGTGAGCTCCTGATAAAGTCGCACCGCATCAATCCAACGGTTTTCCTGATAGGCAAGGTCGGCCGATGAAGATAATATAAAGACGTCATCAGTGTAAGCCGAAACAGGACTTGAAACATCCTGTTTCTCTTCAACAGTCGCGCACCCGGATACAATCACAAGCGATGCGCCAATCAAAATATTTTTAATTATTCTCATTCCTGTCGCCATAATGCATTCTCCGGGACAATTCTTTGACCAACTTGAAAATCAAGCCTTTCAATGGTTCCAGCCGACATCTCTATGACCAACGCTGCGTCAACACAAAAACTAGCTGACCATGGCTTAACAGTTTTTACTTTCAAGATTTCCCCACGAACCCCAACAAATAAAACATCCAATGCGTCTTTAAGACCAAATGTATGAATTGAACTACAAGGGTTGATGACCAGGGCATCCGTCTTACCTAGTGCGGGATGTGCTTTTACACCGCGGAATCTCTGCCAAAATGTATTTGCCTCATAAGCAAACAACAGAGGCGCACCATTTCTAGTCAATACTCGTCGGTTCTCACGAACCAGGCCTTCGTTATCGAAAGATGTGGCTCTGGAATTCATATTAACCTCCAGTCAAAGATGTTTCAGATATTGCCTCGACACTAATAGTGGCAGAGGCTGTAACACCATCGACAAAAGCGAACATCTCGCCACGAAAGGCACATGAAAGATTGACACGCAACAGTAAAGTGCTGTCGCCACTGAAGTCTCGTGTACGTACCGTCGCTATCGGGTCATCGATCCCACTGATAAACTCAGCATCATCATCTATAACGCCATTACCATTGAGATCACGAAACAACCCAAGTACAGGAACGCCGGTAAAAGTATTTTCGGCAAAATCAAGATATACACTGACTTCGGCGTCGCCGATGGGGCTTTGCTGGGCATCTATCAGCGTTATAACAACCGGTATATCTACAAAATTGTTGTCAAAAAAGATGCAGGCACCGTTTTCATCAAGAAGCTCAACTATGCGTATGTTTCTATCTTCCGGCGATATTCGCAAGGTTGAACCGAGCGGTAGCTGATCAGTAGAACAGCCGGCTAACAGTAAACCTGCCAGAACAGCTGCAGTCAAGGTTCGAATTTTATCTACTATATATTGCATCTTCATGATCCTGGCCATTGATAGGCCCAAACAATGGGTCCCCAAGTTACAACACCCTGCATTAGCGCCTTACTGAGAACCAGAAAGATCAATACCAGGAAGGTCGTGGGGAAAATGAACATCATTAATGGTCCAAGCAATTTCACCGGCGCTTCCATTGCCTGTTTCTCTGCTCGCTGAAACCTTTCACTTCGCAACTGATCCGCTTGTGCTCGCAGCAACGGACCGAGACTAGAACCTGTTCGCTCTGCCTGTATCAGACCGCTGACTATGTTTTTGATTGGCAAACTCCCAGTACGCTCGGCAAGATCGCGAAGCGAGTCTGCGCGTGATTTGCCAGCTCGAATATCTCTGAGAACACGACTCAACTCGCTTCGTAACGCTGAATCGTTGGATTTTTGAACCGCTTGAGTCAAGCCACCTGTCAAGTTACTTCCAGCTTCCACCGACAGTGTTACGATATCCAGATAAAATGGCAGTGAACGTAAAATCTCGCCTTGCCTTTTTCCTGTGACTTCCCGAAGCCACAACTCCGGGTAGAAATAACCTAGAAAACCTGCAACCAGAGCTATCAATATTGCAGATCGCCCCATAGACGCGGTAAGAAAAAGCGCCACCAATGCAAAACCGATGGCCGATATAAATTTGGCAGCAACAAACTGTTTTGCAGATACACTGTACTCAACACCCGCATGACGAAGCCGTAGGCTGATGATCTGCTCCCGCGTTGGTGAAATGTACTTTCCACCGTAATGCACAAATGCCTGAATCAGTGGCCACGCCATTCTGAATCCCAATGCTGGTCGATCAAGAAATTGTCGATCTTCCACAGGCACGTAATGAAACAAGCTGTACGCCTGCCAGAATAGCAACGAGATAAATGCGCCAATCATGAGATAGATAACCAGAAGACTCATACGTCTATCCTCACAATTTTTCGTATTGTGATTCCACCGATAACCTGGAGCACGACAATCACACCAAGAAATAACCAACCAAGAAGACTTGAGAACAACGGCTTGGTGGCTTCTGGCTCAACGAAAAATAAAGCCAGCATTATCATGAACGGTAATGCTGTGACTACATAGCCCTGCAGAACTCCTTGTGCTGTCAGCGCTTTTATTTTCCCTTCCATCTCGAGTTTACGTCGTATAGTTTCGGAAAGCCTTTGCAGAATCTCGGATAGATTTCCACCCACTTCTTGTGCAATCAAGGCAGCAGAGACAAACAAATCCATTTCTTCGGTTTGAACCCGCTCCGCGAGATTATCCAAAGCCTCTTCCATTCGGGCTCCGACCCTTTGTTCTCTTAGTAACAAGGAAAATTCTTGCCCGAGAGGCCCATCTTGTTCTTCTACAAGCGCTTGTATCGCTATCGAAAAAGTTGAACCTGCTCGCATGGCGCCAGCGATCAGCGCAAGGCCATCCGGGAGTGCTTCGTTAATTTTTCGTTTACGCCTCTCGGCAAGCCACGAAAACAAGAAACGCGGTGCCAGATACAGCGCAACTACTGAAATCACGATAACAACGACATTTGCATCGAGAAAATACAAAACACCAGGCACAATGACGAACGACGACAAATAGATAATTAGCAGCTTTCGCGTATCAGCAAAAACGAAAAGATTTTGCAGATTGGATTCGGTGGACAGACTGAATGAACTACTGTACTCAGTCCACGCGGTAGAGCTACTATTTATTGTCGCGTAAGCAATCAGACTCACACTGAGAAAAACCGCCGCAAGTACGAACAGGAGTATCATGTTCATATCCTGCCGTGCAGATTTTCAAACGGTTTCAGATCAACTTCAACACCAATTTCGCGTAGTTCTTCATAGAAAGTCGGGATAGCCCCAGTAGCCATAAAAGTGCCTCGAACTCGACCTTCAGCTGTCTGACCTTCTTGCTGATACGTGTATATGTCTTGCAACTGCACCGTACCACTTTCGACTCCGACTACTTCAGTAATACGGGTGATCTTTCTTGAACCACACGGGAAGCGTGTTTGCTGAATGATCATGTGAACAGCAGAAGCTACCTGCTCGCGAATCGCCGAGACCGGCAAATCGAGCCCCGCCATTAACACTAAGACCTCGAGACGCGAAATGACATCGCGTGGATTATTCGCATGAATTGTCGTCAGGGAACCATCGTGTCCAGTGTTCATTGCCTGCAACATGTCGATAGCTTCCCCGCCTCGACACTCACCGACAACAATTCGGTCTGGGCGCATTCTCAGAGCATTTTTAACAAGTTCACGAATTGATATCTCGCCACTACCTTCAAGGTTTGGAGGTCGAGATTCCAGTGACACCAGATTGGGCTGAATCAGTTTAAGTTCGGCAGCATCCTCAATGGTGACGACCCTATCGCTTGCGGGTATGAAATTTGACAGTACATTGAGTAACGTTGTCTTTCCCGAACCGGTACCGCCTGACACAATAATATTCTTACGCATCTCAACGCAGACGCGAAGAAAATCGACCATTCGTTGATCGACCGAATCAATTTTGACCAGATCGGAAAATTCCAGTCGATGTTTGGGAAATTTTCTGATCGTGATGCTGGGACCTTTGAGCGCTAGTGGAGGTACCACCGCATTAACTCGTGAACCATCCTTTAATCGTGCGTCTACGATGGGGCTACTCTCATCTATTCGACGCCCGATAGGCGTTATGATTCTTTCAATAACTGCGTAAACGGTGGCATCACTACTGAAACTGTAACGAGATCTCTCGAGCTTTCCATTTTTCTCTACAAAGATTTCACGATGATTATTCACCATGATTTCAGTAATATCTTCATCGTTCAAAAACTGTTCTAGCGGTCCTAATCCCACCGCTTCATTAAGAACATCCGACTCCAAAATTTGTTGGTCTACCGACGCCGGAATTTGATCCGAAAGGCCTGCTATAACACTTCTGATCAATACAAGCGACTCCTCCTTGAGCTGCGCATCGGACATTCGATTAACATCCTTGCGTCGCAAGTCCATCTGATTGAGCAACTGCTCGTGGACAATACGTCCCCAATAACTGAGCGCTTCATCAGCTTTTGTCACCTCGGGGTCAGATTCGACATCCTGCTTGCTTTTTACGTCTGATGATTTAACGAATGTTGGGACTTTGGAACTAGTCTCTGTCATTGAAGAATCATTTGCAGACAACTGAATTTTTGACGTATCAATGGTCAGACTGATGTCTCCCACAGCGATCTCGTCCAGATCCGATATTGGACCATGCTCGACAACGCGCTCACGATTAACCCAGCTGCCGCTCATACTGCCAAGATCACGCAAGTAGACACCGTCTGACTTCAGAAATAGCTCAGCATGCCTTTTACCCACCAGCCGTGTGTCCACGACAAGATCGTTACTTCTGGCACTGCCTATCGAACAAACGGAACCTTTGACCTTGAACAATTTTCGACGTCCACCGCCGTGTTGGTAGTAGAAATCAAACATCGTCTACTCCATCAACGGTAGTGATTGACGTGCACTAACAGCTCGTTTCTCGGATTCAAACAGAAAGTCTTGGTTGTGCTCGGACAACGTATTCGTCGCTGGATCAATGACTTCCGGTGTTAAAAATATAACCAATTCACTTTCAGACTTTCGCGCGTTATGTGCCTTGAAGAAATTCCCAATAATCGGAAGTTTACCGATGCCCGGGATATAGTCCACATCCTTGCTGCTCTCTGAGGTCAACAACCCGGATATGACAATTGTCTGTCCGGAACGCACGTTAACTTGCGTCTGCGCCCTTCTCGTCAATAAGCCAGGTGTGCCTTGAACACTAACGGCAGGGTCCAATTGACTGATTTCAGTTTCAACTATGGTTTGGACGTTACCAGCATCGTCGATTGTGGGAGCAACGTTAAGTTTGATTCCGTACTCTTTAAACAGTACGGTCGTCTGACCATTCGATCCGATTGCTGGATAAGGTACCTCACCACCTGCCAGAAAACTCGCACTACTGCCACTTAAGCTACTCAATACAGGTTCAGCTAAGGTCACAGCGTCTCCGGAAGATGCTAGGAGATTAATACGTGAGGTGATATTGGTCGCGATTCCAAAATAGGTAGAAAACGGCGATACAGTGTTAGGAAGACCATTGAAACCTTCGGCAGCTGGACGGAAAAGGTTGTTACCTACGGCATCGCCCGCGGCGGCAAACGTAGGTCCCGCAATACTATCGCTCCAGTCAATGCCTAACCTGCCCAGTGCACTTTTACGAAATTCAATCATACGCACCTTGATCTGCACCATTCTTTCCATGCGAATGCGGGTGACCGGATCTGATTCGGACACACGTATATTGAAGTCCGATTGTGTTTCATCCTTGTGCCACAACCTGAGAGAGGTACTACCCGCTGTTTGGGCGATCACTAGCAATTCACCAGTTTTTAATACCTCAGCTCTGACAATGCTGCCATTACCAATAGCAACACGAGTTACGTTAACCTTTCCGAGCACCTTTACCTCACCAGCAAACATATCAACGTTGATCGTGCCAGATACACGTACCGGCGATGTCGACGGCGATTGTGGATTGGCAGGTTGGATTAATTCCGGTTTCTCGCGACTTTCAACAGCCCCAGAGCCTGACTGTCCAAACTCTTTGATTTCCCAGTTAACGGACTGGGAATCGTCCTGAGGAGGCAAAAGTAAATGTTCGGGGATGAACAGCAAATCATTTGGATCTAACTGTTGCTCTCGATGCTTGCCGTTGTATCGAGCAATAGCGTCAGCATGGTCTCTTGAGCCCGTCGTCAGGAGTGAAATCTTGGCAAACGTGTCGCCGGGCTCGGGAATCCACATTCTGTCTCCCGCCGATCCATCAGGGTTGATTGCACCTTTCGCCTGACCGCTTGCTGAAACCTCAGTCCACTCGTCACTACTGAAGCTATTGGATGATCGGGACTGCGCCATCGCTAGATTTGCCATCAAAAGCGTGCAAATCAACAAGCCAATAGAACGTTTCATCGCCCACCTCCGACAATATATTCAATTCCTGGGGGTGGTTTGATCTTTTTCTTTTTCGTTATTTTTTTTACGGGCTCTGGCTCTGGAATATTAAGTAACTTCGCCAGATTCATCGGTACATCACTCAGTGGAGATTCGTCATCCGGATTTCTCAACATGGCGGTTAATTTTCCCACTTGCTGTGCGAGAGTGATTTTCTGCGCCTGATCAGGTGTAACGTGCACGGTCATTGTCGAGAAGTTTCTCGTTCTACCATTACTGGCTTTGTCAACAAGCGTCTGTACACCTGTGGCGATGACATTCAATTTCTGGATCAATGGGAAAATGATTTGCTCTTCACCGGAACCATAAGTCAACAGTAAATCGACCTTGTCTTGTGGTTGTAAAAATCCTGATATCGAATTGATCTCATCGACTCGAACAGTCATGGCGCGAAGGCCCTCTTCAACCTTGCCGCTGAATGTTGGTGTCAATCCACCTTCAAGATGCGCCCATAGAAGCGGGCGGCCTTCGTCAATATCAAAATCTATACGTTGACCAATAGCTATTTCGTAGTTCTGGCCGTTCACTGAATTAGAATCAGCATATTTGACTGGAATCTCGCGGACTGATAAATCACCAGATGTCAACAAGTGACCACGCAACAGTGGTTTATTAGGTACTACGATAGAGACCATAGGCTCTGTCTTTTCAAATTGCCCCTTGTAATAGGCTATTTGTGTTTCGATATATTGCTTCGAATAAAAGACACCCGCACCTCCGAGCAGTAGGGACAATCCGAACATGATTATCTGTTTGCTTGGGCGCTTCCTTTGGCTCGTATCACTACGCATTTTGTTTTTTCCCTGGAACTATTGTTCACGGCAGTGAGATAAGATAAGTGGTGTTATCCTGAAATTCTTTGAGTGCGTCTAGAAAAACGTTGATCAATGATGCGTCAAATCCCGGAATCGGCAGAAAAAGTGACGCAATTACTGCACTAGTGCCGATGGCATATTCAACCGTCGACGAACCTGATTGGTAGCGACGGGCTGGATTATTCATCGCGAGTGACCTGATTCACAACAGCCAGCGTTGAACCGTGAGCATCTCGACCCAAAAACACTTCTGTTTTCTTCAATTTCTTGTTGAACATCAACACGTGCCCATCAATAACCTCACGATCACTGACCAGATTCCATCCGCTACGTTTGAAACGTGTTTTATAAAATCTACTCGCAGCATCAATTGACAAATCCAGTTTTATTACTTCGACGGTAGAGCTACTGCCAAAATCATTTGTACGAGTGTTCGAAAGTAATTGTGCATTTCCAGGGTGAGATGAAGCGTTAAAACTAAGGTCAGATGATTGATCGAGGCTCATTATCGATACAAATGCGGAACCTGGATCATCGGCATTCTCATCAAACTGAATGACCGTATTTTTTCCATTTTCATAGCGGCTTATCGCAATCCAGTTATTGTACTTTTGTTCGACATAACCCGGAATATCCGAACTATCTTCCGCCTTCCATGATGCTCGATAAAAGTTGAGGTTTGATTCCAGTGTTTCGCTTGATACAAGCCGTCCAACTGACATGCTCATTCCATTGTGCTGTAGATTCTCATTAATAACCTCCAGTCTGGCTCTTGGAGGTACGGGAACAGAATCAACCAAACTGTTCGATGAGGTATATGCAGATTGCGAATACAGAACGGCAGAAGAAAGAAACACCCCAATAATGGATTTCAGCATGGCAAGCGAGGATCGGGTTTCTTTATTCACGGTGTTGGCTCCTATCAATTCTGAGGCTCATAGGGAGGAAGTACATTCATGTCGACATGACCGAAAGCATCCTTAAGTCCACTCAGCTCTTCAAGAACTGGAAGATGCCCCAGTAGCGATACGGCATCACCAACAGGTTCCAAAATAGATGCTGGCATCAAACTTCTGACACGCCTTCGCGTCTGATTATCGCCACTTGCACTCCACCCATCACTCATGATGACGGAAGAGGCTTTAATACAAGTGTAACTATCCTCACCGCCACAGCTACCTTGCGATCTTTCCAACCAGGTACTCTCTTGAATATCCAGATTGATATCGGCCCGAACGAAACCATTACTCTCAAGGTCCCATTCGTTTCCGGAGATACCGTCGAGTATCTCTCCTGTGTTGCTGGCTTGATTACCTATTTCAAATCCAATTCCTTGGGAAGTGATAGTTTCCTGATAAGGCACTCCTGACACCGAATCCTCGTCAATGACAACCTTGGTGTCGTCCCACCATGGCGCGATTTCATTGGTTTCCTTATCACCCCACATCGAATTACTCCCCGCTTCCGATGAATGTGATACTAAAACCTTGTTATTATCGCCAAAAAAACGTTCTTTTATCGCTGTGGGCATATTTCCGTTCGCCCCACTTGGATAAACAGTTGCTTCCCACGCCGAGTAACGACTCGCCTGTATCGTTGTTTGCTTCAGATCGATCAGTTTTCCGACCATTGGAATAGCAAAGAACAACGGCACCATGATCATGGTCAAGAAAAAAAACTCAGTTAGCGCTCCACCGTATTGTCGATTCATTAGTCGTCGTCCAGTGCCCAAGGAACATGAATTTCGTTTGTGGTGTCTCGTAGCCATTCACTGACAAGATAATTAGCTTCTTCATATCGCATTTCAAATAGATCAGTAGCACCATTGACAACGTCCATTAAGCCTCTTATCAAGCGGTCTTCGTAGGTCGCGCTTATCTCATTCATTTCGTCAAAAAGGCCGAAAATCTGTTGTTGAATCACATTACGACGATGATCACTATCACTAAGCCCATTGAGCGTATCTTGCAGCTCATTGATCTCGTTTCGGATAAAGCCAACCTCGGCCTCTATTTCTGCGGTGACTTCGTCGACCAATAACGGCAATTCATCAAGAACTTCATCACGTAGATTATTGAATTCCTCGGTTAATTCCTCAGCGGGTTGAGTCGCATCAGCCAA
>CAYUZB010000105.1:0-12918 GCA_964449565.1 uncultured Granulosicoccaceae bacterium | reverse complement strand
TCTCAGCCTTTTGAACATAGAGCGAATATATTTTTGAGAATGCCATAGAGAAAACTTTGTGATCAGACATCTCTTCAACTCCTGAGTGTACTAACAGATTAAATATACAGAAAATTTGCACAACGCATCGGATGAAGCGACAAATAATCTGGAAGAGATCATCCAATCACACCCCTATTCAAGCGACGATTTCGCTTATGTCAGTTGTTCTTTTGACATTCAACTTACTGCAACTTGGAGAAATTCCTGCATTCTCATCAAATGGACCCTTCGTCGAATCCAAAAGCAATAGAAATGTTCAGATCTGTAACTGCAACCTGACACTGACAGATAAATCTAGTCCTGATTACTCCCATCAACTCAGTCGTTCCAGCGCACGCAATGTCTGCTCAGCAGAATAGTCATTCAATTTGGCATGATCCGGAGCCCACCCCAACAAGAAGCGCTGAAAATCAGCCCAGGCGAATGCGTACAGCTCGCGCCATCGTTGTTCAATCTGTCGAATACGTTGCCGCTCATACGAGGGTTGAAGCTCGGTTGAGAATATTTTGAAGTAATGATCCAGAAGCGAATCGGCATCTTTGTAGAGCATCTGATCACTCAGGCAGCTGCCAAGATAATACACAAGGTCACGCATACCACAGCCACGCCCGATGTATTGAAAATCAACCGCAGCAACAGAACACTTATCCACTGACAAACAAAAATTGGCAGCTTTTGCGTCACCATGTACCAGCGTCGTTACCTCGCAATCAAGCAGCGCTGCATCAATAGCATGTGCGTGTGTTTTCAGCGGGCCGTCAGGCATGGCAGCCCATTCATCAGGACGTGTCTGTAAATGCCAATAGCAGCCCGTTTCCCACAAACCCTCACCCGCGGTATCGAGTTTCATCGCATGAAATCGAGCCAACCACTCAAGCCCTGCCCGGCACGACTGTGCATTAGCGCTAATCAAACGTCGTGGATACTCTGCATCAAGATCCTCTAACACTAGCAACAAACCATTCGATGCTTGATGAACAAGTGTCGCCACTGGCATAGCCACTGATTCACGTGTCGCTGATGCATAACGTTCATACCAACAGGCTTCTACCCGATAGGATTTGAGCTTTCGTTGATGCGCTATGTCTGATTGCCAACCACGCGGGTGAAGTTGTTCGTCTGGCGGGACGACCGCCTTGACAACCAATGAAGGCTGACCCTCATCGGCAAACAAAACACGAAGTAACTGTCCATAGCCACTCCAGACACTTTGGATCAGTTCAGTACGTGTTATTGCTGAGCCAACAGTTGATTCAATCAGTTGGCGCCAATCCGCACGTAGTTCAGTGGGCAATTCAGGGCGTAAATCAGTCACAACGCACAAGTATCTCATCACCTGAGAACGGGCATTGGAATCCAAGTTCGGTTGCGCTCAATTGCAAATCCAGTTCATGTTCCCGGTTTGGATCAAACAGACGATCACCCACAATCGGAAAACCCGCTGCTGCCAGGTGTTGCCGTATCTGGTGCTTGCGACCGGTCTCGATCTGTACGGATAAACGTGAGCTGTCGTTGGAAGTTGAACTGTCGCCAGTTTTATCCCCATTGGTAGCTAACACATCGGCAGCTAATACAATGGTTTTCGCGCTCTTCCCGTCTATCGGATCATCCAGAACATGTGGCAAGGACCAGTCCACTCGCCCATTGACCGAGGCTGTATAGATCTTCCTGACCTTGCGTTGTGCGAACAAGGCGGATAAGGCTTTGGCTGCGGGTCGTGTATGCGCCAGTACGATCAAACCCGATGCCGCCTTGTCGAGTCTGTGTACCAGATGAACCGGGCGCGCCATGGCCAGCTCCACACCACGGACAAGACTACAGTGATCCGCCCAACGGGTGCCCTGACACAGCATGCCAGAGGGCTTGTGCCAAATGCTGTAATTCTTCTCTTCACGCTTGAGCGTCGCCGTCAATGGCTGTTCAGCAAGGACACGACGATTGATATTGATCAAAAGATCGGCTGCCTTGTCGCTGCAAGAACGAAGATCACGCATCCTGACCGGACGACTACTCACCGTATCGGTGTGCCTGATTTGCACCCAGACCCCGCCTTTATGCGCAGCATCTTCAAGCATCGCCTCATCGAATTCAGCGCCTATCACGTCGGCATTCAACAGCGCTTGCTCGACAAGCGTCTGTTCACCCACTTCAATGGAAACAGAGAGTGATTGAGCGGCATCACTCACATTTTCAACCTCGCTCAAACCGGTAGTTTCTTTTGCATGAACAGTGCACCACCGACCGCATCATCCAACACATAAACTTCAAAGCCGAATTTTTCATAGGCACGTTTGGCTGGTGTATTGCCAGACAACACCTCAAGCGTCACCTTGCAGCAACCGCGCTCGAGCGCTTCCTTTTCCACCGCATCGAGAAGCGCTGTTGCAATACCTTTGCCGCGTCCAGATTCAATCACCGCCAGGTCATGAATATTGACCAGCGGTTTGGCGGCAAAGGTCGACAGCGCGGTAAAACAGTTGGCCAATGCAACTGGCGCACCCTCAAGATAAGCCACAATTGTAAAGGCACCCGGCGTCGCTGCCATGGCGGCCGGCAAGTTCTCGCGGACATACTGACTTAAAGGTTCACCGCCACCCATCGGGTCGCAGGCATAGGCATCGAGCAACTCGACCAGAATACGGGCATCCTCTGCATTGGCGTAATCAAGTTTGGAAAACGTAACAGTAGTCATGACCTTGGGGTGTCGGTGGAATTGGATGGCGCGTTGCCAGCGGCGCTTTTTTTAGCATCGTCATTGCGCGTTCGTAGCTCATTCAGACGTTGGCTGATCTTTATTTCTAAACCGCGATCAACCGGCTCATAAAATCGGGCATCAGGTACCGAGTCCGGTAGATAGCGAGCACCGGCGGCAAAACCGTCAACTTCATCATGCGCATAGCGATAGCCATCGCCATGACCCAGTTCAGACATGAGCTTCGTTGGCGCGTTTCGCAAATGCATCGGTACCGCGGCAGTGCCATGTTCGCGAACGAAGCTCATCGCAGACTTGAATGCCGAGTACACCGCATTACTCTTCGGCGCAATACTCGAAAACACGATGGCATGTGCCAGGGCCAGCTCGCCTTCGGGACTACCCAACCTGGCATAACTGTCCCAGGCATATAGTGCGAGCTGTGCGGCGCGCGGGTCGGCATTGCCGATATCTTCTGACGCAAAGCGCAATACTCGCCTTGCTATATACAAGGGGTCACAACCCCCATCAAGCATTCGACAATACCAATAGAGTGCAGCATCCGGATCGGACCCGCGCATCGATTTGTGCAAGGCGGAAATCTGGTCGAAGAACTGATCACCGCCCTTGTCAAACTGACGCAAGGAATCCCGTGTGACGTCCGCGATAACAGCCTGGTCGATAATCAATCGATCGCCATCTCGACGCGCGCAATCGGCTGCCAGTTCAAGCAAGACGAGTGAATGTCGTGCGTCACCATCGGCAGTCGCTGCCAACAAATCACGGTGCTCGTCCGCCATCTCTATCTTTTGCGCGCCGAGGCCTTTTTCTTTATCCGCAAGAGCGCGATCAATGATACGGCGAAGATCAATCTGCTCAAGATGTTTGAGAACATAAACCCGCACACGTGACAGCAAGGCATTGTTCAGTTCGAACGAAGGGTTCTCAGTTGTTGCACCGACAAAAAACAAGGTGCCATCCTCGATATGTGGCAAGAACGCATCTTGCTGAGCCTTGTTGAAGCGATGTACCTCGTCAACAAACAGCACACTGCGCTGACCCGTCTGCGCCAATCTGTCTTTCGCATCAGCTACCCGCTCACGTATATCCTTGACCCCGGCAAGTACTGCCGAGATACTCATAAAGGCCGCATCACAATGGCTTGCAATCATGCGCGCGAGCGTTGTCTTACCGGTACCCGGTGGCCCCCAGAAAACCATGGAATGCAAACGATTGTGTTCAAGCGCCTGACGCAGGCTGCTTTGCGCACTTAACAAATGTCTTTGCCCGAAAAATTCATCCAGGCTTGCAGGACGTAGCCGATCAGCCAGCGGGCGAAAGCTCAGATCGTCATCGGCCAACGAGAAAAGCTCGCCGTCCCTACTCATCCAGACCGATAATGTCTACACCCGCAGGTGCGTTGAATTCGAACAGGGCATCATCAAGCTCACTATTGGCGTTGAAATCGGAGAAGATGATTTGTGTTGCCTGACCAAAATTGTCACGCAACTCCATCGATGCAAGCGCATCACCACTAAGACCGATAAACACCAGTTGAAAATCACTCTCCGCAACTTTAGGTGTCAACTCATACCAGTCTATTCCATCGGACTCCCCAACAGACTTTACGCTGAACGCGTCGGCCAAGGGCGCGGTACCCATCAACAACACAAGCGGCGTGCCGGCGATCCGGTCATCGATTTTATTAACGGTTACTTGTTCAAGCTCCTTGTCATATAACCAGATGCGGGTGCCGTCAGCGATGATTTCCTGTGTCGCGGGATCGGTGTACTGCCAGTTGAACCGACCGGGACGTTTAAGCGCGATGGTACCTCGCGTTGTCTGCAAGGGCACCGAATCGGCGTCATACAAGGTCTGCTCAAACGATGCGGTAAACGATGCCAGATCACTGATAACCGTTTGCAGATCGTCCGCAGCGAACGCAGGCATCGCGAGCAGCGAGCTAAACGCCAACAGGCAACTTTTAAAAAAACGAGAAAAAGGCAACATGCAGCTCCGCATTGTTCGCAAACGGGTGACCTCTACCCAAAGGAGCTCGACTCGATACTCCAGGAGGTAGAAGCTTGGAGTCTACCAAACCATGATAATTCGCGGTCTCGATTTACCGTTCAGACAGGCGGCGGCGCCAGCACTTCACGGGTGCCATTTGAGGTGACCTGACTGACCACACCGGCGGCTTCCATCTCTTCAACCATACGAGCGGCTCGGTTATAGCCGATCTTCAGACGACGCTGTACATAGGAAATGGAGGCCTTGCGCGACTCGGTAACCACGGCGACAGCCTGATCGTAAAGCGCATCCATTTCGCCGCCCCCGCCGCCGGCATCACCTCCAGAGATACCCGGTATCGAGACCGTGCTCTCCTGAAGTATTTCTTCGATGTAATTCGGTTCGCCCGTTTGCTTGATATGCGCAATGACGTTTTGCACTTCGTGATCATCGACAAAAGCACCGTGCACACGGATCGGCAAGGCAGTACCGGGCGGTAGATACAGCATGTCACCATGTCCCAACAGCGACTCAGCACCACCTTGATCAATGATGGTTCGAGAATCCACTTTCGATGACACCTGGAACGCGATCCGGGTCGGTACATTGGCCTTGATCAGACCGGTGATGACATCAACCGATGGTCGTTGCGTGGCGAGAATCAAATGGATACCCGCGGCTCTCGCCTTCTGCGCGATTCGGGCGATCAATTCTTCGGCTTTCTTGCCCACCTGCATCATCATGTCGGCGAATTCATCGACCACCACGACGATGAAAGGCATCGGCTCCAGTGTCGGCGGCGCTTCTGTCGGGGTCAGCGACAATTCAGCCTGATACAGCGGGTCAACAATCGGCGTACCTGCCTTGATCGCTTCCTCGACTTTTTTGTTGTAACCAGTGATGTTGCGCACTTTGAGTTCGGCCATCACGGTGTAGCGTCGCTCCATTTCCCCGACACACCAACGCAAGGCATTCGAGGCCTCTTTCATATCGGTGACAACCGGTGCCAACAGATGCGGAATACCGTCATACACATTCAGTTCCAGCATTTTCGGATCAATCAGGATCAGCCGCACATCCTTTGCGGTTGCCTTGTACAACAGACTGATCAACATCGAGTTCACGGCAACCGACTTACCGGAACCTGTGGTACCGGCGACCAGTAAATGTGGCATACGACCAAGGTCGGCGGTCACCGATTGACCACTGATGTCCTTGCCAAGCGCAAGCGTCAACGGCGATGGCTTCTCTGCATATTCTGCCGACTGAATCATTTCGCTCAGCTGAACGATTTCGCGATGATCATTCGGCACTTCGATACCGATGGTTGATCGACCCGCAATAACCTCGACAACGCGCACACTGACCAGCGACATCGAACGCGCGATATCCTGCGACAGCCCGGTTATTCGACTAGCCTTGATACCCGGCGCCAGCTGCATTTCAAATCGCGTAATAACCGGTCCCGGGTGCACCGCAACCACTTCCACAGCAATACGAAATTCGGCGAGTTTTTCTTCCAGCAAACGCGAAAGCGCTTCCAGTTCAACATCACTGAACCCCGGACGTTGCGGTTCGGGTGCATCGAGCAACGATAACGGCGGTAGATCCGAATCCGGGACATCCAGAAACAATTTGGTCTGTTTCTGATCGGACGGAGCGCGCTGTTTGATGGCGATCTTCTTCTTGCGCGGCAAGGCTGCAGCTGGAGCCGCCGCCACTGATTCAGCCGGCGGCGCAATTTTGGCCGGCTTGCTGCCAATATCATCAACGCTGGTATCTACCTGCTCCGCCTGCGCTGCACGTTCACGTGCTTGTTGTGCCGCAGCGGACGTTGCCGCCCGTTTCATCGCTGACTTGGCGGGATTGTCGTCATCAAAGGTATCCAGCGAATCAAGATCCAGGGCCTTGTCCATGTCGCGAGCACGCCCATCAGCGAGCAAGGCATCGGCCTCATCAAGCGAGTCAGCCAATTCATCGAAGCGCACAGCATGCCGATCGGGTTTGACGGAATCGCCAACCTTTCTGACACCCGCCAAAGCTTTTTTAGTACCGGACAGCGTCCCGGAACCGAGTTTGCCAAGCAGACTCGCCAGTGGGCCGGCAGCTGGCATACCATCTACCGTATTGAGATCAACGGCACGACTGCCAAGCTGAGCGTCCAATGCACCACTGCCCTCAAGCGCGTTGGATTCATGGGTCGACAGACGTGCGGCTCGTGCCCGGTCAGCTTCCCTGATTTTTGCTTTCTCGGCGCGCGCCTCCGAGACCTTGGACAGGCCACCCGTCAACCGGTCCCACACATTGACGATGGCCGCACCAAGCGATTCCACCAATTGAATCCACGACGTGCCGAAAGCCAGCGTCAATGAACAGAAAAAGACCGCGAGTAATATCAAGGTTGTACCGAGATGGTGAAGATAGGCGACCAGGCGCCAGGCCACCGCGGTACCGAGTATGCCCCCGCCAAAGGTTCCGCGGGGCAGCTCACCTTCGGCGACGCCAAAGTGCAGATCGGCAAGTCCGCTGGCGGCTATCAGCATCAGCGCTATTCCGATGACGCGGATAAAGACAAAAGGACGGTAGGCCGATGGAGAACGTTTGTAGTCACGGAACAGCAACCAGCCGCAAACGGCGAGCACCGTCGGAATCAGATAAGCCATAAAGCCAAATAGAGACAAGCTGACATCGGCAAACCAGGCCCCGGCGCGACCGACACTATTGTGCACATTGCCGTCTGCCCCGGTGTGCGACCAGCCTGGATCATTGACGTTGAACGTCATCAAGGCGAGCACGGCGATGATCGCGGCAAACACACAGACGATACCGCCGACCTCACGCAGTAGTCGGCTGAGCTGGTTAACGGCCTGAACGTTAGCGAGTGAAGATCTGTTCGCCGCTGAGGAACGCGCAGCACGACCCGAAACGGCTCCTGACATGGCTCCACGGGTGCTTTTGCCGCTGGCCTTGCCGCGCGCAACACGCCCGGCAGACTTGGCCCGTGCCGTGGTCTTGGTGCGTGCGGAGGCTTTCTTACGGCGAGCGGTAGCGGTACGCTTTTTTGTAGCTTGGGCCAAAACCAGTCCTGATGGGGTCGTCTCGAAGGTAGTTACACGCGCCCGAAAAGGTTACATGGAGCGTCGGAAAAGTGTAGCAGACCGATTGTCTCTTACCTCAGAGTCCACAATTGTTCGCAGTGTAAATCCGTTAATATCGCCGTCTCGATAATCTCGCGCAACAAGCTTCTCATGTCCAATACTCGTCACTGCAAACTGCTCATTCTAGGATCTGGCCCGGCTGGATACACCGCTGCCGTCTACGCCGCCCGAGCCAATCTGAATCCGGTGCTGATCGCCGGGATGGAGCCTGGCGGACAACTGACCACCACAACAGAAGTCGACAACTGGCCCGCTGACGCGATGGGTGTTCAAGGCCCCGAGCTGATGGAGCGATTCAAGGCGCACGCCGAGCGCTTTGACACGGAAGTCATCAGCGATCACATCAATACCGTCGATTTTTCCAAAAGACCGCTGACCTTGACCGGCGACGATGGCCAGTACACCTGCGATTCATTGATTATTGCCACCGGCGCCAGCGCGAAATATCTCGGCTTGCCCTCGGAGGAAGCCTTCAAGGGGCGCGGGGTTTCGGCCTGCGCGACCTGTGACGGATTTTTCTATCGTAATCAAAAGGTTGCGGTAATTGGTGGCGGCAATACTGCGGTTGAGGAAGCCCTGTATCTGTCCAATATTTGCAGTGAGGTGATTCTGGTCCATCGCAGGGATTCCCTGCGTGCCGAGAAAATCCTGCAAGACCGATTGTTTGAAAAAGAAAAGAACGGCAACGTCACGATTCGTTGGGACCACACTCTGGACGAAGTGCTCGGTGACGACTCGGGCGTGACCGGCATGCGCATCAAGGCAGTTGATGGCGGCGCGACTGAAGATATTGACCTGATGGGTGTCTTTATCGCCATCGGCCATACACCCAATACCGGCATATTTGTCGAGTCACTCGACATGAAGGACGGGTATCTGACCGTCCAGTCCGGCAGCAGTGGCAATGCGACGGCGACCAGCGTACCGGGGGTGTTTGCCGCAGGTGATGTCATGGATCATGTCTATCGTCAGGCCATTACATCTGCAGGAACCGGTTGCATGGCAGCGCTAGATGCTGAAAAATTCCTGGAGGCCAAAGAACTCCAAAACTAGAGCTATCAAACACACGTATGCTCCGGATATGACGCAAAAAATCCAGATCGACGTCCGCGATTCCCTCGATGCGATAAACGCCGCTGACTGGAACGCCCTGAACACCGACGGCAACCCGTTTGTTCGCTACGAGTTTCTGCACACACTCGACAGATGCGGTTGCCTTGGCAAAAACACCGGCTGGTACCCGCGCTATTTTCTATTGTGGAGTGAAGAAAATGTCAGTGATAGCAAGGATGATGCAAAAGACGAGAATGACGGAAATGACGAGAATAACGCTAGTAACTCAAATGCCCAGGAGCAAAACCGAGACTTAGTCGCAGCGGTCGCGTCCTATGTCAAAACCAATTCCTATGGTGAATTCGTTTTCGACTGGGCATGGGCGGAAGCGTATGAACGTAATCAACTGGAGTACTACCCGAAACTGGTTGTCAGCATTCCATTCACACCCGCGACTGGTCCCCGGATTCTGGTACGCCAGGATCAGAACTATGACGATACGCTGCTGTTGCTGGCGCAAGCTGTCCGGCAGTTCGCGCTCTCGCAGAAGTATTCAAGTGTGCATTACCTTTTTCTGACCGAACGCGAAAGTAATCTCTTGAGCGCACCTACGCCGGAAACCTCAGACACCACTACAAGTGCGGAATCAATACTTGCTGAATCGGAAGAAGCGCTGCAAAAACCATCCGATCACCTGAAACGGCTGGATTGCCAATACCACTGGCATAACCATGACTACGCCTCATTCGACGACTTCCTCGACGCCTGTACGTCAAAACGTCGCAAGACCATTCGTCGCGAACGTCGCCATGTCAGCGACGCCGGCATTCGACTCGAACAAAGAATGGGTAGCAGTTTGACCGAGCAGGAATGGCATTGGGTGCACGAGTTTTATCAATCGACCTTTGATCGCAAATGGGGAAACCCCTCCTTGACCAAGGATTTCTTTCAGACGATCGGTAGCATTTTTGGTGAGAATGTTCTGATTGTGTTCGCCTATGACCCGGAAGACGCAAAACCCGACAAACCGATTGCCTGCTCGATCATGTTCATCGGCGAGCACACCTTGTATGGACGTTTCTGGGGATGTCGGCGCACGGTTAACAGCCTTCACTTTGAAACGTGTTACTACCAGGGCATTGCCTACTGCATCGAACATGGCATCAAACATTTCGAACCCGGTGCGCAGGGCGAACACAAGATTACCCGCGGCTTTGAGCCGCAACTGACCCGCTCTGCTCACTTTATTGCGCATCCTGGTTTCCGTGAAGCGATTGCGAACTTCCTGATCGAGGAAACGCCCTATATGGAACAACGCTGCGCGGGTCTGGCCAATTTGCTACCTTTCAAGGCAGACACGATATCCCTGTAGCCAGTCATGACGATTCCGTTTCTCGCCCAAGATGACGAGATTACGCCGTTTCCACCAGTCAACACAGCACTGAGTGAACCTAACGGTCTGGTTATGGCAGGTGGCAGTCTGGCACCACAACGCCTGCTCAATGCTTATCGTGCTGGAATCTTTCCCTGGTACGAAGCCGGTGAACCGATACTGTGGTGGTCGCCAGACCCACGCTGCGTCATCTGGCCTGCCGACATCAAGGAATCACGAAGCCTTAAAAAATCGATCCGCTCAGCAGGCTTTCGTATCACCGAAGATCGCTGTTTTCGCAACGTCATGGAGCTATGTGCGGCCCCACGTGCCGGTAGCACAGGCACCTGGGTAACAGCAGACATGATAGATGCCTATTGCGAGTTGCATCGATTCGGCATTACACGTTCCATTGAAGTGTGGATAGGTGAAGAACTTGTTGGTGGACTCTACGGCGTTGAACTCGGTCGCGTCTTTGTCGGTGAATCGATGTTCTCTCGACAAAGCAATGCATCGAAAGTCGCCCTGGTACATCTGGCACGTTGCGCTCGATACGACCTTGTTGATTGCCAGCTTGAAACTGACCATCTGTTAAGTATGGGTGCGACGACGATCAGTCGTGATCGTTATATTGAGCTTTTATCCGAATTGGGCGATTTGGATGCAAAGCGTTTTACGCTAGAAAAATTACGATAATTTTCTAATCGAAAATTCCGAATCCGATGACAGGCTATACCAGTACCGATCAAGAAGATTCATCACATAAAAGTATTGCCGAGTTTATTGAACAGCAGTACGCGTAACCACGGTAATCTCCAGCACTTGATGTTGAAGCAACGTTGGCGGTATTCCTTGATTGGCCGCTACTGCGCGATGCCGCTCGTCGGCACGAATCTGACGTTCCAGGATTCGTTGATCGCGTCGACTAAGCCTGCTCTCCAAGCGATTATCTTGCCGATCACGGCGTTCGGCGATCCTTTGATCCTGACTGGAATAGCGATCAGTCAGTCTTTCAAGCTGTTGTTGGGACTGTGAATCAGCAGTCTGACTGTCACGCCGTTCCTGTCGTCGTTGATCTTGAGCCGTCCGCTGATCACTTATTTGTTGTTGCCTTCGCTGATCTGCCTCAATACGCTGCGCAGTTCGTTCTGGCGCACGAGGGCTTACAGCCACGGTTACGTTGGTCAGATTCAGGTCGACGCTGACAACATCCTGATTTGTGTCGAAACCACCTCCAACACCTGTCTGAACTGCCTGCCCAATCGCTGTGGCAGATGCTTGACCATTACCAGTAGTATAAATATACCCATCATCTTGAGGCTGACCAACGTTTACATTCGTTTGCGTAACTGCGTTAGTAAAGGTGTCTCCAGCGGCAGAAACTGCGTGTGCGTCAGCGGCAACACCAATAGCCAGAAAACCCGCAGTCACTTTATCAAGTTGCGATTCAGACAAACGAAGAAGCTCCGCAGACCTCGCAATGCCCGATACGGATAATACTAAAGCACTAGCGAAAAATACAACTAAAGTACTAGTTCTGACGCTTGATAAATTCATTTCCACTCTCCTAATATTTAACTACAAATTCGTGTTTCTTAACCGAGCACCTTATGTTTGATTTCCAATTGATTAATAATGTATGAAGCATGTGTTCGACTGGTGGCACCTAGTCGTCGCATCACCTCGCTCACATGAACCTTGACGGTGCTTTCGCAAAGCGATAGTTCGGCGGCGATGTATTTGTTCGACTTACCTATTGCGATGTAACGCATAACTTGTTGCTGCCGCGGAGTCAACATACCGTCAAGGTCTGGCAGTTGAACCCGATCGATTTCATCATCGGCTGTTGCGCTACGCACTGACCAGGTTTGAATATCGGCAGGAAAATAACTCAGACCGGACTCGACAACGCTGACGCAAACGAGTATTTGCCCGGAACTATATTCGCTAGATACCAGACCCCGTATCCCTAGCTCTTTGCAAGTACCCGCGATCTCACGGGTCAATTTATCGACCAGCAGAACGATTCTCACCGTAGGAGCCCATTCCCACAAGCTGGTTACAGCAGACTCCAGATCAGGACGGCTTGAGCCAACCGTAAGCTGCAATATCACTGTACTCGTATGTTCTGGTGGATCACCTGACTCAAGTAGAACCTTTAAAGAATCGAAAGCAGAAACCGGAATGCAAAGATACTGCTCGAAGGCAGCAACAAGCGCTTCTTGCAGACACTGGCGAGAATCGACAACAATCACGCGAGATTCCGTTTGAGAAGTTATTCTCGCCGGCAAAGCTATTGATTCCTGTGAGTCACTGACCACGTTCGATTTATTCCCCGAACGAATTTTGTCAGTACTTGCGGGTGTGCCTTCACTACCGACCAAACCCATTTTCACATTCATACTTTGCGCCCCATCGTTTGAACATAGAATTCAGGAATTGCCTGTCATGTTCAGTACGATATCGTTTCCAAACAATTGATTCGTACTGCATATCCTGTGCGTAGAATTTATCGAGTAACAGCGCAAACGAAGACTGCATTAGATTGCGTTTATATATTCATGTCAACTATTAATGCGTATAGCCATACG
>CAYUZB010000104.1:4451-13212 GCA_964449565.1 uncultured Granulosicoccaceae bacterium | reverse complement strand
ATGAGATGTCGCAACGAATCGAACGACACAAACAGAACCGTCCCGAAGGCTGGCATGTTATCGAAGAGCCTCTGGATATAGCAGGCAGGCTTCGACATATCGCAGGTGGGATAGCTGCTGCACACAGTGACGGCGCCGTATGCGTGATTATCGATTGCCTGACGCTCTGGTTGGCACAGTCTCTAGATCAATTGGGTGGGTCACAGTCACAGTCGCTGGCATCGCTACGTGACGATTTACTAAGCGAAGTCAGTCAGTTTCCCGGCGAGCTTGTTCTCGTCGCCAATGAGACAAATATGGGGGTCACGCCGATGGGTAAGCTCAGCCGTCAGTACTGTGACGAAGCCGGCTTGCTGCACCAGGGGTTGGCTCGTGAGTGTGATTCCGTGGTGCTGATGGTCGCCGGTTTGCCACTGTCACTCAAATCGAATTGACGATGCTTGTTCCCGGGTCCGGCTTTCCTGTATCCTGCGCGCTCAGCTCGGTTCCGAATACGGATCAAAAGGGAACAAAGTGAAACGCTTTGGCTGCCCCCGCAACTGTAATCGACGTCGCTGTCTTGTTGCACGCCACTGAACAGGCTCAGACAAGCCGTTCGGGAAGGTAAAGACAGTTGCCAATACATCGCTATTGGCCGTCGAGAGCCAGGAGACCTGCCGCGCTGTAATGCTATTGGCCAAACGGGGTGTGTTGGCAACGCGAGCGTGTCAGTCCGGGTCTGTTTGTCTTCTTGCCCCCGGATCGTTCCTGACACACCGTGCCTCCCCCGATGTTGACGTTGGGGTTGTAGGTGTTGCTAAGGTTGTTTTCACGTTTTGTACTGTTGATCGTTGTCGCGAAAGCGGCAGTCGGTGTTGTGCATGCACAAAACGATGATGTCGACAGCACTGGCGTCAACAGTACGAACACACTGGAAGAGATCGAGGTTGTCGCTGGCGCTTTTGCCGGGACTGGCGAGGTCGAGCATCGCGAGTTCACCGGCAGCCACCGGCGTATCGAAGGACAAGAGCTTGAGCGACGTGATGTCACCATTGCCGAGATATTGTCTTTCGAGTCCGGCGTGCAAAGTCGTCAGAGCGGTGGCTTTGGCGCCTTTTCAAGCATAACGGTACGTGCCGCAACCGCTGCACAAACCGGTATTTATCTCGATGGCATTCTGCTCAATAGTGGCGGCAATGCGGTTGTCGATCTGTCGATGCTGGATTTGCTTAACGTCGATTCCGTTGATATCTATCGGGGAACGACACCGCAACAATTCGGTCGCGGCACGATTGGCGGCGGGATCAATCTTGTCAGTGCGAGCGTCGACAATGATGCTGCGCAAAACAAGGTGTTGGCAGGTATTGGCAGTTTCGATACAGAGCGTCTGCAATTTTCGCATCGCTCGCGACATGACGCCTGGGATATTGTTGGTGCATTCAGCTTTCAGCAAAGCGAAAATGATTATCCGTTTACTGACAGTAACGGCACGCCGCTGAATCCTGATGATGATACTCGTCAGCGGCGAAACAATGCCGCGGTGAGGCTTGTCAGTGCATTGGCGAGAGCTGGCTTGCAATGGACGCCGGATACCCGAACAGACTTTCTGGCTCAGGCTACATCGCGCGAACAAGGCATACCCGAGGCACGTAATGCCGCATCGAATCGAGCCACCTTGGATACCGATGCCGTCCGCCTGCAGCTCAATCATACGGTTGACGGAATCGGTCTGTGGAATTCCCGGCATACCGTGTTTCTGCATGAGGATGATCAGGTGTTTGATGATCGGCTGGGACAAATTGGTCTGGGTTTGCAGAACACACAATCGGATGGTTTGACCGTGGGTATCAAGACCTACTGGGAGCATTTGGGTGATACCCGCACGACCGGTTTCAGCCTTGAGGCTCGACGAGAGACTTTGGATACTATTGACCTGCTTGACGATGGCTTCAATTTTGATGTTGAACGTCTGGCGGTTAATGCATCGGTGTTTACCACCTTGTTTGCAAAGAGTGATCGCTTGCTGATAACGCCCGCCTTGCAGGTACAACTCAGTGATGATCAGTATGAACGCGTCACCAGACTGGATGAGACCTCTCGCGATGAAGGGGTGTTGAGTCCTCAATTGGGTATCCGTTATGACCTTGATGATAATCTGAGCTTTCGCAGCAATATCGGTCGTTTTTTTCGTGAACCTTCTTTCAGCGAGCTATTCGTCAGCCGTGGATTGCTCCAGGGCAACACGGATCTGCAACCCGAAGAAGGTATAAACGCCGATATCGGTCTTACCTGGTCTCCGCGAGCGGGACTCAGTATTGATGCTTCATTGTTTGCCAGCTGGCGGGATGAACTGATCGTTACGGTGTTTGATGCGCGTCGCGTGGGCCGTACCTTGAATGTCGGCGATGCCCGCATCGTCGGTATTGAACTGGGCAGCGACTGGCGCATTAACAGCAAGTGGTCAGCACGTGGAAACGTGACCTTGCAGGATGCGCGTAGCGTTGAAGACTTTGACGCCTTCGATGGTCAGCAGTTGCCGGGTGAGGCGCAATACGCCGCTTACTTTAAGTTGCAGTACAAACACAAAGCCTGGCGTGCTTTTGCAGAAGCCAATGGTTCCTGGAACCGTTTTTTTGATCAGGCCAATGTACTGCCGGCAGACGATCAGTGGCTGCAGAACATCGGCATTGACTGGCAGTTTTCGGGTGTCACCGTCAGTGCCACCATCAATAATCTGGCTGACCGAAATTTCGAAGATTTTTTCGGGTTTCCACGCACGGGTCGGTCTTTTACCTTGTCTTTATCTACCTATCTATAAAAAGGAGTTCAGTTATATGTTGAATCGTTCCAGGCACGCAACCTCGTCGATACGACTGGGCATCGGTGTGATTGTCAGCGCTCTGTTTTTGTCAGCGTGCAGCTCATCCGATGATGACAGTGATGGTATTTCAGACCCTGTTGCAGGCGATGAAGTGGCTTTTGCATTTGTCTCAGGTCAGACACCTACCTTTGATGCCGGTCAGATAGAACGTTTTTCAATTGGCGATGAAATTGAAGCCAGTGGTGCCTTTCCCGCAACCTTGTCCGACATTATTGTGCGCACCGATGGTACTAATGTATATCAGGTTGGACGCTTCAATCTGGATTCCATTACCCGTTTTCAACAAGACAATTTGACCACCCCTGACTACCAATACTCGGTACGACTAGGCGCGGAAATATCACCGAATACATTTGATATCGTTTTTGCCAGTGAAACCAAAGCCTACATACTTCAATACGGTGGTACATCCATATTGATCGCAGATCCAAGCGCTACCACTGAGGCTGAATTTATTACTGGTTCCATCGATATCAGTGCTTATGATGATGATGCGCCTAATGCGGCGAATGGCATCATTGTCGACGGACAGCTATTCGTATTGATGCAGCGGCTGACCGGTTTTACTGCAGACAAACCAGGCTATGTGGCGGTGTTTGATGTTGAAACCGATACCGAAATTGCGACCGGTATGGGCGAAGATGGCCTCGATGGTGTGCTTTTGACGACCGTGAACCCGTCTACCTTGCAATTCATTGAAGCGACCAATGAAGTTCTGGTTGTGGGGCGGGGCAATCTGTTTGCTGCAGATGCGTCTGCGGGGGACCGATTCCAAGGTGGTATCGAATCAATTGATGCCACTGACTTCACTCTGGATCTTTTGCTTGACGATGGTACGGAAGAAAGCAATGAAGGATTCTTTAACGAGTCGGTTGTCGCGACGGATACCCGTGGTTATATCGTGACAGCAGCCGGGTTCGGAGACAATACACTGCGCTCTTACAACCCACTGACCGGTGTGCTTGAAGACGGGGTGGTCGCGGGTCTAAGCGGGGTTTCCATCACCGCCCTCGGGGTTGGTCCGGCTGGTAGACTTTGGGTAGGGCTTGGCGGCACTGAGCCTGGCTTTACACTGATTGATCCTGAGACCAATACGGTTGTGATTGAACGGGTTGCCACCGAATTCGTACCGGATGAGATTGTGTTTACTACCGGAAGCGGCAGTTAATATTTCTTTGTCATTGAACGTCCTGCTCGGGCTGACAGTGCTTGCACTGTCGGCCCTGAGCTTGTCGGTGGGTACCGAAACCATTGGTGTTGTGCACGCTCTGTCGCAGTTATTCAGTGATCCTGATGCGATTGAAGTCATTATTCTTCGCGAGATCCGACTACCTCGAACACTGATTGCCATTGTCGGCGGTGCGACGCTTGGTGTATGCGGTGCCGCCATGCAAGGCTTGCTGCGTAATCCTCTGGCAAGCCCGGGTCTTGTCGGTAGTGCCAGTGGTGCGGCTTTAGGTGCGGTGACGATTCTATACTTTGGTGCCGCCAGCCTGCATCCGCAAACCGTACCGATTGCCGGGATGAGTGGTTCGCTACTGGCGACGGCGCTCGTTTATCTGCTTGCGGGTCGCGATGCGAATGTCACCACCTTGATATTGGCAGGGGTTGCCATCAACGCGCTGGCGACTGCATTGATGTCAATGCTGTTGAATCTTGCGCCCAGTCCTTTTGCCGTGCGTGAACTCGTACTGTGGACGCTAGGTGATCTGAGCAATCGCAGCTTGAATGATTTTTATGTGATGCTGCCGTGTACGATGCTAGGTTGGATCCTGTTGATCGGTGTTGGCAGACAGCTCGATGCATTGACGCTCGGCGAACGAACCGCTTCGAGCCTGGGTGTCAATCCCGGTCAGTTGCGCTGGCGTGTATTCATTGCCGTGTCGCTGGCTGTCGGTGCAACCGTTGCGACCACCGGCATGATCGGTTTTATCGGGCTCGTGGTGCCGCATCTTCTGCGCCCCTTCGTCAACCATGAACCGAGACGACTACTGTTTGTATCCGCGCTTGGTGGGAGTGCCATGTTGCTCGCCGCAGACATTGGCGTACGCTTGATCCCCACACAAACGGCGCTGAAAGTGGGTGTCCTGACCTCACTCATAGGCGCACCGTTTTTTCTGTTTCTGATTTTACGGAGCCGTCGCGATGGCTACCGATAAATCGACAAACCATAGCTCGCCAACATTGCTCGCCGCTGACGACATTCGCGTGCAGCGATCAGGACAAACGTTGTTGTCCAGCGTTTCCCTGACTGTACAGCCAGGGGAGGTTGTCGGGCTGATTGGACCGAATGGCGCTGGGAAATCAACCTTGCTCAGCATCATGGCCGGCTTGAACAAAGCCGATAGTGGGCAGGTTAAATTGCTGGGTCGAGATTTATCGTCCTATTCAAGTCGTGACCGCGCTCGGCATATCGGCTGGATGGAACAATTGGCGACGGCGCACTGGCCAGTGTCGGTCGAGCATCTGGTGACCTTGGGCAGATTGCCTTATTTGTCTCGTTGGCAAAAACTTGATACCGATGATCAGATGATCGTCAAGCAGGCACTGACAGACACCGATTGCCTGCATCTGAAAGATCGCCAGGTGACAACCTTGTCCGGAGGCGAACTCACACGTGTCATGTTGGCTCGGGCACTGGCTTCTGAACCGAAGATCCTGTTGGCTGACGAACCTATCGCGGCGCTGGATATCGGTCATCAATTACAAACGATGGATTTACTGCGCGACTTTGCGACGGCTGACAAAGCCTGTGTTGTTGTGCTGCACGATTTGTCGCTGGCAGCACGGTATTGCGATCGCTTGTATCTATTGCACGAATCTGTTCTTGTGGCTGACGGCGGGGTAGCCAGTGTATTGAGCACGGACAATCTCAAAGCAGTGTACGGTGTGGATGTGATTGCCGGCTGTGATGAAGTGCCGTGGATTGTACCGGTAAGGCGGAGCACACCTTGAACCGCATCCACCGTGGCAACAAGCGCCGCTTGCTCTCTGTCGTGCATATAAGGTTGACTGCATTCTCACATGCACCCTCATGTGCATTTTTACGTGCATCCTCGCATGTAACTTCACATGTAGCGTTCAAAATTCCAACATTGCTTGTTGCAATATTTGTCATCGTATCTGGTATTCGCACGGCACCCGTGTCGGCGGACGATAAGTTGCCACGAATCGTCTCCATTAATCTGTGTGCAGATCAGTTGCTGATGTCGTTCGCCGATGATGAACAAATTCTTTCCTTGTCGAATCTTTCCCACGACGCGGCAGGTTCCTACCATGTCGACAAGGCCTTAACGTTTCCGATCAACAAGGGGGAGGTTGAAGAGGTTCTGCCTTTACAGCCGGATCTTGTTATTGCCGGTCAGTTCACCAGCCGTTATACCTTGAGTCTGTTGCAAGCGGTTGGCTTGCGCGTCGAGCAATTGCCGATAGCCAACTCGATGGAAGAGCTTTTCCGGAATTTCGAAAAGGTCGCGCAATGGACAGGGCATCCTTCACGCGGGCAGGCGACTATTGATCAGTTCAAGTCTCGTCTGGCTGCACTTAGTCAACCCGCAGAGCCTCGCCCACGGGTTGCCATCTATGATCCAAACGGTTACACCGTGGGTGCCGCCAGTCTGCGTGGTGAAGCGCTAAAACTCGCTGGTTGGCATAACGTTGCCACGGATCTCGGTATCGACGGCTACGGCAGCATGCCGCTTGAAACCTTGATCAGTCTTGATCCGGATGCACTGGTTGAATCACCGTACAGCGCCGAGACATGGTCACGCGCTCAGGCACAGAATGCTCACCCGGCAATAAATCAACGCGGCTTGAAAGCGAGAGTCATTTCCATACCCAGCGCGCAGACGATCTGTGGTGGCCCCTGGACGATTGATGTTATTGAGAGACTCGAACAAGAACGTGTTTCGTCGAACTGAACTGTCGCGTCGAACCGAACCTCAGCTTTGACGAAATGAGCTGATGCCGAGAATTTTGAACAAGGGACAAAAATTCATCAATCCAGTGGCCAGTAGTACCAGAGCGATGACAAACGCCACAATGCCAATGGTTGTTCCAAGGCCAGCACCTAGTATTGCCCATGCGCCTAATACTGCTCCTGCGAGCAGTCGGATGGTCTTGTCGATAGAGCCTACGTTTCTGCCTAAATTCATGATTGTCGCTTCTTTGTGAAAACCAGAATTCACGATACGTTTTAGGGTTCTCGACGTCCGTGACTTTGTCACCGATAGCTATCGGACATCGATTGGTGATGGGTCAGGACAAGGACAGGTGCTTGGCTAAATTGTCCTGATCCAGGATCTCGACGTGACCACGGTGCCGTTTAATAATTCCAATCTTTTCAAAGGCCGCCAGGCGTCTACTGACGACTTCGCGTGCCGAGCCGATTTCTATCGCCAGTTGCTCATGGGTTAAATGTACAGTGCTGCCATTGCTCTCATTTCCCAATTTTCCTTGTGATTGCGCATTGGCCAGTAATGACGCGGCAAGCCGTTGATCAACCGTATTGGTTGCCAATTCCGCGGTTCTTTGCATCAGTGATGAAAGTCGCTCTGAGAATCCATCAAAGACGAAATTACGGAATTCGCTTGACTCGATGAGTAGGGAGCGAAAATTATTTCGCGGTATCAGAAAAAGATTGGCAGGTGTTTCGCTGGTCGCTTGTGCGAAATACCGATTTTCGCCGAGCAAACAAGATGTGGTCATGACACATGATTGTCCTTCGCTAATGCGATAGAGCAGCAGTTGCTGACCATTTGTCGACAATAGTTCTACGCGAATTCTCCCTGTCTCAACAATCACATAGTGATCGCACTCGTCGCCCAGTTTGAACAAGGAATGGCTGGACGGAATCTGCGTTCTGATCGCAAGGCCGGATTGCACAAGCATTTCATACGTGGATGGCGCCATTATTTGATCTTGGCAACGAGAATGGGCCTGTAACACTACTGGAAAATTCGGTCTACGAAAATCAAAAAACTGAAAACTGATGTGAAAGTCCAATGGAAATTCGGTAATCCGTTGCAGTATCATTAAGGCCGGCAGATACATCACTAAATAAGAACACAGAACGCCCAATTACAGATGAAGTTCCGATACTCAAGCTTGCTGGAGCTCGGTTCGCGCGATCAATATCGCTACCATCAATGTTCGCCTTGCCCACAACTGACTGAGAAAACGAAAATCTGATTGACGTATACGGGCTGGCGGCAAGTATGGCGCCAAGTGTCAATTGAGTTACATCTCCCGCCTTGAAGCCATTATTTCGTTCCGAGAACGTATGTGAAAGTTGGTAGCTGAAGACTAAGGGATCTTGTCGTTTGGTCGCGCTCAGACCAATCGTGTATTCTATTGCATCACTACCTGTGCTCAGTCCGGAATTGTTTGTTTCTCCAGTGTCGAAATCTACAGAGAACCTTGTGATGATGTCGGGTCGACGACCCTTTTCCTTGGCGATAGTTTTTAGAAAGGACAGGCTGATGTCTCCCAATCCATCGATTGAACTGTTTTCCTCTCCTATGGTACCTAGCTGAAGCGCAGTGCTCGTAAAGAGATTTTTGACGGCGAATGGAATGTTTAATGAAAACTGTGCGTCGTAAGGTAAGCCAATGCTTGCGCTTACGATCGCATCATAGTTACGATTTTCGATTTGGGTAACGCCAAGAGTATTGATTACTTGACTCGCATCGTTTGGATCTGTCACGGGAACAATCACCGGTATATCAGTCGCGTCGGAGCTAAACCCAAAGATCGTGGATAGTTCCATTTTCCCTGTCGGGAGTAACAGTGCATTAATTTGAATGAGAGAGCGTTCTAAAGCCCGAGTTGCTGCCTCTTCATCAATGTCGAAACTTCCAGGTCGGCGTGGCGGGGATTCTGAATCGTCTCGGGCCTCAGCAG
>CAYUZB010000104.1:0-4351 GCA_964449565.1 uncultured Granulosicoccaceae bacterium | reverse complement strand
CAGGTTTGTCGTCAGGTTTGTCGGCGGCTTGTGTGGTAGTCTGATTAATTGATTTGTCTGTTACGTCGGGTACTTCTGCCTTTGCACACAGTGCGCACAGAGTTAACCAAATACCGATTGTCAGCGTAAGCGTGTCGCGTTTTCCGTGTCGATGTGAATTCACTAATTTCATTGTCTTATCCTTACAACGCATTACTTCAATTAGCGCAACATGACGAAATCAAGTTCAGTGGGTAACAAGTGATTTTTTGACAAGTTAGCTCCGTGCTGAGTGACAGAAAACGCCACACGACCAAATTCCCCAAACTCGATCCAACTATCGAGAAACTTGTCCAGGGGTATGATTCGATTTCCCCAGGCAGGATCGGCAACAAGTACACGATTACCGACAATTCCACGAAATACGACGAAGTGATTGTAACCATCTAGCCCGATCGGAACGATCGACACGCCCAGTTCAATTAGATCATCAAGCTCCATTTTTCCGTAGCCATCGCCTGACATGCCGAGCTTTACTACATATCGCTGCAAGTCGAGCAAGGAAAACCCTTGCTTTATAATGAGAAGATCAGGATTTTCTACATACTCCTTGCGGCCAATCATTGTCGTTGCAATTTCTTTTTCCGTGATATCAATTCCATGTTGGTAACGCAAGATGGTTGCAAGAGCTGCGGCGCCACAACTTAAGTCCCACTGTTGTACGACCATATTTCGTTGTCTTAACTCTAGTAAAGATGTTACCGGCGGAATTGCCGCATTAGACTTACTTGTGATAACTAATAGAAGTGCAATCCAAAAAAAGTCGTTGCGCATGTGTTTTCCTTTGATGATTTGTTGATGGTTTGAGTGTACAAGAGGTGCTGGTCTTTGCGTGTGTTAAACGATACAACCATAAGCTAGGTTTGACTTAAGTATGCCTACCACTTGTGTTTAATTTGTCAGACTAAAGTTGTATGTCGGTTTGAAAAAACGCAACTATTAGTGTATTGCAGGCGAATCATTTATCAGTCCACGATGGACGCGGTGAAGTAATTCACTAGTTATTATTATTCTATTAAAACGAGGTATTTATGAAAAATCTATTAGCAACGTTTTCACTTGTACTGGCATTGATTTGTTCATTTTCTATATCAGCGAATGAAATTGGGCCAATGGTTCTTGAGTCAGAACAACTCGACGACATTAATGGTGGTGTTGCATTTGCGCTTTCACAGGCAGATGCCTCTGCTGCTGGAGTCTTTTTGTCGCTAACTTCTTCCGTGACATCTACAGTCGCGGTGTCCGTAATTGGCGGCGGTCTTAGTGCTTCGGGTTCCAATTCTCAATCCAGTTCGCTTTCATTAGCTTTTTGAATTGTGGGAAAACGAAGTCAACATTTGTACTTTGCTACCACATAAGTGGTAGTTCACTGCGTAGCGAATTATAACTATTTTCGTATTGCTACATATTTTTATATTCTTCATCCTAAGATTGACCGCGAATATGCGGTTGACTTTAAACATTAAATTTAATCACAAGGATCTAAATCATGAAAAATCTAATTACATCTGCATTATTGGGGCTCGTGCTGGTTGCTGGTACTGCTTCTGCTGAGAAGGTCAAGTTAATGGAGGAGGAGCTTGATACCGTAAATGCTGGAGTTGCGATCGCTTTGGGCGCAAGTACTGCTAACGCTGCTGGTGTCTTCCTCTCATTCACTAACAGTGTTTCTGAAACCGCTGCTGTCAGCATTCCTGGCTTCATTTCACTGTCTGGCTCTAGTGCTACAAGCACCTCGATTGCGTTCTAATTTAGTCTGACGCCAGTTAGAAAGAAGGTGTTCGATAGTGGGGCTGAGCCGGAACAAGGCTCGGTCCCTCATTGTTAATGACTCGCAAACATGATTCGTAAACATGCGACGTTCAAAAGCCTATGTGGTAGGAATCGGTGGTCCAGTTGGTGCCGGAAAAACTACGTTGGTCAATTGTCTTTGTACGGAGATGCGTGATGAATACTCCATCGGAGTTATCGTCAATGATATTCATGGCCCACACGATGCTAGATATTTGCAAGGTGTTCGTGTTTTGGAGACGGCGCGAATCTTCTCTGTCGTAACGGGGCGTGTAAAAAGGAAAATCTTCCGTCAAAATGAGGACCTAAATAGACAGGCTGTTCGGCAACTTAGCAAGCGATATGATGATATTGACATTATATTTATCGAGGGCGTTGGTGACCGTATGGATAGTCGTTTTTGCCATAGTCTTGTCAACTATTTCATATATATCATCGATTCAACTGATGGTGAATGTCTACCGTTGAAAGGCGGTTTCGGGATAAAGAAATCGGAGCTGCTGGTGGTTAATAAGGTCGATCTTCTTGATCCTAAAAAAGGACGACTTGGAAGGTTGAGTCTTAATATCCAGAAGGTCAGGGGTACACGTACATATGTTCTCGCTGCTCTTGAACGCGGACTGGGTGTAAATCATATCGCGCGGGCTATCAAGAAAGATCTTTTGAAATATAAATCCACGTGATGCCTGTTGCGCATCATTGCGTTCTTTTATTCTAGGAGAAAAAATGAAATACATACGTAAGCCCATTAATGAAAGAGTTTCTGCAGCAATCGGTATTGGAATTTTCCTGTGTGCTCAATTTAGTTGGGCCGATACACGAACCTTGCTGGGCGAGCAGGAACTGGACTCGATCAATGCTGGAGCATCCGCGGTAGCGTTAGCAGTCGCCAATGGTTTTGGTGGTAATATTTCGGGTGCGCTCACGGGGAGCAACACAGGAGCTTCGAGTGTCAGTAATCCTTTTGCCGGAGTCTCCATCGCTGGTGCTGGTGCCGGTGCAGCTGCTGGCGGTGACGGAGGAGGGGTGGCAATGACATCGGCGACAACCGGGTCAGGTAATGCCAGTGTTGGAGGTACCATGAACTCAAACCTAGGGGCAGTTGGACCTGGTGGGATCGCAACAGGTGCATCCATATCGCTTTCGTCAGGGATCACTTATACACCGCTACTTTAGAATTATTATTTTGATGCGCGAAAAGTCTGCACCCGGCTAATTCAAATCGAACGCCGGGTGTGGATTTTTTATATTGACTAGTAAAAATTTAATTACTTGTACGAAGCTGAACGTCTCCCAGTAAAAAATTCTCGGCACCACTTGCATAAACTTCATAGCGATAGTTTGTATCGGCGGTTAGATTGTCATCGAAGAGGCTGTTCGTTGAGAAATTTCCAAGGTATTCGCCGTTTCGATAAATATCGAATTGGTTGATATTTGCTGTGGTATCCCAGAAAATTTCTACCGTAGACCGTGAATAGGTTTCACCGTAAACATTTGATGTGTGCCTTCCATCAGACTGGCTGCTTGAAGATGAGCTGCTTTGCGCGGTTCCACGGGTCCGTACTTCGATAGTCTGGGGTGAGCTACTGGAGCCATTTATCAATGGCACGATTTGATATTGGTACAAGGTACCCCCTTGCAGTCCAGAATCGAAATAACTTGTTCCGTTTGCAATATCAAGGAGTTGCCCCTCTCGACTAATCTGATATTCAACGGCATTGTCTGTTCCGTTTACGCGATTCCAGAAAAGCTCCAATGCAGTTTCAGAGTAGACTTCAGCCCGCAATCCGTTGATTTGAGTCCCAGTTTCGGATGTGTTTGCCGGTGCGGTCTGTGGGCTGTTTATTGGATCGTCAGTAGAGGAAGGGACGTTCCCTGATTGACTGCTACTTGATGTTGAACAACTGGCAGTACCTCCATTGCTGATACTGGTGCAGCTTTCACTTGATTCATTGCTGGTACCCGATACGGGCATTTCTATCGTAACGGGAATGCTTGGATCTGATCGATTACCAAATGAGTCCACTGAAATGATCTGGTATAAACGATCTCCTTGTGTTGGGAGATTGGTATCGAGATGACTGGTGACATTCCCCAACCATTGTGAACCGTCGCTGGTGATAAGTTCGTACCCGCGGATCCCGTCAGGGTCAGTGGAGCGATCCCAAAAAAGCTCAGCAGTACTTTGAGAGTATTGAATAAGCGAAAGATTTTTCGGCGTGCTTGGTGTGCCACTTATGGCTGGAAAAGCAGCGACAGGTGCGGTCAGCAGTAACGTGAGTATTTTTGCTTGCATGAGCGAGTATTCCTGTGGTCGATATGACGAGTCTCACGGTAACATTCGATGATTTTGTTACCAATCCGCTATTCGTTGATGATCTATTTCAAAAGGCGTACGTCCTATGGATGATGTTTTTACGGTATTTGTTAGTAGTCATGGATTAGCTTGAAATATTAGGGTTTTTAAGTCGATTCCCTGATCAGCAACGAGTCGAATTCGATAGAGTTTTAATTGCGTATG
>CAYUZB010000103.1:5377-13240 GCA_964449565.1 uncultured Granulosicoccaceae bacterium | reverse complement strand
GCTGAAACCGAAGCTGAAACCGAGGTATTGGTTGCAGAGAGTCCAGTTCGCCCAGCTTATGTCAGCAGGCGTCCGCTCGACGGACATTGTCTCGCAGGGGAAGCCCCAGAAGATATTGTCTCTATTGAGAGATTACTATCGAATTTTCATTTTTCCTCGCCGACTGACGTGGCCGAGATTCCTGGTGCCGCGGAAACATCGATTTATGTAACCGAGAAATCGGGACGTATCACCATGAGCCCGCTTCGCCTGGTAGTACCAAGAAATGAAATAACTGAGATTGCTCACTTGCCTGTAAATACTGACGGTGATGGTGGAGTAATTGGTTTGGCTCTTCATCCTGATTACGACGTTAACAGGCGCCTCTATCTGACCTATACAACACAGGATGAGGATGGAACGCGAACGTTATTTCTGAGTGAGTTTACTGCGAATTCGGATCACACTGAATGGAATGATGAACGGGTTATCCTTGCGGTTGAACAAGAAAGTCGACTTCACTACGGAGGTGCAGTGCGATTTGGACCTGATGGGATGCTGTACATGGGGTTTGGTGATGATGGTTTATTAGTTCCGGGTGATACTCGTCGTGAAGAAGCGCAAAATCCCCGAACCTTGATCGGTACGATCATCAGAATTGATGTTGATAGGTCAGAAGGTGGCAGGAACTACGCTATCCCTGACGATAATCCGAGGATCAATGGTCTTGAGCCGAACGAGGTTTTCGCATACGGATTTCGGAACCCGTGGAGAATGAGTTTCGATAAAGAGCCGCCACATCAATTGTATGTCGGTGACGTTGGTGAAAATGCGTTCGAAGAGATTAATGCAGTCGTGCGTGGCGGAAATCATGGTTGGCCGGAATGTGAAGGCTTGTGCGAGTCTTCGAAAACCGGATTTGTTGATCCATTGCACGAGTACGCGCGAGAAGAGGGGCGGGCAGTAATCGGCGGGCAGGTATATCGTGGTCAGAATATCCCTGGTTTGCAGGGTCAATACATTTATGCAGATTTCATTAGAAAGTCGATCTATGCACTTGATATAGACACTCCGAGCAGCAATGGTTCTTTTCCTGTAACAAGGATTGCCACCACACGAACATCTCCTATCGGGTTTTTTACAGATTCAGATAACGAAATGTATATATTTGGTTCATTTACCGGAGGGTTGTATCGTATCGTTGAAAATTCGGGTGCTGCGCAGTCGACTCCACCTGAATTGTTATCCGACACTGGGTGTTTTTCGTCGCTTTCTGATGGAAATCCTATACCTCATGATTGGGTTCAGGACTATCATGTCAATCAACGATTCTGGACTGATGGCGCGAAAAAAGATCGCTATTTTTCTATCCCTGAAAACACGGTAATTGATGTTAGCAATCCCATGAGTTGGACGTTGCCTACGGGCGGTGTGACAATCAAGCATCTCCGGTTAGACGATTCTATCTTTGAAACACGTTTTATTGTCCGCCATGATAATGGTGACTACGCAGGGTATACCTATGCGTGGAACGACGATTTGTCAAATGCCGTACTGGTCGATAGTGAAGGCCTCAGACGTCAGATTGGTGAACTTGACTGGGGCTACCCTTCCAGAGCACAATGTGTTCAGTGTCATACTGAAGATGCGGGTGGTACCTTATCACTTGAGTCACCACAATTAAATCGTACCTATCCAACATCATCTTCACTCGATAGTGATTCGGGATCAGCCGCTACGAACGAGAGCACGTCAGTAAATCAAATAGATTTTTTTATTGATAAGGGGTTTCTGAGTAGTAGTGCGAATCTGCACCTACCTGCTTATCCAACTATCGAAGAGCTCTCTGACGATAGCCGCCCGATTAATGATCGTATTCTCTCTTACTTGCATGTCAATTGTTCTAGCTGTCATCGAGGCGAGCGTTCGGTTGGTCGGGCTAATTGGGATGCGAGGTACTCAACTGCCATGCGCGATAAGAATTTGTGCGATGTTGCGCCATTAGTCGGTGTTCATAGCGTCATTGAGGAGCTGGTATGGCCTGGCAATCATCAATTGTCGGCGCTGTGGCAACGGGCCGTGCTGCGCGGATCAAATTTTGACATGCCGCCTATTGCTAGCGAAGTCGTAGATCCTTTGGCGAGAACGTTACTGGCTGAATGGATTGATGAATTGAATGATTCTTGCGAGTACGATGAATAGCCGTGCGAGCGGCTTCTATAAAACGGTTGTTTTAATTTTCGCAATTCAGATCAAGCGCAGCCTGTCACAAAATATTTCTAGTCATCCATTGAAGCCAGCTCTGCAATGGTGATTGGTTTGACAGGTGGGCGCACTCTTAAGTAACCGACTTCCGAGACCGAAACCTGGCGCTTATCTGCGATTAGCTCACTGACTGTCAAGCCGCAGTAGCGCCCTTGGCAAGGGCCCATTCCAGGGCGGCCGAATGATTTTGTTTGATTGGGCCCAAGGCAACCGAGATCAACATAGTGGCGTATATCGCCAGCGGTGACTTCTTCGCATCGACACACAATAGTGTCATTGGCAGGCGTCAGAAATTCTTGTGATGGGGCATAAAGCCTATTAATAAATTTGCGCGCTGATCGCAGTGGTGCAAGTTGTTTTTGTGCCGCCTGAATCATTGTGTTGGCGGTTTTTATATCGGCACAGCCGAGTGAATGAGCGACTGACCAAGCGGCAATTGTGCCTTGTAGTTCGGCTGCCATAGCGCCGACAATACCACCGCCATCGCCGGCGATACGCAACCAGTCATGCGTAGTTTCTCCGTGTTTGCCAATGCATGGGTACCAGCAATGCTGGTCGGGCTGCCAGTCATGTGTCAATTCGAGCTGACGCGTAATCTGAACATCGGGCACCACGCCGATATGGATGCCGAGTAGTTTGCAGGGTAGTTCGTGTGTCGACCCGCTTGATTCAAATCGTAAGCCTTCAATGGATTTTTCGCCGATAGCGGACAACGATGTCGCGTGGCGAAAGTGCGGTATGTTGTGTTTACGCAGTACACCAATCAAACAGAGACCTTCGCGCAGCATTTTTTTTGATCTGAATATTCCGGGTAGGAATTTCATTGCTGCCCGTTTGTTGCTGCCTGGAGTTGTCTCTACGACTGCTGTTAGATTGCCACCAGCATCAATAATCTGTCTGGCGAGTAGCAACAATAGGGGGCCACTTCCAGCTAGAACAAAATCATTGTCTGGTACCAGACCAGCCGTCTTTAACGCGATCTGAATGCCGCCTGCAGTCATGATTCCCGGCAAGGTCCATCCAGGAAAGGGCATGGGTCTCTCCAATGCACCCGTTGCGAGGATAGTCTGTTCGCCGTGAACGGCGGATGTTTCGTTTGGGCTCGTGTAATAGACCGTTCCGTCATCTGATATCTGCCAGACTGTTGTACTAGCCTGCACACAGACGGAAGGGTGATCCATATCAGTGATTAGATTATATCCGCGTACGTATTCAGGGCCGAGTACTTCCAGCAACTTGCTGTTGGCTTTTTTAATTCCGCGGAATATCTGCCCGCCTGGGCTTGGCTGCTCATCCAGTACGAGCGTATCGATTCCCAGGGTCCCAGCTACTCGGGCCGCAGCCATGCCAGCGGGTCCGGCGCCGATGATAACGAGCTCTCTTTTATGCATCGCCGGAGAGCTTGCGTGCGCCGAGCATGCAACGGATTTCCATGCCGGCTGACACAAGTTCAACACACGCCTGTCGGTTCGGTATGTGGTTGATCTCGACGAGGCATTCAAAGCAGGTTCCCATCATGCAGTAGGGTGCTCGGTTAGAGTCGCTTATGGCAGAGGTGCGGGTGAAGTCTATTCCGTTGGCGAGTAAGGTGGCCGCGACTGTCTCGCCCTCGAATGCGGGCAGTGGTTTTCCCTCAAACTGGATAGTGAGTGGTTTGTTATCGCTGGCAATGGCGCGTTTAAATCGAGAATCGTTGGCCATGGAAGCTCTCCACAGGTTCAGGCATTACGTCTCCAGCAATCCATTTTGCCAGTACGTTTGCGTGAATCGCTGCCAAGGTAATGCCGCTATGACAGGTCACGATATAGGCGCCAGGATGAGTGCTTGATTGCTGATAGATTGGATAGCCATCGGGAGTCATTACTCGTAGCGCAGCCCACGTTCTAATAACACGTAATCGAGATAGTATCGGATATATCTTTGATGCGCGGTTTGCAATACTTACTGTGATATCGACAGTTGTCTGGTCATTAAACCCGACATTCTCATTGGAGTCGCCAATTTGAATCGATCCTTCACCTACCTGGCGTATTTGTACAGAAGGATATTTGATGAAGGGGGCAACGCGCTCACAGATCAGCAATTGCCCTCGGTTTGGTGTAACCGGGACATCGAGACCGACAAGGCGGCCAAGCTTTCGGTTCCCCAGTCCGGCAGTTAAAACTACTTTTTCAGCGTTTATGTGAGTGGGGCCGTCTATTTGAAAACCGTTCGTGCTCTTCACGATAGTATTGACACTACATCCATTGATGATCAAGCCGCCGCGTGCCTGGAAGTCTGCATACAATGCGCGTAGTAGGTATAAGGGATTGACATGTCCATCCTCTGGGCAATACGTTGCACCAAGCACGGATGAACCAATCTCCGGGATCATTTTCCGTAGTGAAGCGTATGGGAGGTATTCAAACGGGTAGTCATCGCCGACAGACTGCTTTATTCGTTCCAGACGTGCAACACCATCAGTGACTTCCTGCTCGCTCAGGCAGAAATCCACACCGCCGGGTTGAGATAATTCCAGATCGAGACCCGTGGCATCCTCCAGCTCTTTGGCAAATTCTGGCCACAGTGCAGCGGAACGGCGGGTCCAATGCGTATAGGCAGGCAGTCCGTCTCCTTTGCCTTGTACCCATATCAGGCCAAAATTACCTCGAGAGGCGCGAGTGGCGTCATCACCTTCATCCAGGAGTACAACCTGCTGCCCGAGGCGCTGCAAGCCCCAGGCGATGGATATGCCCAGAACGCCGCCGCCAACGATTGCGTATTGAGTTTCCACGTTTTAGTGGCGTGAGCTGCTCGCAGGATTTCAGGATAGGGAAGGCTAGCAGTGTTGAGCTTGGAATATCGGCAAAACAGACTGAAAAATCAGGATTATTTTTGCATGAGTGCGGTTACCGCGCCATAGGTGGAGACGCAATAGGGGACCATGTAGGTCAGCAAGCATTTACCCAGTTCGAACTTTGACATGTCTCCCACTGCATCTCCTTGATTGATCAAGTTGAGAATGGTGCCAACGATAGCCGCGATAATCAGTGATCGTATAACGATGTCACGGCGTTTTGCCAACTGGAAGAAACTCATTTTATCCTTATCATCTCAACGTAATTCCTTATAGGTATTTTTAATATAAGGATCAGCCTGTTTGGGAACTGACTGCCGTTCAATCATACGACGAACGCCTGGCAGCTTAGTTCCTTGATGCAAATTGTTCAATGTCTCAATTATGCTGGAATCTGACTTCGTTCTGCGTTGATTGTGACGGATGTATTCATTCCAGGTCGCCACATAATAATTTTCTGTCCAGATATTTGGTCGCTCGAGATCCCGTAGCAGTGACCAGCGCTGCACGCCGTCTCGTTTTCGGATTCTTCGTCTCGATGTCATCGCCTCAACAAACCTCGGAACGTCGTCTTCGCCAATATCGAAATCGATGGTTATCATGATAGGCCCTGCCTGGCGGTTTAGTTGTACTGGGTTTAGTTGTACTGCTTGAGTTGGCTCTATGAACTGATCTAGCGGGTCCAGATTCAGCCGATCGAACTCAGGCAAGGGGGACTTCGTCTAGGCAAGCATGCCCAGGACCACTTTAGTACAATGAGTTTAACGACCTATCCAGAGCTTTCGACATTTCGATGACCAACCAATCAAAAACCGTTATTTTCGACAAAAACCCCGGTCGCAACGCTCAAACCTACGGTATAGCCCGAGAGCTCAATACCGATATGGATCTGATACACGAGCCATCGGTCGGTGTGATTGGCACCAAAGGCGACAGTCAGTGTTATCTGGGTGTACAACGCAAGGTTGAAGCTATCCATGAACATTTGCGTCAGCGCCTTGGCCGAGGTGACGGGAAAATGCCTATGCGCCTCGTGCAACCGGAGTATACGGTGGCAACATCTGATGGCATGCGCAATGGTACTCGAGAGATGCGCTATTCGCTGATCGGTCGCGAAGTGACCCATGACACCGTCTGTGAGCACCTTAGTGCAAGTGGTCTGGAAGGGACCATTGCAGTTGTTGCCTGTGACAAGCCACCGGTGGGGACCTTGGCGGGATTACTGGAACATAACCGGCCGGCGATCATCATGTCAGACGGCCCCATTCGTCCGGGTAAGGATTCGGCAACCGAGCAGGCCATTGATATCGTCACGGTTTTTCAAGTCGCTGGGCATGATGACGAGGATTACAAGCGGCGATTGTCACGCGAGGCCTGCCCGGGTTACGGCAGCTGTGGCGGGATGTTCACCTACAACACGATGCAAACCTTTATTAGTGTCGTGGGTATGCAGCCCTTACATATGGTGGCCCCGCCATCCGATGATGCTCGCCGCTTAAAGGAATTTCCCGAGCAACTCGTCAGCTACCTGCACGGTATGATCGAACGTGGCGATACACCGCGAGACATCGTTAGTCGCGATGCTATTCGTAATGCCGTGATTGTCTCGATGGCGGTGGGCGGATCAACCAATGTCATGTTGCACGCACCGGAAATTGCGCGAGCCGCTGGTTTTGCCAGCTTTTCAGACGAAATCATGTCCCCCGAGGAATTTAACCACTTGTCGCAAAATGTGGTTCCCGTGTTAACTGATGCTCGGCCATACGGCACCTATTCCATGGTAGATATCGATGAAAAGGGCGGTGTGCAAGTCATCGTCAAGACCTTGATGGATGCCGGCTTGCTCAACGGCGAAACACTGACATGTACCGGCGAGACATTGGCAGAGCAGGTCGCGCGGCTAAACACGGCTGATCCAGATGGCACGGTCGTGTATACGGTTGAAAAGCCTTACAAGCCAACCGGTGGACTCCGTGTGCTGGGCGGTAATTTGTCTCCTGAGTTCAGTGCTGTTTTAAAACTTGCAGGCGTGGAAGGTGGTTTGGAAAACAATCGCTTTGTCGGTCGTGCTCGAATCTTCAATGGTGAGCAGGACTTGCTCAACGCACTGGAGTCCAAGCCTGAGCAATTTTCCGATCATGACATGGTGATCGTGCGTTATGAAGGGCCAAGTGGTGCGCCTGGTATGCCTGAAATGCTTGATTCAACTTCTCGTATAACAACCTTGTGTCGTGAGAAGGATATTGTGGTCGCCCTGATGACCGATGCGCGCTTTTCCGGTGGCTCGGTTGGTCTCGTGATTGGTCACGTCGGACCAGAAGCTGCGTTAGGTGGGCCAATCGCCTTTCTCGAAAACGGTGATGAAATTGTTGTTGATCTGGACACCAATGAAATCAATTGCTCCGCACTGGCCGATGCGGTGACGTTTGAAACTCGTAAGGCGGCATGGGAAAAAGAAGTTGCCGACAATGGTGGAATACATCCCTTGTGCGGAGATGTTGATACGCGATTACTGAACCGCATGCGCATGTCTGCTGTATCGGCTGTCTATGGCGCGGGTATGCACCCCGATAGAAAACTCTGGGTGCCTCAGCAAAGAAAGGCCGAGAAGAGTGGCTTTGTCCCTCAGAATAAATACCGCAAAGGATCACAAAAAGCGTTTTGAGAGTTGGTAACAGTAGATCTAAGTGTTGGTAGCATTATCTGATCGGCAGGAACCAGTCAGCGTGGGATGCCCTAATGTGATGCCTTTACCCTAATGTGATGCTTTTAAATGAATGGAT
>CAYUZB010000103.1:0-5277 GCA_964449565.1 uncultured Granulosicoccaceae bacterium | reverse complement strand
TGATTCTGAAAACTGATTCTGAAAACTGATTCTGAAAACTGATTCTGAAAACTGATTCTGATTTAGGCGCCGGGCACAATGTTGAGCGAAACACAAAAACAGCAATTCTGGAACGATGGCGTCCTCGTCGTCGAAAACGCGGTAGATCAAGAAGCCTTACGGGCTTTAAAAACGACGTTTGCCGACTGGGTTGAACAGAGTCGGGAGCATACGGCACCCTTTGGTGAGACGATCGATGGTAGGCCACGTTTTGATGTAGAACCTGGCCACACAGCTGAAAAACCAGGTCTGCGCCGAGTCAACGCACCAGTCGAGATATCACAGGTGTACTTTGACGTGATGGCATCGAGTCGAATGACCGATTGTGTTGCTGAATTGATCGGCCCGAATGTAAAAGCCCATCATTCAAAAATCAACTCGAAGCTCCCAGGTGGGAACACGCAGGTTAAGTGGCATCAAGACTTTCCGTTCACACCGCACTCCAACGATGATCTTGTCACAGCCTTGCTCATGGTTGACGACGTGACGGAGGAGAACGGACCGCTTGAAGTAATTCCAGGATCTCACAAAGGTGATATTCATGACCTGTGGCATGACGGAGTGTTTACGGGGTCAGTTGCAGATGACCTTGCCGCAGATTGTCAATCTCGAGCGGTCACCTGTACTGGGTCGGCAGGTTCGGTATGTCTGATGCACACGCGATTGCTGCATGGCTCAGCACCTAATCGTTCCGATCAGTCGAGAACCTTGTTCATTTGTGTTTACAGCGCAGAAGACGCTATTTCTTATTCGCGCAACCCTGTACCAAACAAGTATGAAGGTCTTTTAGTTAGCGGCGAGCAGACAAATCGTGTTCGTTCCGTACCTTTTGATATCTCACTGCCACAGAAACCCACGACCGCTTCCTTTTTCGATCAGCAGGACAAGCACTAACTGGTCTACTTGGGTGTTGTTGTAAATATGAGCAGGTGTAAGTCTTCGCGCCTGTCGAGCAAGCAAAATCGACGGAATTAGGCCGATTGGCTCCCGCTGCGCCGCCTAAGGTGTTTTCGACTAGGGGCGTTCTGGCCGGACAAGGCCAAGGCGAAAACCGTGATATGGCTCGCGTAACTAGCAGCGTTACCCGACTTTCGGGGGAAGAGCTCACCTCGTCAGTGGGCGTGGCTGGCACCCTGGGTTGGCGCGATTTTGGCCGCAAGCAACCTCGCTGTATAGCAGATTTCGGTTCGGGCGAATGCCTGTCCCGGGCTTGATCGCCGATGTGTTCTAGGGGTAAATTCGGTCCTGCATGTGATCTCGGGGTGATGAACAACAGCCAAGTGAACCAGTTAGGTGGTGCCTCATAGGATAAATTTAAAATTTCACTCAAGAAATATGGGAACCCTCGCGCAAAATTGGGGTCTGTGCAGTCAGGTAATTGCTTTGGACATCCATAATTGCTTTGGATATCCGAGCGATTGTCAGTCAATAATTCAAGCCTTGAAACCTAAATTTAATTGTTTTCGGAGAACAAGATAATGATCAAAAAATTGATCGCCGCCAGTGCGTTGTCTCTTGCCTGTACTTTTGCATACGCGGGAGACCAGTACGTTGACGAGTCGGGCTATGCGCTCAGCGGTTATGACGTTGTGGCCTACCACAGTCTAGAGCAGGTCGAGGTTGGCCAGAGGCAACCAGAAGCTATCCCTGGAAAGAAAGACATCACTCACGAGTATAACGGCGCCAAATGGGCGTTCTCGACGACTGAGAACCGTGATTTGTTTGCCGCCAACCCTGAAAAGTACGCGCCACAGTACGATGGTCATTGCGCCTACGGCGTCTCACAGGGCGGTAAGGTTCCTGCCAATCCTAATTTGTGGCGTATAATTGATGACAAGCTCTACGTCAACATCAACCCTGCGGTAGTCGGCTTCTTTGAAGAAGATATCCCTGGATTGTTGACGATCGCTGAAACCAATTGGTCAAATGAACTTGAAGCCGTTGAAGCTTCTCCACGAAGCTGGAAAGAAATGGACGCCAACGACGGTACATATTCAACTGACGCTCCATTGTAGGTTTAAGCAAGTTTTTTAGTAAAATTTGTACAGGCGCCCTCCGGTGATCCCGGAGGGAACCACACTTGTAATTACTAAGGTCGGCAGCGTGGCTGACCCGAAGGAATATACAAAATGAGTAAAAATAGTAATAATCGAAATGCTGCTCTGATCGCCGGCTCTATTGCTTTGGCTCTGTCGCAAGCTGCTGTGGTTCAAACAGCGCAAGCTGGCGCCAAAGAGAAATGCTATGGCGTCTCATTAGCTGGTCAGAATGACTGTGCAGCCGGTCCGGGAACAACGTGTGCCGGAACATCGACTGTAGATTACCAGGGCAATGCGTGGACACTGGTTCCTGCGGGTGATTGTGTCAAATTTGGCGTCGAAGAAACGGTCGCTGCATTTGAACTGCCGGAAGATCGCAAGGGATCTCTTGAAGCTCTCGATCGCGATTTGCCTGCGGGTTAAACACCGTATAAAAACGTCCGCTTTATTGTGGATGCATCAATAAGTAGTCGCTCGTTTTTTGGATCGCAAACGGACGATGCTAGCAAGGCAACCCTGCCAGAAACGGCAGGGTTGTGCCTTAAACCCCAGCACTATGATGATATCTTGAATGATCAACCCGACGTGGGTTGGTTCGAGATACATGCTGAGAATTATCTTGGCGCCGGTGGTGCCCCTCTCCACTATCTGGAAAAAATACGTCAGCATTATCCGCTGTCAATCCATGGTGTCGGCCTGTCTATTGGTTCGGCTGGCGGTCTGGATGCCGGTCACCTGAAACGAGTAGCCAATCTGGTGGATCGATTCCGGCCTGAGTCATTCAGTGAACACTTGGCGTGGTCTACGCATGACAATCAGTTTTTAAGCGATCTTTTGCCTTTGCCGTACAACCGTCAAACCGAAGATATCGTTTGTGAGCACATCGATCAGGTTCAAACATGCCTGGGTCGGCAGATGTTGCTTGAAAACCCCTCTAACTATCTCAGTTTGAACGACTCGGTTGAGTCGGAAAACGAGTTCATCGCTAATGTAATCAAACGTTCTGGCTGCGGGCTGCTATTGGATGTCAACAATGTCTATATATCAGCGCACAATTGTGGCTACTCGGCTACTCAGTACATCGAACAGTTGCCCTTGCAAGCTGTTGGTGAGATCCATCTGGCGGGCCACTCAACTGACACGTCAGTCGCATCAGAGCCGCTGTTGATCGATGCGCATGACCGAGAGGTATGCGATGCGGTGTGGAAGTTGTATGCTCACACGATTTCCTTGACAGGCGCTGTACCAACGTTGATTGAATGGGATGCCAACGTACCTGACTGGTCAGTGTTTCTCGCGGAAATGTGCCGGGCCGACCAACTGTTGCAATCATCCACTTCTACAGCGGCGTCAAGTAGCAACGTCAGAGTTTAGTGTTTTGAATCACAGCGGCTTCCACGAGAAATTCGCCATTGCCCTGCAAAATGCAAGCATTGACAGTGCGCCACTGTTGCGCTCTGGCAAAGACAGTGGTCAAGGTCGTCGATTTGATATCTATCGCAACAACCGGGTAGTCAGTCTTATCGATGCTTTACGCAGCACCTATCCGGCGATCTACAGGCTGGTGGGTGATGAATTTTTCAAGGCAAGTGCACGTGCCTTTATTGACTCAAACCCGCCGGTACAACCCGTCATGGCCGAGTACGGTCGAGAGTTTGGTGGCTTTTTGTCGTCGTTGCCCAATACCGACAAACTACCTTTCCTGAGCGATATTGCAGAACTGGAATGGTGGAAATTGCAGGCCTATCACTGCGAAAACGCCCCTGTGCTTCATCCATCATCATTGGCCGAAATAGCTCCTGAATCAATTATGGATATCCGGTTACAATGTCATCCTGCGCTGCATTGTGTCGATTCCGAATGGCCGATAGGAAGTATCTGGACGGCCTGTATCGGCGAGGCCAGCGCCAATGACAACACCCACAATCAAGTCGACATGCGTAATGGCGAGGCGGTTGTGATTACTCGCCCTGGAATAGAGGTTCAAGTAAATGGAGTCGCCCCGGCGGGCGCTGAGTTTCTAAAGCTGATCCAGAGTGGCGAAACCTTGGGAGCCGCGGCGGAGCATGGCTTACAGCAGGATAACGATTTCAATGTTGGTGAGCATCTCACTGGTCTTATCAACCTGGGCGCTTTTAGTAACATTCTTTAATTCAATTTCATTGGTGTATATCAAAAAATTATGACTAATCCGATAAGCCGACTACATCGGGCAACATTCCAGTTTATTCAGGAAGGACTGCAAGATTGGTTTCCGGGCCTGTTGGCTCGTTTGACGTTTGCCTCAGTGCTCCTGATGTATTTCATCAACTCTGCAAAAACAAAGGTTGGTGACGGCCTGTCAGGGTTTTTTCAGGTTCAGGACAACGCCTATTTTCAAATATTGCCGAAAGTCGTTGAACAGTTTAACTATGATGCCTCGCAAGTACCGTCGTTTCCGTATCAATGGATTGTCTATGCAGGTACCTACACCGAATTTATTCTGCCGGTACTGATCGTGGCAGGCTTGTTTACTCGAATTGCGGCTTTGGGCATGGTGGTATTCGTATTGGTGCAGAGCTACGTTGATATAACGGCACACGCCGCAGATGAAAAGACCGTCGGCTCCTTTTTTGATCGAATCCCCGACTCGGTGATTGCCGATCAAAGAACACTCTGGATATTCCTCCTGCTGTACTTGTTCATATACGGAGCCGGCAAAGTTTCACTTGACCATCTTTTTGCCGGGCGGCGATAAAATCTGGATCGCTCGTGCAAGCTGTGACGTCGAAACAGTCTCAAGCATTAGCCGTAATTACGCTCACGCTTGAGACTGGTCGAGGGCAGACCAAATGCCACTTGCGTAAGGGGTAGGGTGAGGGGCTGTGTAAAGCGCATAGGGCCCGACTGTCTGTCACCCGACAAGGGTCCGTCAGAAATGCAGACGAAGTGGCATTTGTGAGGTTCCGTGGCCCGAGAGAGCGATGACCGGCCGAAGAGGGCCGGCCGGGTGCTTTTGATACTCCCTATCCAGGGCTTTCGAGATCGGGCGATTCTTACCACTTGCCCGACTTCCAATATTTTTGTACCCAGCGACAAATTTAATGAGAGTATGTGCCTTCTAAGGCATTTATGTGCTTGGATACTGGTTACGCGGTGCGCCGGGTCACCTTTTCGGCTATTCCTGCACCGGCGGTGCTAATTCGACGTAGTCGAATAT
>CAYUZB010000102.1:0-13298 GCA_964449565.1 uncultured Granulosicoccaceae bacterium | reverse complement strand
CTGACGAAGATGAATTGGACGGGCGGCTCGACTCCGCGAGTGAGAATGGCGTTGATGCTGAAATGGGGTCAATGGCAGAGGCGGGTGATTACGGCGTAAGTACCGATAGTAGGGAGGAGCCTGTCGATAACGATATGCCCGCCCAGGAAAACTCATCAGAGAATGTTACTGCGACTGAAATAACAGCGGCGTCAATTACCGTTTCCGCGCGTGACGTCTTGCACCCGGCGGAACCATTGGCTGAGGAATCGGACCTGTCCGATGCGGACTATACGTCATCGCTTGAGGATGTCGTTGATGAGGTTCCTGTCGATGAATCTTCAGTAGAGAGTTCTGACTCTGATGAAAGACGAGCTCAGGCTGAATCAACGCTTGATGGTGTAGCTGCGGATGGCGAAGCCGACTGGCAGGCGGCTGACAACGAAGGTGGTGATCGTGAAAACGCTAACATTCGCTATAACGATAACCAAAACGATACGCCCATCGATGACCTGAATCTTCGCGATGTTGTGATGAAGGATGGTGTGGATATCGATCTGTTAGCAGATGACGCGGATTCGGCTGATGCGTTTGATTCGACCGTTGATGAGCAAGATTTTGATGGTCAGGGTTTTGTGGATGCCGGGACTAGCACAACAGATCTGGATCAATCGATTCAAGTGGTTGCCGGGGAATTGCAACCTGTGGTCAATTCCGCTCTGGTAGTGAAACAGAAGAGCGCCGAGGTTGCCGATTATTATCCAGTGACTGACCCCCTGGACAGCACCCAATCTGACTTTGATCTCGATATTCCGAATGCGCCGACACCCGGCGGTTTCCTACGTCGTTGGTACATCAGAGGTGCAGCCTTCCTCAAGCGGATGTGGCGACGAATCCGTCGAAGCAAAACCGACGCTCGAGTCTGACAAACCATTCCTTATTGCGAACTGTGCACCTGCCGGGCGTTACGGTACTGGCATGTCGTCGCGAACCCGGTTAGCATCGGGGCATACCTTAACGTACCGGAGGAGTTCAACTCGATGATCAGAAAAACCATACTCGCAGCTTGCATCGCTGCGTTACCCGTAATCTCGATGGCTGCAGGTCATGGCAATAAGGTCAAGGTCGGTATGATCACGACGCTTTCAGGTGGTGGTGCCGGCCTCGGAATTGATGTGCGTGATGGTTTCATGCTGGCGGTCAAACAATCCGGCAATGATCATCTCGAGGTCGTGATTGAAGACGATCAGCGTAAGCCGGATATCGCCGTGCAACTGGCCGACAAAATGATTCAGTCGGAAAAGGTGGATGTGCTGACCGGGATAATCTGGTCGAACCTTGCCATGGCGGTTGTGCCGAGTGCAACGGCCCAAGGGAAATTTTATCTGTCACCGAATGCTGGACCATCGGCACTGGCAGGTAAGGGCTGTCACGAAAATTACTTTAATGTTGCCTGGCAGAACGATAACCTGCATGAAGCTGCGGGTGCCTATGCGAATACGGCAGCATTGAAAAATTCATTCATTCTGGCACCGAACTATCCAGCGGGTCAGGATGCCTTGACCGGTTACAAGCGTCAGTACGAGGGAGACCTTGCTGGCGAAATTTTCACCAAGCTGGGACAAACCGATTACGCGGCTGAACTTGCTCAAATTCGTGCTTCGAATGCTGACAGTGTGTTTTTCTTCTTACCCGGTGGTATGGGAATTTCATTCTTGAAGCAATATGCTGACAGTGGTATTGATCTGCCGGTTGTCGGACCCGCTTTCAGTTTTGATCAGGGTATTCTGCAAGCGGTCGGTGCAGCGGCACTCGGTGTCAAGAACACTTCGCAGTGGAACAAGGATATCGACAACCCAACCAACAAGGCTTTTGTTGAAAGTTTCCAGGCGGAATATGGTCGCTTGCCCTCGCTCTATGCTTCACAAGGGTTTGATACTGCAAATTTATTGTTGTCCGCCATGGAAGCAGCAGATGTCAACGATGCAGATGCTTTTCGCGCTGCTTTGAAAGCGGCCAACTTTGATTCAACGCGCGGCGATTTTTCCTTTGCCTCCAATCACCATCCGGTCCAGGATATTTATGTGCGTGAAGTCATTCAGGAAGGTGATGTCTTCACCAATGAAATTATCGGGCTAGCGCTGGACAATCATTCAGATGTCTATGCTGGCGAATGCTCGATGTAAATCTTCTTTGATATCAATGCCCGGATACCAAGCGTGTTCGGGCATTTCCTGACTTTACATGTCCCTGATTCTGTTCCTTGAGCAGGTCCTCAACGGCCTGCAGTTTGGCGTCATGCTGTTTCTGATGGCAGCCGGTTTGACGCTGGTTTTCGGTGTCATGGGTTTGATCAATCTGGCGCACGGATCCCTTTACATGATCGGTGCTTTTGCTGCGGCGATTGTTGCCGCCAAAACGGGCTCGTTTTTATTGGCCATGGCCGCCAGTATGGCCGCTGCTGCGTTCGCCGGAGTCATGGTCGAAATGCTGGTCATTCGCCGTTTGTACAACCGAGACCATCTCGATCAAGTACTCGCCACCTTCGCTCTGATACTGATTTTCTCCGAAGGGACTCGCTGGCTGTTTGGTTCATTCCCACTGTATCTGAACGTACCGTCCTATCTGTCCGGGCCAGTGAGCTTGCCCGGGGGCATTCAGTATCCCTTGTATCGTCTGGTCATCATCGGTGTTGGTTTGCTGGTCGCGGCCGGGCTCTTCCTGCTGATTGCAAAGACGCGCCTCGGGGTGCAGATACGTGCTGGGGAAAGTGATCGCGAAATGATTGCAGCGCTCGGTGTCAACATCACACGTCTGTACACCATTGTGTTTGCACTCGGTGCTGCACTGGCTGGTTTGGCCGGGGCGCTGGTCGGGGCTATTCAGTCGGTGCAAGTGGGCATGGGTGAGCCGGTATTAATACTGGCTTTTGTCGTGATTGTCATCGGTGGTATTGGCTCAATCAAAGGTGCGTTGGTTGGTGCACTTCTGGTCGGCTTGACCAATACCTTGGGTGGCGTGTTGTTACCCGAATTGTTTTCGCTGTTCATGGATAGATCAAGTGCATCATCGGTAGGGTCTGCGCTCGCGTCGATGCTTATATACATACTGATGGCTCTGGTGCTTGTTTGGCGTCCTGCCGGATTGTTCGGACAACGTACATGAAGCGCGAGACAGGATTGAACGCCTTGCTCGTCATTATGCTTGTTGCGATACCGCTATGGGCGTGGCAGGCGGACGAAATCTTTTTTGTCACGCTGGCGACCAAGATAGCCATTCTGGCATTGGCCGGTGTCGGCTTGAACATTGCGCTCGGTGTGGGTGGGCTAGTCAGTCTTGGGCATGCTGCGTTCTTTGGCTTGGGTGGCTATGCGATGGGCATCCTTGCCAGCCATGCGCAAAACTATGACCCGATCATCGAGTCGCCGATTCTGCTTGAAGGCACGCAGTCAATGCCCATCATCTGGCTTGTCGCGATATTGGTCGCGGCCGTGGTGGCCTGTTTGATTGGTATTTTGTCACTCAGGACATCTGGCGTGTATTTCATCATGATCACGCTCGCCTTTGGTCAGATGTTCTATTACTTTGCGATCAGCTGGCCTGCTTACGGTGGTGAAGATGGCTTGTCGATTTACGTGCGCAACGGTTTTCCGTATCTGAACACATTGGATCCGATACAGTTTTACTGCATCGCTTTAGCGATTTTGTTTGGCACGCTGTTCATGGCTTCTCGATTACGTGGCTCAGCCTTTGGCCTTGCCTTGAATGCCAGCCGCCAATCATCCGTGCGCGTCGAAACAGTTGGGATTGATACGTATCGCTTGAAGCTTGTGGCCTTTGTTATATCCGGTGTTGTTACCGCAGTTGCCGGTGCTCTGTATGCGGACCTGAATCGATTTGTCAGTCCGACCATGTTCAGTTGGCAAACCAGTGGCGAACTCATGATGTTTATTATCCTCGGCGGTGTCGGGCGTTTGTTTGCTCCAGTTATCGGCGCTGCTGTTTTTATTGTGCTTGAGTATGTGCTTGGTGGTGTCAGCGATTACTGGCATATCTTTCTTGGGTTGATTCTACTGCTGGTCGTATTGTTCGCTCGTGGCGGCTTGATTGGCTTGCTTGCGCCTGAAGCCGATAAAGTTTCGAGTCATCCTTCGGGAGTGCCTGATGCCTGAGACTCGATTGAAAGTGGAGGGTATTGTCAAACGTTTCGGCGCAATAGACGCGAGCCGTGATATCACGCTTGAGCTTGTTGACAACGAAATACACGCGTTGATCGGGCCGAATGGTGCGGGCAAGTCAACACTGATACAACAGATAGCCGGTGGATTGAAACCGGATGCGGGTAGCGTATTCATCGATGGGGAGGACGTGACCGCAATGAATACAGCACAGCGTGCTCGTCGTGGTCTGGGGCGAACCTTTCAAGTGTCATCACTGGCTTTGTCCGATACGGTTTTGCAAAACACCTTGCTTGGTGTGGTTGGCGCAAAAGGCTCACCCTGGCAATTCTTTCGCTCGGTTGAGCGTGACGCTTATCTGATCGATCGTGCCCATGATGCCTTGCAACGGGTGGGTCTTGCTGAAAAGGCGCAGACACGCACTGCGAACTTGTCGCACGGTCAGAGGCGTTTGCTGGAAATAGCGGTGGCACTGACATTGACGCCAAAGGCGTTCGTCATGGATGAGCCGATGGCTGGGTTAGGCGCCAGCGGTACGGAGCGCATGACGCGGTTTCTCGATACCTTGCGTCATGAAGCACCGATTCTGCTAGTCGAGCACGACATGGATGCGGTATTTGCGCTGGCCGATCGCATCAGTGTTCTGGTGTACGGAAAGATCATTGCCAGCGGCACGGTAGATGAAATCCGCTCCAATGATGCCGTGCAGAAGGCGTATCTTGGAGAGACATCGTGAGCCTGTTGAGCTTAAACGATGTGTGCGCCTACTACGGTGAAAGCCAGGCCTTGTTCGGCGTCGATCTCGCACTGAACAGTGGCGAGGTACTGGCCCTGTTGGGGCGTAATGGAATGGGCAAGTCCACCACGATCAAGACGATCTGCCGATTACTGAACCATCGAGGTGGAACGATCATATTCAACGAACATAACCTTGAGTCGCTTGCCTCTTTTGAGGCGGCACGCCTTGGCTTGGGTTTGGTACCTGAAGGGCGACGATGTTTCCCGAATCTGAATGTTTACGAGAATCTGATTGCAGCAGCTCGCCCCGGGCATTGGGACTACGCGAAGGTCACGGCACTGTTTCCTCGCCTGGGCGAGAGAAAACACCAAATGGCGGTATCACTCTCTGGTGGTGAGCAGCAGATGTTGGCTATTGGCCGTGCCTTGATGACCAATCCGCGTTTGCTGATTCTTGACGAAGCGACCGAAGGACTAGCACCCATCGTACGCCAGGAAATCTGGGCGGCGATTGCTGCACTGAAAGCGGCAGGCGATATGGCGATACTGTTGGTGGACAAGTCGCTGGAGGAATTGGCAGCCATTGCAGATGAGGCTGTTATTCTGCATCGAGGCAAGACGGTTTGGTCGGGTGACTTCACCGCTTTGGATGAGCCGACTCGCAATCAATTTCTTGGGGTTTAGTTAATGCCAAACATACTTTTCGATGCGTTTTTAAAAGGTCGTTCCGACGGCTGCGCGACACTCATGCACTATCCAGATGGTTCATCGCTTGATGATCAGGATTTTTTTGCCCTGGCGTCACGCTTTGCCCATGTACTTGTCGATGCCGGCATTCAGCCAGGCGACCGAGTCATGGTGCAGATCGAAAAGAGTGCCGCAAATTTTGCCTTGTATGTAGCAGCCGTGCAGGCCGGTGCCGTATTCATTCCGCTTAATACCGGCTACACGGCCAATGAGCTTGAGTATTTTGTTGATAACGCAGCGCCAATACTTCTGGTGCTGGACCCCGCCAACGTGGATGCCGCGCAGGAACTGATAACGCGCACGGGTGTAAAGGTTCACACGCTTGATGCTGACGGTGGTGGCAGTTTGATGGACAAAGCGCAAGGCATGGCGTCGAGTTTCGACACTGTGGCAAGAGATGCTGATGACCTTGCCGCGATTCTATATACCTCGGGTACCACTGGCCGCTCCAAAGGCGCGATGCTGAGCCATAAGAATTTGTTGAGCAATGCCGAAGTACTGGTGAATTATTGGCAGTTTACGAAAGACGATGTACTGCTGCATGCCTTGCCGATTTTCCACACGCATGGATTGTTTGTTGCGGGCAACACGATCTTGCTGTCGGGATCATCCATGATCTGGTTGCAGAAGTTCACGGTTGACGCGGTGCTTGAGCAGTTACCGCGTGCGACCACTATGATGGGCGTGCCAACGTTTTATACACGTTTGCTCAGGGATGCGCGCTTCAGTGCCGACAAAGCCAGGCATATGCGTTTGTTTATCAGTGGCAGTGCACCGATGCTAGCCGAGACGCATATTGAATTCGAACAACGCACCGGGCTCAAAGTACTCGAGCGCTATGGCATGACAGAAACCAATATGAATACCTCCAACCCGTATGTGGGCGAACGTATCAGTGGGTCGGTTGGCTTGCCACTGCCAGGTGTTAGCGCAAGGGTTATGAATATGGACACCAATGCGGTGTGTGATGCTGAAGAGGTTGGCATGTTGCAAGTGAAGGGTGACAACGTGTTCGCCGGTTACTGGCAAATGCCCGAGAAAACACGCGAAGAATTCACCGATGATGGCTTCTTTATCACGGGAGATCTGGCGACGATTTCAGGCAATGGCTATTACACGATTGTCGGGCGTGGCAAGGACTTGATAATCAGCGGTGGCTACAACGTATACCCGAAGGAAGTGGAACTGGTGCTCGATGATATCGACGGTGTTGTCGAATCCGCTGTCATCGGCGCACCTCATCCGGATTTTGGCGAAGCCGTCCTTGGGGTGCTGGTGTTGGAGGAGGGAGTCACTATTGATGAGAAAAGTGTACTGGAGAAGATCAGTGAATCACTGGCCAGGTTCAAGCAACCTAAATGCTTGAAAGTGCTGGATGAATTGCCGAGAAATGCGATGGGCAAGGTCCAGAAAAATGAATTGCGTGACACGTTTGGTGATGAATTTTCTTCGTAATAGTGTGTTTATCCATTCGGCTATGGCTGTAAAACAGACGTAGAGATGTCAACGACCAGCAATCCAAAGGCATGCCATTGAAGCTTTGGAGACAAGGCCGCGCCGAACTCGCCAAACACAATGGCGAACAGGCACGGATACTTACGGCTCTCTGGATTGGCTTGCCATTGGGTGTCTTTTTTCATGGGGTATTTCTATTTTTGTTCTGGGCGCTGGATTTTCCGGTACTCGCCTTGTTCAATATTTTCAGCTTTGCACTGTTTTCGTTTGCCTGTTGGCGGCTTTATCATGACAACCTGACGTGGGCTGTGTATGGATGCATTTTGTTTGAAATCCCAGCGCATGCCATGCTTGCGACCTTATACCTGGGGTTTGACGCGGGCTTCTGGTTACTCGTGTTCATCAGTGTTGCCTTTATCCCTCTGTATCCTGTGCTGTCTCGACCGGTGCGCATTTTCGTCGGATTCTCTTTAGTCCTTGGCATTGGCATGGTCGCACTGATCGCAATACAAAACGGCTCTGTTTATGACTTGTCAAGCACATTAAGCTCAATCTTTCTATTGATGAATCTCGTCGTTTTGGCCTTGATCGTGACGATGATCATCGTGTCTTACGATGTGGCGGTAGAACGTGCCGAGCTTGCACAACAGGTGGAGTACGATCGAGCGGAGTCGCTACTGCTCAATGTATTGCCCGCGCGCATTACCGCGCGGCTTAAATCGCATGAAGAACCCTTGGCGGATAATCACGAGAACGTATCCGTGTTGTTTGCCGACATTGCCGGGTTTACGAATTTGTCGCGCAATCTGACAGCCGGAGATCTGGTCTCACTGTTGAATGATCTATTTACCCGGTTTGATGCCCATATCGATGTGGTGGGAGCCGAGAAAATCAAAACCATCGGTGATGCCTATATGGTTGCGACCGGCTTGCGAGGTGAAACTGATCACGCTGAAAAAATGGTTGACCTGGCCATCGCCATGCAACAAGGCTTCACTGAATTCCGGCAAGAAAACGAGCTGGATCTCAAGCTTCGTATTGGTATTCACTCGGGTGCTGTGGTCGCCGGTGTTATTGGCAAACAGAAATTTTCCTATGACTTGTGGGGGAATACGGTCAATGTGGCAAGCCGAATGGAATCAGAAGGTGTTGCTGACCGCATACAAATTTCTGCCGAAACAAAGGCCTTGTTACCCGCACGCTTTGGCACCCAGTCACGCGGTGAAATTCTGATAAAGGGGCATCGGGCGCGGGAGTGCTTTCTTGTTGATTCCCTCTAACTGGACTAATTCACCGGCACAAAGGTAGAATTTATAAGAAATTGTTATTTTTCTTGCCGCCCTCGCAAGCTCGTTTTGTATCAAGCCTTAAAATTCTGATTAAAAAATAATTGTTTTTGATCTTGCTGGCGTTTTTCGTTGTGCACCTTGTTGGGTCGCTGCGCCCCTCTTTAGGTCGTTGAGCTACTCATTGCGTTCCTCGTTTGCCATACGCGAACCCGATGAAAGGGTAGAGTAGAGTCTCACGGTTGCTTGCCACGCAACGGCGTCTTGGTACTTGAGATTGAGCCGTTGTCGGCGTAACCCTCGCGACATCCGCTGGGTTCTTGCCGAAGAACGCTACGTTGCCAGCCAATCAGCGGAATTGGTAACAGTTTTTGCCCATTATCTTTCCATAAGATCGAAATTTTCTTGCGATCTGTTCGCCAACACGAGACAATCTTGGGTATTGGACGATTGCGGCGGTTGTAGCATCATGTTTGATCTGTGATTTCAGTGCTGCCTGTCCTGGAGAGTATTTTCCTGCGGTTTGATGCGTATTCGTTGCGAGAAATCTCGCAGTCGTTCGGGTGTACTGTGTAAAGCTGTTTTTGCACGTTCTCTCCGCGGAATCAAGCATTGTTGGGCCCGGTTCTTTGCGCTTGGGTCTTGTTTAGTTTTGATAGCACTAAATAAATAGTTTTGTATTCCTACCTTTTAACTGGAGCGCTTTATATGTTTATACGTTCTTTTGCTGCTGCTGCAGCGCTGTTAGCATCGGTTACCGCCCACGCGGAAACTGCCATGCCATTCGCCCTCGACTGGAAATTCGAAGGTCCGGCGGCACCTTATTTTGTAGCTGTTGACAAGGGATATTTTTCCGACGCTGACTTAAGTGTGGAAGTATCTCCTGGTAAAGGTTCGCTCGATGCGATTCCAAAAGTGGCGACCGGTGCTTTTCCTGTGGGTATGGCTGATGTTAATGCCTTGGTGCGTTTTCTCGATCAGAACCCGGGTGCGCCAGTGACAGCTGTCATGATCATCTATGACAAACCACCGTTTGCCATTGTCGGTCGCAAGTCTCTCGGTGTGGAAAACCCGAAAGATCTCGAAGGCAGGATACTCGGTGCACCACCACCGGATGGTGCCTGGGCACAGTTTCCAATCTTCGCCAATGAAACCGGCATTGATGTCTCAGCGGTTAAAGTGGAGCCGGTTGGCTTTCCTACCCGTGAGCCCATGCTCGCCGAAGGCAATGTGGCCGCTGTTACCGGATTCTCTTTTTCGTCTTACTTGAATCTGGTGCGTCTGGGCGTACCTGAAGATGATATCTCGACCATCCTGATGGCCGATCATGGTGTTGACTTGTATGGCAACGCGATTATCGTCAATACTGAATTCGCGGAGAAGAACCCGGATGCGGTCAAAGGCTTTTTGGAAGGCGTCGCCAAGGGGTGGGTGGATGCGATCGCAGATCCTGCTGCCGCCATGCCGAGCTTGACCAAACGTAACCCTGCAGCGGATGCCGAGCTTGAACAACGTCGCTTGCAACTTGCGATCGATGCGAATGTCGTTACCGACTACACCAGTGCAAACGGTATGGGTGGTATTGATCAGGATCGGTTCAACAACGCGCTTGAACAAATCAAACTCACCTATGATTTCAAGACCGAGCCAGATGCAGCGCTGTACTTCACCGCTGACTATCTGCCAGAAGGTGGCTTCAAGCTCAATTGATATGCTTGTTTCTGCATAGTATTCAATAGCGAAACCATAAGGCGCTGGCAACGATTGTCAGCGCCTTTTTTTCTGGAATTTCTATCGTGCGAAATCTGATCGACATTGTTGATGTTCATCTTTCCTATGACACAGCCAGTGGCAAATTGCCTGTGCTCGACGGCTTTAGTATGTCGGTGCCTGAAGGTGGCTTTGTGGCGGTCGTTGGACCCTCCGGCTGTGGCAAGTCAACGCTGACTCGATTGATCGCAGGTTTGATGATGCCGGATCAGGGTGAAGTCTGGTTGCACGGGCAGCAAGTTACATCGCCACGTGCGTCGGTTGGTATGGCGTTTCAGAACCCGGTTCTACTCGAATGGCGAAGCATTCTGAAGAACATCATGTTGCCACTGGAAATCGTGCCGAGCAAGCTCAGTAAAAAAGATCAGGAAGAGCGTGCACGATACTTGTTGTCGCTGGTCGGTCTTGAGGGGTTCGAACAAAAGCGACCCTCGGAATTATCGGGCGGCATGCGCCAGCGTGCATCACTTTGCCGAGCCTTGATCCACCAGCCCGATGTGTTGATTCTGGATGAGCCCTTCGGTGCACTGGATGCGTTTACTCGAGAAGACCTGTGGCAAATCATGCACGAAGTCAAAGAGCGCGAACCGTTTACCGGTGTGATGATTACACATGATCTGCGCGAATCAATTTACCTGGCTGATCAGGTGGTCGTGATGTCGGGTCGGCCAGCCAAAACACAGTACGTGCTGGATCTTCCAGTCACTGGCGCTCGTTCTCTGGAAACCTTGTACACACCGGAAGCATCGGAGATGCTCAAATTGCTCAGGCATGAGATCGAAGTTGCGCAAGGTCGTGCACCTAAAACGCCTGCAAGGGCAGATGCCACTGAACCGACAAGCACATCAGCCAGCGACAACGGCGGGTCCGCGCAATGAGCCTCAGAAAAGTACTGATTCCACTGCTGGCGATTGTTGTATTTCTGATTTTTTGGGAAGCATTAGTCTGGATCAACAACTGGCCAAACTACAAAATGGCATCGCCATCGGATCTGGTGCCGGCATTTAAGCGATATTGGCCACTGTTTCTCAGCATGGGCTGGCAAACGCTGTGGCGTACTGTGGTCGGACTGCTGATTGCAATTGTTGTCGGCGTATTGCTCGGCATGGTGATGGGTTTTTCCAGAACCATGCGCGAAGCGCTTTATCCCTTGCTGGTGGGTTTTAACGCAATACCGAAAGCCACCGTTGTGCCCATAGTTGCCTTGATGTTCGTCGGAGCACACGACTTCAACACGATACTGATCGCTTTCATGATTTCGTTTTTCCCGATAGCCGTATCCATATCCATTGGGCTCTCCACACTGGAGCCTGAGTATCGAGATATTCTCCGCGCGCTCGGCGCGTCAAAGACAACGATCTTCTGGAAGATCGCCTTGCCCAAAACACTACCTGAATTTTTTGGTGCGTTAAAGGTTGCGGTCACGCTTGCGTTTATCGGCACGAATTTGATGGAGATCGTATCACCACACGGGCGCGGGCTAGGTGCCTTGTTTGATTCAGGAAAAACCAATTCAGATTATCCACTCATGTTTGCCGTATTGATTGCACTCGCGTTTTTAGGCATCGTGCTGTACTACATTGTTGTCGCGCTGGAGAAAATATTTGCCGGTTGGGCTGAACGTGAGCCAAGCTGATCTACATGGTTGAACTAATCCAGCTTTTACTATAAGCATTGGCACCTGCTGCTGACCGGGTGGTAGAGGCATTGTCATTTCGTTTTCATGATTGGTGCTAGATCGAGCGGGCTGGATACGCTGATGCCTGGGCGATTCAGCACATGTGTGTAGATCATGGTGGTAGAGACATCGGCGTGTCCGAGCAATTCCTGCACGGTACGGATGTCGTGATTGGCTTCAAGCAGATGCGTTGCGAAACAGTGACGAAAGGTATGACAACCCACCCGTTTATCAATACCGGCACGTGCTGCGGCTCGCTTGACTGCGCGTTGCAAACCACTTTCGTGCAAGTGATGACGACGAATCTTGCCTGAGCGCTGATCGATTGAAAGTCGCGCGGACGGATACAGGAACTGCCACTTCAGTTCACTTGCTGCATTGACGTATTTCTTCGACAGCGCCTCCGGCATCAATACCTCGCCGTGGCCTGCGTGCAGGTCTTCTTGATGCAGTTTGGCAACTGTCTCTATCTGCGTGTGCAAGCCGTCAATGAGTTGTTTTGGCAGCGGCACAAACCGATCCTTCTTACCCTTAGCCTGGCAGACATGGATACGCCCGTAGTCGAAGTCGATATCCTTGACTCGTAAAGTGAGCCCTTCGGTGACACGCATACCGGTGCCGTAGAGCAGGCACGCGATCTGCAACTGCCAACCATCGAGCTCCTCCAGTAGTCGATCTACTTCTGGGCGTGTCATCACAACCGGCAGGTTCTTCTTGCGTTTTGATCGGGCGAAATCCTGAAGCACGCCCAGGGGTAAATTCAGTACGTTCTTGTACAAGAAGACCAGCGCATTCAAAGCCTGGTTCTGCGTGCTGGCACTGACATTACCCGCCACGACCAGATGATGGAGAAATGCTGCAACCTCATCTGGACCGACAAACTCAGGCGCCTCACCACGACAAAACTCGATGTAGCGACAGACCCATTGCTCGTAGACTTGTTCAGTTCGATACGCGTAACCCCGCGCTCGGATCTCGGTGACCAGGCGCACGATCAGATCTTCATGTTCACGCCGAATATCCGATAGCCCACCCGTACTTTTTTGAATCTTCTGCCACACAAGTTCCTCAGGCCGAAACTCCCGTGCAGTAGTCGCGTGATCCGCTTTCAGAGTTCGCGCAGAATGGTTCCAATAGGCCCAGTCAAAGCTTGCAGCCGAGTTCGACTTAAGATATTCAAGAAGGTAAATGCGAACAGCATTGATCAGCTCCGCAAATTGCCAGTCCTGCATTTGCTTGGCGTTATCCATTGATGCGAAAAATTTGGCAAGTACCTGTTTATCTAGTGTGCTGGGATCGCGATCTTCGATCGCTGCCAGGAACTGATTGACACGCGCCACGTAGAAAGGTCTGCGATTCAGCCGAACCGACTGAGTCTTCAGGCATTCAAGATACTTGTCTCGCTCATTACTCGACAATTGGCGAGTGCGAGTTTTGGTATCTGACATGGCATTCATTCCTGAATGA
>CAYUZB010000101.1:0-13848 GCA_964449565.1 uncultured Granulosicoccaceae bacterium | reverse complement strand
TTGAAAGACTTACTGTGAATGGCTCTGATTCCCAGAAGTAATTCCAATTGGCGTCGATTGCCTTGACGATGATCATGTGATCTCCGTCGCTCAGGTTTTCACTGAGAAAGTTGTTAGTGGTCAACTGGCCGACATTGATGTAGTCGACGATGACATCAAATCGAACGGCATTGCTCGGCCAATCCCACTCCCATTGAATGGTACCTGCGCCCGTGACCTGGCCGCGAACCTGACCACCGGAAGAACCGCTGTTTACTGGATTGCTCGAAGTACCATTGTTGCCGCCATTATTATCATTGTTGCTACTGGTAGATCCCGACGATCCGGTGACCTGCATTCTGGCAGTGACGGATTGTGTTGAATATTGCCAGTTACCGTCAATCGCCCTGACGGTCATTGAATGATCACCTACCCAAAGATCGCGACTTTCATATGAATTGCTGGTGGTTTGCCCGACGTAGTTGCCGTCGACGGTTACGTCGAAACGGCTGGCCCCGTTGGGCCAGTCCCACTCCCATTTGACGACGCCAGGGCTGGTTTCAGTTCCTCGCGGGTTATTGGGTGGGTCGATCGCGAGAGCAGAAGAGACGAAGCAAAATACAGATACGAGTAAGACGATGGATCTGAGTAGCATGATTTACCTAGTGTTTCAGTTGAATTCTCGAATTAGTTGATCGTGCTCAAAATAAAGCCCCAACGAAGGGGCGTAAATTTTGTCTGATCGAAAAATTCATTTTTCCGATTTGTTTCAGCGACAGAAAGTGTATGTCATATGACGATGTATGCCGAGGTAAAAACACGGCTTAATTCATTAAGATCCATACATGATTAATGATGAACAACGCACTTGAGTGCATGTTGGAATTTAACGAAAAATACTATTTTTATAGGCGATTCAGTCTTACGGCTGTATATCATTTTTGGATTGAGATAGTTGAAGTTTTGGTACTGTCCATCAGCAGTAATTGTCACGCCGTCCTAATTTGTTTAACTCATCACACTTTTTTTATTCGCGGTTCTATCGAACCTTTTTCTATATGAATTCAGTATGAATTTTTTTACGAATTAAACTACTTGTTTATTGTTCTCGATCATTGGAGTGAGTGTCGGTATGTATCCGTCTGGCAATCGTAGTTAACCGTTAGATAGTCACTTCCTTGTTTGCGCGTAATGACAGAAAAACAAACATCGAATCTCGGACAAACTGAGCCAGAGGATCAGTTTGTTTCGTTTGAGTATTTTTAAACAACTGATTTGGAAGGAAAATAATCGTGAATTACTGGCTGGAAATATCTCGATGCGAGTCGGATTAGTCTAAATTCATGAATATACTGGGTTGGTAGACTAGTGGCACCCTGCAAACTAGACCAGTGTTAGCCTCGATAGGAATTGAAAGTGAATAAACGAATCTTGAAACTCTCGCAGGTTTTCCTGCTGTCTCTCCTCTGTGGTGGTTGCGTCGTTGGAACAGCAGTCAGTGTGACCAAAGATGTGGTGGTGGGAACTGTCGATATCGCGACAGACGTCGTCGGCACTGCGGTTGATGTAGTGAAGCCTGGTAAAAGTAAAAAATAACAGGCGTCGGACAAAATTACCGACCACCCGACCAGATGAGAGAGCAATCGCTCAAAACCCCCGATGTTCTGCAAGGCGGAGCGGCTGCGACACAAGCATTATTGTCCGCCGGAGCCGGGCTCGTCTGCCGGAGCTAAGCGTGCGTTCACAGGTGTCATGCTGGATATTGCAGAATAATGCGCTAATTCCCTGATTAGGACGATTACTCCTGTCGCGTTCAACTATAGTCAATAGGATCTGAGTACAGCGGGCGAAAAGATCCACCACCGCCATTGTCGAAAGAGTAAATCACGGTAAAAAATTGAACCGCCTGGCTATTTGAATAGGCGACTTTGACTATCATCTTCAGCACGCCGCAGTCCGGCGAGAACCAAAACCTGAGCAAATCAATTCGTGAAAGCCATTGTTGCTGTTCTGTGCTTGATGTTGGTGTCATGCAAGGACAGTCAGCCCGATGTGCCTGTCGACGCAAATTTCGATTCGGAAGAAATTACGCAGCCGGCAGTTGAGCCGCAATTCGAGGATCAAACTGGAACGGAGTCCGGGTCCGGGTCTGGGTCCGTGTCAGGTTCTGGATTGGAGCCGGAGTCAGAACCCGAACCCGAACCCGAACCCGAACCCGAACCCGAACCCGAACCCGAACCCGAACCAGAACCAGTCATTGATCCGTTAAGCTTGGGCTTCTTCGAGCTTCGCCTCGACGCCACGCGTTTTGAATTGTTGGAAGCCAATGAAAGTGGCGTTATAGTGCCTATTCATGTGAACCGCTTCGATGGGCATGTGCGGCCGGTGAGCATCAGTGTTGTGGCAACTTCCGATGGCGCGATGGAGAATCTGGTCAATGTATTGGAAGATTCTGATCTGGTCGGTGATGAAAGCTATACATCTTGGCGTGCAGAGCTGGAGGTGACTATTGCACCAATCAAATTTCATCAACGCTCCTTTGTTGTTCGCGCCAGCGATGGGGTGGACAGTTTTGAACTACCTTTTGAATTTGACGTAAAACCTGTATCCGCGCCTGATGTTTATCTCCTCATCGGGCAGAGTAATATGGTCGGTAGTAGTGAGCGAGATGCACGCGACTTTTCCCCCGGTGGTCTCGATGCACGCGAACCTCGTATTCGGCAATTGAACGTGCGGCAGAACAATCGTGGTTTGTTCAATCGCGATGAGCTATTTACCGATGAATCTTTTACTGCCATGTTACCAAGATTCATTACTGCAGAAGACCCTCTGCATGAGCCATTCTTTGCCGATCAACCGCAAAAGGGCGGCACCCATATCGGGCTGGGTTTATCGTTTGCAAAAGCAGCGCTTGTTAACACCACACAAGATATCTACCTTGTGCCGGCTGCCTGGGGTGCGACCGGCTTTTGTGGAAACGAAGATGCCCCCTTGTCGTGGAATGCTGAATTGTCTGATGAGCCACTGCTAGGTGGGAGTTTGTTGGTCGAACGAGCGTTGACACGACTTAACATGACCTTGAGAGATACCGGTGGTGTCTTGCGAGGCATTCTGTGGCATCAAGGAGAAGCTGACTCTGGCAATCAGATTTGTGCGGAGCGCTATGAGGGCAACTTGATCAAGCTTGCTGAACGTCTTCGACGTGAAGCCATGGTGGATATTCGCGGTGAGGCAGCTCGAGGTTCCCAAGCGCCAATACCTTTTATTGTCGGTACGATGTCGCGCGGCGATGATGAACGTGCCAGTTTTTCCTTCTTTGGCGATATCAAACAACGCGTTGACGATGCACATCGCAATTTCCCGAACTTGATTCCTTTTGCCGCCACTGTCAACGCGGATGATCTGGTTCCCCCAGCTTACCCTTGTGGGGATAATTCCTGCATCCACTTTGGAGCCACAGCTTACCGTGAACTAGGTGTGCGGTACAACGAGGCTTTACAACGCGCAATTGGTATTCGATGATCGCTAACCGCTTGTTGATGTCGTGACATTTTCCGCCATCATCGAAATGATTTCGAACATGATCGCAGAAGCCGTCAGTGCAGTAATTTGATTCGGGCTGTCTTTGGTTGGCATCATGCAGACGATGTCGGCACCTACAATGTTCAAGCCGCGGACTGCGTGCAGAAGTGACACCGCTTCATCGATGTCAAATCCCTTCTCACCTGGTTCGATGTTCGAGACGGCAGGGGCGATAGTTGGGTCCAGACAATCAAGATCAAATGTTATGTAAACGGGTTTGTTCTGTAGAACCTGTCTGGTTTGTGCGACGACATCCTCAATACCACGACGCCTGAATTCTTTCATCGTGACGACGTTGTAGCCGTACTCATAAGAGGGCTCCAGCCAGTCAAGGGTACGGGCATGCCCACGTAAACCGATTTGCATTGAATGACTTGGATCAACCTGACCTTGATCAGCAAGGTAGGCTCCCCAATGCGCCGCAGATTTTTTTGCCCCGAGAAAATGATCAACCTTGGTAAATACATCAGTGTGTGCATCGAGATGCAAAAAACAAACAGGCTCGCCATCGCAGATCTTGCCCTTGCCAAGTGCTTGCACAATGCCGCCGGTAATTGAATGGTCACCACCAACAGAAACAGGCCGGGCACCGGCTTTGTCGACAGCTCGGTAGTATTTGCTTATCTGTTCTATACAATCTTCGTTATCGTTCGCTTTGGGGAAAGGAACATCGCCAATGTCCGCGATGCTGGCCGCACTCCAAGGATCAATTTTGAACCCGTTATGTACACGTCTGAGTACTGACGATACATTACGTACTGCGCGAGGCCCAAGATGTTGGTCGCGTTCAGTTGTGCCATTACCTGTCGAGTGCGGTACACCGGCCAGTACAATGTCTTGTCGGTTCAGTGGTTCGTGCTTACAGCGGAACAGCGTCGGTATTCCCCACCAATACAGATTGTTCATCATCGAATCAAGGTGTGGATCGGACATGGCTGGTATTCCTGCTTGAAAAACGGGTTTCTGGATTTAACTGGCGAGGGGGTCGCAGTCTGCTGTCAAACTTCCAACGATTCGAGCTAATCCGTATCGCGTATTTGATAGTATCAAGTCTGGCCCATCAACAGCTTTTCTTATGACGTCCGCAGATAATGCCAAAGCGATCACCGAACTCCAATCGTACTTTGGTGAGCGATTGTCAACGGGCGTGTCAGTTCGTGAACTTCATGCCAGCGATGAGGCGCACATGCCGGCGGTACTTCCTGATGCCGTCGTCTTTCCTGAATCAACCGAGGAAGTGGCCCGCATCGTCACTATTTGTGCGCAAAGCCATTGCCCGATGATCCCCTTTGGTGTCGGGACCTCACTTGAAGGTCATGTGATTCCGGTGCATGGTGGTATTTCGATTGATACCTCCCGAATGAACAAGATCCTTCATGTTCACGAAGAGGATCTGGACGCCGTAGTGCAGCCAGGAGTGACGCGTAAGCAATTGAATACCGAGCTTCGGGCCACGGGTCTAATGTTCACAGTAGATCCAGGTGCTGATGCAACCATCGGCGGTATGAGCGCTACTCGGGCTTCAGGTACCAATGCAGTGCGTTACGGTACGATGCGTGAAAATGTTCTAGCACTTGAAGTCGTTCTCGCTGATGGGCGCATCATCAGAACCGGCACACGTGCGCGAAAATCATCGGCAGGCTATGACTTGACCCATCTCTTTGTTGGTTCCGAAGGTACGCTTGGCGTTATTACTGAAATCACGCTAAAGCTTGCCGGGCAGCCGGAAGCGCAGGCTGCGGCAACCTGTGCATTCGGTACGATCGACAACGCCGTGCAAGCGGTCATTCTTGCCATTCAATCAGGCTTGCCAATGGCGCGAATCGAACTATTGGATGACGTGATGATGAAGGGCATGAATCTGCACAGTAGTGACATGAACCTGCCCGAGCAACCACATCTCTTTATCGAGTTTCATGGGACTGATGCCTCTGTGGCCGAACAAGCTGCACAGTTTCGAGAAATCGCCGATGATTTCGGTGGTTCCGGTTTTCAATGGGCGAGCCATGAAGAAGACCGAAACCGCCTGTGGCATGCACGTCATCAGGCCTTCTACGCCGCGAAAGCACTGCGACCAGGGGCCGAAGGTTATGTGACCGATTGTTGTGTGCCCATATCAGCGTTGGCTGAGTGCATCTCGCATACAAAGGCTTGCATCGATAGCTCGGGGTTGATCGCACCTCTAGTAGGACATGTCGGTGATGGCAATTTTCATTTGTCCATTCTTGTCGATCCTGAAAAACAGGATGAGCTTGATGGCGCTATCGCTTTAAGTGGCAGCATCAATGAGCTTGCTCTGTCACTGGGTGGGACGGTAACCGGTGAACACGGGGTTGGTCTGGGCAAGAAAAAATACATGTTACAAGAGCATGGAGACGCATACGCCGTTATGGGAGATATTAAGCGCACCCTTGATCCGCGTAACTTGATGAACCCTGGAAAATTGGTGACGCTGAACTGATGCTTATCGATAACCTTCAATATGCGAACTGGTCTGAAAAGATATTCAGACAGATGCGCGAAGGTGGCGTGGACGCAATTCACGTGACTATTGCTTACCATGAAAATTTTCGCGAAACGGTTTTGAATTTCGAACAATGGAACCGTTGGTTTGAACAGTATCCAGACCTCATCATGAAAGGTGAGTGGGCCAGCGATGTTGACAAGGCGCGAGACAGTAATCGTACGGCAATTTTTTTTGGTTTCCAGAACCCGAGTCCGATTGAAGACGATATCGGACTGGTCGAAATTGTCCACACCCTGGGTGCGCGCTTCATGCAGCTGAGCTACAACAATCAGTCTTTGCTGGCGACCGGATGTTATGAACAGAATGACACCGGCATCACCCGCATGGGCAAGTCCGTGATCAAGGAAATGAATCGTGTGGGCCTGGTCGTGGACATGAGCCATTCGGCAGATCGATCAACGATTGAAGCTGCCGATATATCAACACGACCAATAGCTATCACGCACGCCAATCCATATAACTGGATGCCGGCGTTGAGAAACAAACGCGATGATGTGATAAGAGCAGTAACGGAAAACGGTGGCATGATTGGTTTTTCCCTGTATCCACATCATTTGAAAGATAAGTCAGACTGCAGCCTGTCAAGCTTTTGCCAGATGATCGCAGGCACCGCTGAACGTTTTGGTATCGAAAACATCGGACTAGGTAGCGATTTGTGTCAGGACCAACCAGACTCTGTCGTGGAATGGATGCGGGTAGGGCGCTGGACCAAGGAAAAGGACTATGGCGAAGGCTCAGCCAGCGCGCCAGGTTTCCCGCCAATGCCCGCCTGGTTCAGGGACAACCGTGACTTCGGTTCGATCGAGCAAGGCCTGATATCGGTGGGCATGCATACTGACGAGATAGCTGCGGTAATGGGTGACAACTGGTATCGCTTCTATAAGAACAATTTCACCCCTGAAATACATGAGTGAATGGCCGCACTAACTGACAGCAAGCAAACGGCTTCACGGCGTTGCCCTTCACTCGTCATGCGCTTGTCGCGTCTGGGCGCGTTTCATCAAAGTCGCCTGTCGTTCATGCGTGTGCTGACCAGGCAATTGAAAAATCAAGCCTGGCGCTTCGAACAAAGTGCTTTTGAAATCGATGACAAGGGAATTGGTCATGCGGTATACACGGCTCATGGGCCGAGCCGGAGTTACTCCCTGATTGCGTTCAGCCACGATCTGCCTGACGAGAAACGTTCTGATCGGGTCATCGCTGATGCATGGGATGCAACCTTCGCCTTGTTCGATGGAGTTCCAACCCGTCACGATATACAACGTTTATCTAAGAATGTGCCTTATCAGGAAGCCGGTCGTTTATCCCGCAGTGAACTCACTTTGTCTCGTGCCAACCGTTCGGTCCGGCTGTGGACACATGTCGTCGAATCACTCGCCAAGGGTCGGCAACCTGATCTTGAAGAAGTTCGAAAAGTGGGTTATCTGATGCGTACGACCGCTGTATACGGGTCGGGTAAATTTGGCGCGGTCGATCGATCTGAAATCGCCGACCGAGAAGAGTGCAAACCGCCGTTTCAGGTCGAAATGTTATCAGTTTATCTGATTCGCAGCTTTGTGCGAGATCTTGTACAGCATGTAGCAAACGTCAAGGGTGGTGACAAGACAATTGCGCTCGACCCAGATATCGCGCGTATGCTCGGCATTGGAAACTCTACTGGTCTCGGTATGGCGCCATTTATTCTTAATCATCCCCATTTGTTTAGCAATTGGATATGTGCCCGTGAAGAGGCTCTGGCTCAGGTCAGAGCTTTGCCAGTCATAACGGAGTCTGAACGTTTACTGTTCGAAAATTTGTTGCAGCGGGTGATGTTGTCAGCGGAACACTGGTATACGGATCACGATGGCCAACAATTGCGTATTGCAGGCTATCGCGATGATTTGCAAGTTGTCAAAGAGTATCTGAATGAAAACCCGCTTGGTGAAAACAACTCGTGGGATCACCTGTACCGTTTTGTCGAATCGAACTTGAGCCTTGAAGGGCAGGAGTGCATTGTTTCTTTGATGCTGGAACCCTATGGCCGTTTGATTGATGGATTTGTCACTTGTATGTCTAGCGAAATGACAAAAGTTGCTGTCATCGATGGTGCAATGAGTGTTGCCGAAATCCGGCTGAAGATACATGAAACTTATGCTTGGGCTCGTTCGCTTGATTGGCAATCTTCCGATGCCAATGCGCGAGCCTGGTATGTCTCTGAAGAAAAATTGGAGCCGCGTCTTGGTGAACGTCATGAGGAACCTGTCGCTGACTACGAGCAACCATTAGCGCCTGCCCGAGACGCGATTCGTCTGTACGATGCACTGAAATTGCTTGACGAAGACACGCGCATTGCCGAATTTTTACTTGAACACCCGGAACACCGTGCGTCGGTCAGGCGAGTGCAGCAGGTATCGACACTTCCCTATGGAGAAATTCGCGACAATACGATTGACAAGTCTCTTTTGCCGATAGATATGTTGCGTTGCAAGTTGTCGTTCTTCGGCGCCATTCATTTTGATCCGCGATCGGATCGATGGGTACGGATACGTATGTTCGCTGATGCGCCGTATCCTGAAGAACTTGACCAGGAAGACGCCGAGTTCTGGCCGTATCCGGTACTGGATAGACACTAAGAAATCCATCTATTCAAGTTCAGCATCCAGCGCTCTGGCGACCATTTCCTGAAAATGATGGACGGCATGTTCAGAGAGTTCGGTCCGCTGTTGATCGACGATGAAGCGTCCCTGATTGTAGCCACGGGAATTAAGTCCACGCTGGACGCTTTCGCACAAACCGATGTCTTCCGGTTGCAGGATGTCCTTCTGATAATCCATCGCTTCCTTTAATTGTGGGCTCGGGGATCCACCCTGAACAAACCAATCTTGATACTCGATCGTGTTACCTGCACCATCGGGAATCATTTGCAGGACTGATAAATTGGCATCGCCTGGATAGGCCCAGATGGTCAAATTTGGCCACAAGTACCATCCGGCATAGCCAAAATCCACATCGCCTTTTTCGAATTTGAATGCCTTGTTGTCAGTTGACTTCACGGCGTTTGATACATGGCTTGAGTAAATGCCCTTGGCTACCGAGCGATAGCTCTTCATGTCGACAAGATCGACAAAGTCCTTGTGGGCCGGATGGCAGTGATAGCATTCAAGAAAATTATCGATCATCACTTTCCAGTTACTTTTTACCTGGTAGGTGTCGCGTTGTGCGAATGCGAGATCATCAACACTCGGACAATAAGCTCGTATTTCCTGTTCAAGGCAAGCCGCTTGTTCAGACAAAGGTGTGGCGTCAAGATCAAGGTTGATGAACAAGAGGCCGCAGAAATTTTCTACCTGCACGGGCTTCAATGAGAAATCACATTTTTTGAAACCGTCAACATTCTCTGAATTGCGGGCAGCGCGCAAGCTGCCATCGAGATCATAGGACCAGGCGTGATAGGGACAGACAATGACGCTGGAATGCCCCGATCCATTGACCAACTCATGGCCTCGATGCTGGCAGACATTGTAAAAGGCGCGCAGTTCATCCTGTCGGTCGCGCACAATGAAAACACTCTGGTTGCCAATCTCTGTTGTGATGTAATCACCGGCGCGCTGCAACTGACTGACGTGGCCTGAATACCACCAGTTGCGAAAGAAGATCGACTCTTGCTCGCGATGATAGATTTCATCGTCGAGATAGAATCGTGCCGGCAAGGTAAACGACTGCGAAGGATCGCTACAAAATGGTGCATCACCAGCTTGTAGTTTCAGATGTTGCGGATTCATGGCAGTCAAGGATCTCGCGTAAGGATTGACGTTGGAAGTTACGATGATCGCTGCTCAGCCCTTAAAAATCAATCGACTGGTCCTACTGCTCCAGTCTCCAGTCGAGTACCATGGCGCATTTTGCTACCTGTTGTCAGGATGGTTGTATGCCCGGCAAACCAGATGATTTCTCGATCGGCGAGATCACCGTACGCGCCAAGCTTGCGATTCGAGGGCTGGGCTACAGTTGGGGCATTGCGGAAGATGTGAGCTGGGCCATCGGCTGGCTCGAACAACGCGACTTTCCAGGCCTGATTCTGCTCGCCAGCTTATGCCAGCATATCGATGAGCATTATGCGCAAGTCTCAGCGACCACCTCGATCGAAACCGGCCTGAGACCGCAAGGGCTTTCAGGAACATGGACGGCGAGCGAAGGGCAGTTGTGCCCGATTCTGAGCGGTCTAGCCTTAAGTGATGGCGGGATCCCCAAGTCACAGCGGGATGATGGTCTTACGCTGCAAAACGTCATGTATCCTCTGTTGATATTGCCGTTTGCCGCTGTGCTCGCCGAGGCATCGAATGTTCTCATCGAGTGCAACTTTGGGGACCTGCAGGTGATCACTGATGGCGAACATCTATGGATTACGCCTTCGCCAAAATCGGATCAGGAATCTTTATTGGTCTCTTCAGATAATATTTTTATCACGATCAATCCCGATAGTCGGCGGCCCTCTTTTGAACCTTGGCGAAATCGAAGATCCCGAGCATCAGCAACAAGCTCAATATGGTCAACTTTGGACCGGTTTGCCCACCGGACCTATGCACCAGCCACGGAGAAATCACGAATTCTTGGTGCAGGGGCAGGAGTAAATGATAACGATTGAGGAAAGTGTGGCTGCCTTTGGTACTATCTTTGTGCTGTCCAACCGATTCGAAGAAAGTTCATGTCTGCTGCGCTTATCGCCGAAAATATTCACAAACGCTTCGGCGATCTTGAGGTTTTACGTGGTTTGAGTGTTACCGCCAATGAAGGCGAGGTGATCTCGATCATCGGCAGTTCTGGTTCTGGAAAAAGCACTTTTCTGCGTTGCATCAATTTTCTGGAAACTCCCGACGAAGGGCGCATAGTGCTTGGCTCGAACGAGGTGAACGTCAAACCTGGCAAGAAGTTGTCGAAGTCTGATCAGCGAACCATCGAACGACTGCGCAGCAAACTTGGATTCGTCTTCCAAAGTTTCAATTTGTGGTCGCATTTATCAGTGCTCGACAATGTCACCGAAGGGCCGAAGCGAGTATTGGGCACCGAGAAACAAGCCGCCGAAGATCATGCCCGTAGTCTGCTCGAAAAGGTAGGGATCGCTGACAAGGCTGATGCTTTCCCGGTTCAGCTATCAGGTGGACAGCAACAGCGGGTCGCCATTGCACGTGCACTTGCCATGGAGCCGCGCGTATTGCTTTTCGATGAGCCGACCTCCGCGCTTGATCCGGAGCTTGTCGGTGAAGTGCTGAAAGTCATGCGCGATCTGGCACGTGAAGGACGCACGATGATCGTGGTTACCCACGAGATGGGCTTTGCGCGCGAGGTTTCCAACCGAACCTTGTTCTTGCATAACGGGGGCATTGAGGAAGATGGCAGCCCGGAGCAGGTATTCGGGAATCCCACATCACCACGTTGTCGCCAGTTTCTAAAGAGTGTGCTTTAGTGCTGATTGAAACGGTTACGCAATGGTTCGCTGAACTGGCGTCCATCGATTGGGACAAGTGGACCAACTACCTGACCAACGGCAAGCACCTTGCCTGGTATGCCAGCGTTCGCTATACCATTTTTGCTGCGATCTTCGGCGCCATGTTGGCGGTTCTATTTGGTGTGCTCGGCGCTGCGGCGAGACGTTCTGGTTTTGCACCACTGCGCTGGATCGGCACCATCTACACGACGATGGTGCGTGGTATCCCGGATGTACTGTTCTTCTTGTTCTTCCCGCTGGCGTTTGAGCAATTGGTCGAATTGATCATGTCACGCCATCTGTGTACGCCGGATGAACTGGCTAATGCATCTGCCTGGCCACCGTGTCAGGCTGCACAATGGTATCTCAGTACGTTTGAATACTTTGTAATGGCTTGTGTATCGCTGGGTATTGTCTATGGTGCCTTCGCGGCCAATGTCGTGCATGGCGCCATGAATGCGGTACCAAAAGGGCAGCTCGAAGCGGCCCGTGCTTATGGTTTCAACAGTCGTCAGGTCTTCTGGCATTTTCATGTCAGGCAGATGTGGGTGTATGCCTTGCCAGGGCTGTCGAATGTCTGGATGCTGCTTCTCAAAGCAACATCGTTTCTTTCATTGCTTCAGATCGCTGACATCGTGCAGTGGGCTGATCGTCTTGGCGCGCCAAACTATCTCGCCCGAGTGGGTATGGTTCACCCCGACTGGCGTTGGCGATACTACTTTGTGTTGTTTCTTTTTTACATCTTGTTGACCGTCATCTCTGAACGCGTGTTCGAATGGTTGCAGCGACGAGCCAGTCGTGGCATGGCACTTGATCGGGAGGACACTTGATGGACTGGTTCTCCATTGATGCAGTGTTGCAGGATATCGTAACCCTGTTCAAGCCGGCCTTGTTTAACATCTACTTTGCTTTGGCTTCCATTCCTATTGGTTTTCCTTTGGCAGTTATTCTCGCTGCGATGAAGAACAGTCGAACTCGCTGGGTTTCTCGCATCGCTCGAGTCTATATTTATGCGTTCCGGGGTTCCCCGTTGTTCATTCAATTTTTCATGTTCTATTCCCTTATGTTGGCCTTCAATTTAAGCCACTGGAAGCCGCTGGGAATCGATCATGTGGTCATGCATCCCTTGTTCATCGGGCCCTTGGTACTGGTCCTCAATACCAGCGCTTATGCTGCTGAAATTTTCTATGGAGCAATGCGATCAGTGCCTCTGGGTGAGATTGAAGCTGCGAAGGCCGTTGGAATGAATAGCTGGCAACGATTCAAGACCGTTACCTGGCCAAACATGCTGCGCCTTGCCTGGCCGGCTTATACCAATGAGGTTGTCTTCCTGTTTCATGCCACCGCCCTGGTGTATTTCACGTTACCGGTGATCAATGAGCAAAAGGACTTGATGAACAAGGCCGGTGAATTGTTCGAGCGTGATTACAACGTATTTCTGCATTTCTCGGTGGCAGGTGCTTACTTTCTGGCGATTACGCTCGTGATTTTTGCTATCTCAGGATTCATCTACAAGCGATTGATGGCACATCTGAATGTCGGGGAAGCTCCACGTCTTCGACTCAAGCCAAACTATATACGTTAACAAGGTTCACGATGGCACCTCGTAACAGCGTGTCAGCTACCCATGATTGTACGAATCCGGATTCATATGACAGGGCGAACCATCGGTATCAGTGTCAATTGATGTCGCGGATCCATCTGTAATTCCGTCGCCGTTCCGGTTGCCTGGGCTTGTCTCGACAAATCAAGACAGTGGAAGTGCATCAGTATCTTTCAAGGTTGTCAGCGCAACCGATGATTTGACTTTCATGATTGACTCGTGACCGAGCAGTACGTCGTTGAGAATGTGCGACAGGCTCTTGAGATCTGGCACGATCAGTTTGACCAGGTAATCTGCGTCGCCGGTCAAGGCGTGAGCCTCTTGAACCTCGGGTAATGAATCCAGCAATTCACCCAAAGCGCGCCCGAGCTCCGGTGAGTGGCGAGACAGGGATATCTCGACAAAGGCAACAAGATCGAGTCCCAGTGCAGTGGCTGACAGTTTTGCCCGATAACCCTCGATGATGCCGGATTGCTCAAGGGCCGTACGGCGTCGCGAACACTGGGAGGCAGATAGGCCAATTTGCTCGGCAAGTTCCTGGTTGCTCAGACGGCCATCGCGTTGCAAGGCGGTGAGGATCCTGGTGTCAGTCGTATTCATGGGTTATTTGTGCGAAAATATGGGAAAACATGCATGGTATATGCATTTTATAACGAATAATTATCATGTATGCATGCACATTGCACATTGTAG
>CAYUZB010000100.1:0-14130 GCA_964449565.1 uncultured Granulosicoccaceae bacterium | reverse complement strand
GTGGTGTTGCATGTTTAGATACATATAAACGGTTTTCTGTTTAAGTGCGCTGTTAAGCGTTCAGATTAATTTTAGGATTTACATATGAATCAAGCACCAATAAAAGATGAGATTACATTCGATGATTTTGCGAAAATTGATATTCGCGTAGGTAGGATCATAGAGGTTAACGAAGTCGCTAAATCGGACAAACTTATGAAATTGGTGGTCGATTTTGGTGATCATAGCCGTTCGATTTTGGCTGGTATCAAACAAGAGCGTGAAAATCCAAAAGAAATCAAAGGTAAGCAAGCTCTGTTTGTAGTGAATTTGCCAGAGAGAAAAATGGCTGGTGAAATATCTCAAGGCATGTTATTTGATATCGGTTACGAAGACAAATTACAACCATGCCTTGCTTGTCCGGAAACAGAAACGCCGAACGGTGCTAGAGCGGGGTAACGCGCATAACAAGTTGCTTCATCGGAAGAATTAATCGCTTGCGTTCGCATTTTTTCGACTGAGAAAGGCGTTATGCAGCAAGGTTTGATATTTTTAGGACGGGACTCTTACTATGGTTGAATCGTACTGCCGCAGGAGCAATGGCGGGTGCTGCAGGTACTATCGCAGTAAAACAATAAGAACAAGCCTACAAAGGCTTGCATAGCAGACGCAGCAAGCGGTGTCCAAATTGCCATTCCGCTACGCTACATTATATATGGCAATTTGGCCTCCGCACGCTGCGCCACTGAAGCCGGCGTTAGGTGAAAAATGGAGTATTGAACAGATAAAATTATGACAGAAACTATCATTAGAGCTGCTTCGATTGAAGATCTACCCAGATTGCTTGAGTTGGAACAAAATATCGTTGAATCTGAACGCCCTTATGATTCATTTCTAAAAGAAGAAGATGTTTCGTACTACGATATCCCAAATCTTATAACTAGCGCGCAATCACATTTGATTGTGGTTGAATCGGGTTTTGATATTATTGGTTCTGGTTATGCTCAAATCAGGCAATCGAGGTCCTGTCATATACATGAGAATCATTGTTATTTAGGCTTCATTTACCTGGAGCCGACCTATCGGGGAAATTCAATTGGTCGTAGCATAGTTGAAGCATTGAAAGAGTGGGGATTAGCGAAAGGTCTACGACATTTTCACTTAAACGTTTACTCTGATAATACTTCAGCTATACGAGCCTATGAGAAAGCTGGTTTCAAGAAGGTGTCTGTACTTATGGAGCTTGTAGAATAAGCACCTAACGAAAAGTTGCCACTGGACGCGTTGTACGTTTATGTGCAGCTCGCGAGCTCACATTTTTTCACACAAACGGCCATCGCATACACCGCCACTGAACTTCGCGTTATGTGTATTAGGCCTCTGCCAATTGTAGGTGTTTTACGAAAGGTTTGAAATCCTTGTCTGAGTAAAGAAGTGGCAATTTGTTTTCGATACAAAAAGTGGCGATTATTACATCGGCTCCCACAACGCCCTGCATGCTGGTCCGCACAGGGCGATTAATGCTGAATGGTGAAGTGATATCCACCCTTGGCGTAGAGAGAACAAGCCTTCAGCTTTCAGATAAGCGTCAGATAACGCTTGCTGAATGCCCGGGGTCTTGGAACTACGACAAGGTTCCTTTGCTTGTGTGGTCACATGCAACAGCATGTTTCAATAGTAACGTCCAGAGCGATCAGTTTTCCTATTTTGGTACGTAGAAAACGCCACTGTCGCCAGTAAGCTATTCGTAAACGTCGCCGAATCCAATGATCGAGTTCGACACACTGGTTATATCGGTTATCGATACCGAAATAGTTTATCCAACCACGGAGATATTGGCTGAGCCTGATAATCTGGCAGCGCATCGATACACCCCAGTCGCGGTTCGTTAGTCGACGAACCTCGCGATTGAATTTCTGCAAGGACGTTGAATGCCATTGCATGTGGATTTGAGACGTGTTGAACGATATCTTAACAATCAATCGATCAAGAAAATGTCTTGAAATGAAAACACCGAATCAGGTAGCCTTTGGACTACACCCTACTGTTGCACTTGGGATTTGAAACCGCTTTTTGAATTTAGATCTTCACAGAATCCAGTGATGAAACGCTTTTCTGCTTTTCATATGCCACGCTATTGGCTTATCTTAAATGGACGTAAACTCTGAATTGAAGTATCGGTACCGAAGATATTGTGATAACTGTATCTAGAAATATTTTGGTGAAATTGCTCAATTTTAAGTAGAGGTAAATCGATGTTTTTATCTCCATCCAGGCGCTTGCTGTTCCTGATAACCCTTCTTTGGACTTTGCCGCTAATAGCTGATGAGCATACGAAACTGCCCGATTATGTGATCGAGGAGTTCGGCAGGCCTCCATCTGTTCCCGCAGGCCCTTTACCAACTCATTTGGCAAAGGCGGTTAATACTGCGTTTGCTGATGCAGCCGCACCGATCGGTTCTGTCTCGCGATCGAGTTGGGGGCAGCCGAATTCCACGGCGTTGGCAACTCTGGTTGCCGCGAAAGACCCGCGCGTTGTTTGGTTGATCAGTGATCTGCTACGTTTTACCTGGCAGCGCGAGTTATATGATGAGCTGGCTGATGCAGGGGCACGATTACTGGGGATTGAGTTTGATGATGAAACCGAGAACCGCTGGAACGAGATTACTGATCATCTGATTGCGTGGGACATTCCTGCCTACCCGGACTACCTCGATACTAAGCGAGCAATTTTTACGAATGCCGTTCATGGATGGGAGGCGCTGTTTGTCGATGGTGTGATTGATTGGCGTATGGTCTCCTGGGGTGGTGTGCCGATTGATGCGCGACCTTATGGGGCGACAGATTCGCCCTGTAGCTGTATTCCGGCTGTGGACAATCCGGAGGTGACGTCAGCGGAGGATGCCACATGGCTTGATGATGACGATATCATCTTTGGTATCGCGATAAATGGAGAATACCGCGCTTACCCGCGCCGTATCATGGAGGTGCGAGAGTTGGTGAATGACACCTTGGGTGGGCGTCAACTAGGCATTCCTTACTGCACCCTCTGTGGTGCGGCGCAGGCTTACTTTACTGACAGGATGCCTGACGGTGTTGAGCGTCCGATCCTGCGAACTTCGGGTCTTTTGATCCGCTCGAACAAAGTGATGTATGACATCCGAACCCATTCTATCTTTGATACGTTTCTCGGTCGAGCCGTTACCGGAGCACTGGCAGATATCAAATTGGAACTCGAACCAACCACCGTAATCACCACCGAGTGGGGAACCTGGAAAGCGACCTATCCCGACACGACCGTGTTGGCTGAGGCTTTGGATCTAGGCAAGGATTTCGACTTGCGGAACACGCGTGATGCCCATGGGCCGATTTTCCCTATCGGCGATGTGGACCCCAGGCTACCTGTCAGCACAGATGTTATTGGCGCGATTACAGCGTCGGGCGTACCCGTGGCTTTTCCACGAGGCGCTGCTTTCCTTGCGTTACAAGCAGGGCAGGAGATTGTTTTTGACAATACAAAACTGGTACTTGATGCGGGAGGAATTAAAGCGGTTGATGTGAACGGAACGCCTTTGGTCAGTCATCAGGCATTCTGGTTTGCATGGTCGCAGTTTTATCAGCGGACGGAGGTTTGGTCGGGATGAAGAAACGATTGCTTGTCACTTAGACGTCAGGATAAATCAATGGAAATACATCAGCAGTATCATTTTAGAGAATCGACATCTGGATTGCTCGCATGGGATGTGTTGAAGTTAATCGATCTGTCGAAGGATTTCGAAGTAATTGAAGTGCCACTAAGTGAAGTTCAAGAATTAAATGAAAATTATTGGTTCAGGGTTGGTGAGCCACCGACGACTGTTGATATCGCGAAGCACGCTAAACAAATATATGAGGCGGACCTTTCTTATCCAATTATACTTTGCCCGGAGGGTAGAGTCATGGATGGTATGCACCGAGCTTGTAAAGCCTTTCTGGAGTCGCACGAAACCATTGCAGCGGTTAGGTTCGCCGAGCTTCACGAGCCGGATTATATCGGTAAGCAACCTCACGAGTTGCCATATTGACATATCTTATGTTGTGAGTACACCTATGAAGCTGAAGGCGATGCGTATTCTTCAAAGAAAATCAAGTGGGTTGACCATACTAGCAATAACAAGAAGCACCATCAAAATGTTCTGGCTAATTATCCTGTCGGTTAAGCTGTAGAAGTTTTTTCCCCTAAGAATCCATCTATCAGAATTTTGGAGCCTGTCTTCGGTGCGGATAGTTTTATCGTGTTGTTTTTCTTTGCTCTTGATACGGCGTCAATGACTATGAAGATATCCAGCAATTTATAGGCGCTCGGTTAAAGTTTTAATAGCTTATTTCACCCACTCTCCGTTTATGTTTATGGCACTGCATGCTGAGCCATATTTTTCATATCGCCACGTTTTCTGGCATGACTCTATAGCGATCTGTTTGACCTCCTCAATCGATTTATCGCTACTTCGCGATACCCAGGACCAATTGCCCAATGGGCCTTGTGCGAATACTTTAGGATTTTGTTTTTTTTCAAATTTTGGGTAGCCTTCTCGAGCTGAGATTGTGGTTAAGTCTTCAACTCCTCCTACTCGTTCTGGAATTGGTTCTGGTTTGTAGTAGTCAACCCATTCACCATTGATACTGACGACCAGACAATTATTTTCTGATTTATTTTTCGGATGATTGATACATATTCCGTAAGCGATTTGAGCCGCCAGTTCAGGGGTAGCGGCTCCTGATTGATAGAATCGGACGTTGTTTGATTTTACGAACGCTTTATTATCTTTGTCGCCAAGATATTTTTGAAAATACTCTTCTGAGTAACCAGGAAAGGGACCATTTCCACATACTTCATACCATTGTCGAGATTTCTCAAAATCCACTGGAAGTGTTGGTACGAAACCAGACAGAACAGATGGCCCTTTTAACGGCTCGTGTGCATAGCCGGATCCTAATTGGCAAGCTGCTGTAACATGACCTAGCTCAGCTGCCTTTAGTGTGTATTGTGTTGCTCGATCAGGGTCGGTAGCTGAGATAACGCCTGCTAACAAATAGTAGGCGGGGCCTGCCTTTTCTGGATTGTTCTTGGCGACGTTAAGAAAACACTCCTCATCTCTACTGGCAAGGCAATCGACCGGATGTAATTCGATTTTACCGCTACCGATTATTTCTTCCAGTTTAATTGCATTTCGTTCTTTATCACCGAACATGGTGCCTATCTCGAACTGATCTTTGGCCGCTTCGTAATCCTCCTCTTCTAGATATAGAAGGCCAAGGTAATGTATGGCGTCCTTTTTCTCTTGTGTCGGATTGTCAAGAATATCTCTATACATTGACTCCAGACAAGATTTGTCCTTGGCGTTGAAACAAGCCTCAGCACTATCTTCAGAGTGGGCTAATCCAGAGTATAGAAATACCGCAGTCAGGAGATATAAAATATTAGGTGAGAAAAAGTTGATTTTCCTGGCTGCGGTATGCGGTAAGTGAAGGGTAGAGTTATAGAAACCGAGTGGGTGCAAAGTGTTCATAATAGAGTTTGCAGGTCAAATTGGATCGTCATCGTGTTACTCGAGACTACTATCATTGAGCTGTAATGGCCAATAAATTAGGCTTATGATGTGACAAAGCCAAAATTTGATGCTGATATTGGCATCACGAATGATATTGAAATTTGGGCTAGGTCTATCTAGGCAGGACAATTCTTACTAGCCGCAGGAGTTTAATTATGACGTGCAATCACGGTTGTTCCTGACAGTATCTCAAACGTTTGGATTACAAAATTTGACTTAAAAATTCCTGCGTGCGCGGGTCTTTTGCGTCCTGAAAAAACGTCTCAGGTGGACCGTGTTCTACGATGACGCCACGATCAGTAAAATAGATATGATCGGCGACCTCTCGAGCAAACCCCATTTCGTGTGTAACCAGAATACAAGTCATGCCGTCTTCGGCGAGGTCTTTTATTGTTTGCAGTACTTCCCCGACTGTCTCCGGATCTAGCGCCGCGGTGACTTCGTCAAACAGCATTACATCAGGTTGCATGGCCAGTGATCGAGCGATTGCTACACGTTGTTGTTGGCCACCTGAGAGTTCTCCCGGATAGGCATCTTCTTTACCTTCCAATCGCACCTTCTTAAGCAAGGTACGTGCATTGGCCTCGGCGCTGGCCTTTTTCTGCTTCAATACCCTGATAGGCGCCATCATCACGTTTTGCAGCGCTGTCTTGTGTGGGAAGAGGTTGTATTGCTGAAACACCATGCCGACTTTTTTGCGCAGCTCTAATTTGTTCAATTTTGGGTCGTTGACCTCCTGCCCTTCAACCAGAATAGAACCTTCTTGAATATCATTCAGTGCGTTGACACAGCGAATCAAGGTTGACTTACCTGAGCCTGAAGGGCCGATGATGCAAATGACATCGCCCTTCATAACATCGAGTGATACACCGTTGAGTACCTGCAGTTTGCCGAAAGATTTGTGTACATTATTGATCGAGACCATTGGGTCTGCAGGGGTCCAACTCATGGGTATTCCTTAATTGATGACCGCAAACTTCTTCTCCAGGCGCAGAGTGTAACGCGCAATCGGATAGCAATAGGCAAAGAAGAGAAGTAAAACAAATCCGTAAAAAGGTGCGAGTAAATCAGGCCTACCACCTTCAGCTGATAGTGCACGTCCGGTTAGTGTCATTACCTCAGACACTCCGACAATAGATGCGAGAACCGTTGCCATGGTAAGGATGGCGTAGAGATTCATCCATGGCGGTAACATGCGTTTGACACACTGGGGAAGAATAATCAGCCACAGTGTTTGGCGACGAGTGTAGGCGAGGCTTTCTGCGGCTTCCCACTGGCCACTGGGTAGCGAGCGAATCGCACCGCGCACAATTTCCGATACGTTGGCCATCACGGGCAGGGATAGGCCAATGATGGCTTTGAACCAGTCGGGCAATGGGATGTTGATACCCGCAATGTTGAACTCGAAGGGCAACAGGAACATTGCAAAGAACAGCAATACCAGCCAGGGGGCGTTTCTAAAAAACTGCGTTACAAACCATGACCCGGAACGTAATGAGGTGTTGGGTGAAATCTGACCCAGGCCCAGTATCGTGCCGCTTATCGTGCCGACGGCCATTGCACACATCGAGATGACAATGTTGAATACAAAGCCCTTTAATAGTAGTGGAGCCCAGTTTGTTAACACCGCAAGTGGCGACAACAATTCATCGCCGGCAGCAGAAAAAGCCAACGATGGGATGATCATCACCGCGGCGATGAGCGGCAACACGTGCCAATAGCTCATCGCGGGTATGGACTGTGGCGTTTGCACAGGCGTTGACAGCATCACTGGCATGTCAGTTTTATTGTGCATTACCCGTACCCCGGAATTTTCATGGAGCGTTCCCAGCGATTCATGCCCGCGACAAGTACGCCCACCAAGACAAAATATGCGATGAGTAGAAAGATCATCATTTCGGTGACATTGACGTTGTCAGACCAAATTTGGTTGGATTCGTAGAGCATTTCCGGCACTGCTATCGCAAAGGCTAATGTGGTGGTTTTAACCAGATTGACCAGATTGTTATTCAGGGCAGGTAGTGCCACTCGAAAAGCGAGAGGAAGGGTGATGTCTTTATAAATCTGTAACTTGGTAAAACCGAGTGCTTCAGCTGCTTCGACAGTCGATTTGGGTACAGCCTCAATACCTGAGCGAAAAATTTCGACATTGAAGGCACCGGCGAAAAACGACAGCGAAACTGCTGCCCAGGCAAAGCTGCCAAGCAAGGGAGATTCTCCACCCCAATCGTTTTCTACTGTGGGCAATAAGGTGCCTATGGCAAAGTAGAAAAAATACAGCTGAACCAACGGTGGAGTGTTTCTGAAAAGTTGAATGTAGCCATTGACAAAACGACGTGTCCATTTAAGCGTTGAGCCTTGTAGCCATGCGCCGATAACGCCGATGATGACGGAAAAGAACAGGCAAACTGCTGACAGCTTTATAGTGGTTAAAAATCCACCGATCATGCGATTGCGATCGTAACTGTCGTAGATAAACGGTAGGTTGATACCGGTCTCTTGGTAGAGAACCCGAAACCACTCGTAGATAACGTCTATGTTTGTACCCTCAAGCTTTCCAACAAAAACTTAATACCGAAAAATAGACTCGGGGCAGATGCGATTTATCTGCCCCGAGCTGATTTTTATTTATATTTTTGATGCATCGCTTCGGCGAATGGCGTGTTGGTTACGCCGTATTTGGTTTCCAGCTCTAATATACGACCTGTTTTGTGCCAGTCAATGATCATCTCACTCATCATGGCTGCGAAGGCATCTTCGCCTAACTGCACAGCTAAGCCCCAAGGTGCGTCGTCGATGGTTTGCAGTGGCATCTCATAATCGCTCCAGGCATCTTCCTGGACTTTTGCGACAATAGCGCTGTCGTCATATACGAATGCGGCACAGTTTCCACCTTTGAGCGCCGCGTAGGCTTCAGCAGTACCTTTGAACGCGACAATCTTTGCGCCGTACTCTTGTGAGGTTGCCTTGTTATAGAAAGCGCCTTGGATACCACAGACTGGTTTGCCGTTGAGATCGTCCCAGTTTTTCAGGCCAATTTTTTTCAAGGCTAGAACATTTGTGCCTGATGAGTAGTAATTCGGATCAACGATTTTAACGACTTTACGACGGTCTGGTTTGTCAGTCATCGTGGCTATCATCAGATCGATCTTGCCTTGCTCCAGGAACTGCATGCGGTTTGAGCTAACGACAGGCACATATTCGACGTCAACGCCCAATTTGTCTGCCACGTCTTTGGCGAGATCGGGTTCGATGCCGATGATTGCGCCTGAGGTGTCTAGATAGCCGTAAGGAATATAATCTGCTTTTACACCGACAATCAGCTTGCCGCGTTCTTTGATGGTATCCAGCACGTCAGCACTTGCTGTGCTCATGCCCATGGCCGCAGCAACAAAGGCTGTAGCAATCGTTTTCAAGGTTCTCGATTTCATCTTGATTCTCTCTTTAGTTTTTGATGTAAGTCTAAAAAGCAGGGATGCCTCGCTGATACAGAAGTTAGTGATGTGTCGTCATTTCAGGCTGAGTAAATTTCCTGCTGTATTGTTCAAGGTTTCGTTTGTAGGTGTGTGGATTGCGGTACAGAAGGCACAATATAGTGCCTAGAGTAGTCTGAACGCTCTAAATCATGATTTCAACTAGTTTTTTCCGTAGTCTTGCCGAAGCTTGTTGATGGCCTCGGTAAATACTGTGTGCTAGTTCCAGCAAGAGTTTTACACCGCTCTGCAGAGTAGCCAGATGAATTGGTATTATTTGATTTCACGCAAGGTGTTTCTAGTTGACAGCCGCCCTCAATACTGCATGCCGAGAACGGCTATCGGAATTTTGCTGTCGCGAAGAATAGGTCGACCCACAAAGGTCACGGTTGTCAATCAGCCAGTGGACTGATTATAAGGCTCTTAAAAAGTGCATCCAAAATTAACAGGCGAAGCCTACGACAAGATTACCCATCTATGGCGGAATGACCGATTCAACAAAGAAAATGGAATGGCACAGCACAAAAAATCACTGGCGTTCTTCGAGGCTCGTGGCAGAGCGCTGGATGTGGGGTGTGGCTGCAGTGGTAGATTGGCCGAATTTCTGTCCAAAGAAGGATTTCTTTACGAAGGGTTGGACGTGTCAGGTGAGATGATTAATTTGGCACGGAGGCAATGCCCCGATGTTACTTTCCATCAAGAAAATATATGCGAGTGGTCAATCCCAAAAAAATATGAGTTTATAACCGCATGGGACAGCCTGTGGCACGTTCCTCTTGAACAGCACGAACAGGTCATATCCAAACTTGTGTCGGCGCTAAGTACGGGTGGGGTGTTTATATTTTCGTTCGGTGGTACTGAAGAGCCAGACGAACACACCAATGAGCTGATGGGGCCAGAGGTTTATTATGCGACGTTAGGGACGAATTCCTATCTTCAATTGATAGCAGATAGAGGTTGTATATGTATGCACCTTGAGTATGATCAGTATCCGGAATCGCATGCTTACATGATCGTTAAAAAAATTTGATGTGAAAAATCTCCCATTCAAACTTACAAAACGTATTGTAGAAATGGGCAGCGGCGGCAAATCATCTGATGCTGAAGGAAGCACGGCTAACGACGCTATCTGAGATTTGTCTCGATGCTGTGTTGCGCAGACAGAGGTAGCTGGACTTGGGTTGCTCGGTTGACCTTGATTTCTGATAAGTTCAAGGGATTGATTTTTTAACCCTATGGACTTGTCTTAACGTTACGCGTTGTCAAATCCTGAGAGCACAATTTTCCCCTTTGCCTGACCGGTCTCGATACGGCGGTGGACTTCGCGAAGATTCTCTGCGTTGATGGGGGATATCACGTCGGTCACAGTGGTTTTCAGTTTGCCTGCATCTATTTTTTCTGCTGCCCAAGACAGGAGTTTGTGCTGCTCAATCATATCGGGAGTCTGGTGCATTGCTCGGGCAAACATGAACTCCCAATGCAAGCTCGCCGCCTTTGTTTTCATGCCAGCCATTGGCATCGGCAGGTTGACGTCATCAATGGTAACAATAGCGCCTTGTGGGCGTATCAGTTCTACGCTTGCTTCCCAATGACGCATATCATTGAAGATAGCAATGTAGTCTACGTGTTCAAAACCCAAGCTACGAACTTGCGAAACCATATCCTCACGGTGATTGACCACATGGTCTGCCCCGAGCTCGCGTACCCATTGGGACGTTTCCGGCCTTGATGCGGTCGCAATTACCGTCAGACCTGCATGCTTCGCCAACTGGATGCCGATTGAACCTACACCACCGCCTGCGCCAATGATCAGCAGGGATTGGCCTTTGTTGCCACCGTCGCGATCAATGCCAAGCCGGTCAAAAAATGATTCATACGCGGTGATGGTTGTTAAGGGCAGGGCGGCGGCTTCGTTATGCGACAGGGTGGATGGTTTGTTGCCAACGATTCGTTCGTCGACCAGCTGGTATTCTGCATTACAACCTGAACGAGTGATGTCTCCAGAATAAAAAACTTCATCGCCGGGTTGAAATAGAGTGACAGCTGAACCAATCGCTTCCACAACACCACTTGCATCCCAACCGATCACCCGCGGGGGATCTTCAGCTCCGCCATCATTACGCTGGCCGGCGCGAACTTTGGTGTCTACCGGATTAACAGCAATTGCCTTGACTGCGATCAGTAGATCGTGACCGGCGGGCGTGGGTATCTCTGCTTCAAAGTCGACAAATGCTGATGGATCTTCCGCGGGTAGGTAGTTCACGATACCAATGGACTTCATGCTGATTATCCTGTTTGCGTGGTTGCCAGAATGGTTTTGAGAGAGACGTTTCTGACGCTTTAGGCCTTTTCCGGACATCAGTTTACCTTTTTCATCTTCCTATACAATCAGCTTGTAAATGGAATCACTATTTTATTTTTTAGCATAATGTCATTAGAGCCGGATACGTTGAAGCTTTTCGTACGCGCAGCCGCGCTTGGTGCGCTAGGCAAAGCGGGTCGCGAGTTTGGTTTGTCAGCAACTGCAACTACTCAAAGGATCAAAGCGCTGGAACGGGAGCTGGGTGTGCAGTTGTTTAGCCGGACGACACGAGCCGTGTCGCTAACGGCAGATGGACAGGTGTTTCTTGGGCATGCAAAGCGCATCATCGAGAGTATTGAAGACGCACGCTCAGATTTGTCCGGCAGCAATCGCAATATAAAGGGAAATCTGCGCGTGGCAGGCTCGGCCTCGTTTGGGCGTCGTTTCATTGCACCCTTCATAGCTGAATTCCTGACTGTCTACCCAGACATAAACGTCGAACTGGAGCTCAGCGATAGCATTATCGATATTGTTGAACAGGGTGTCGATGTGGCTCTGAGAATCGGTGATTTGTCATCATCGACCTTGGTGGCACGTAAACTTGCGGACAACCCACGCGTGCTCGTCGCGTCGCCTGAGTACCTGGGCGATGCAGGATGCCCGCGTAGCGTTGCCGACTTGCCGTCACACAATTGTCTGGTGTTGTCTGGTAACAGGAACTGGAAGCTGTGTGATACCGCCAATCGAATTCACGACGTCAAGGTCAGTGGTAACTTCAGCACTAATCACGGTGAAGTTGTTACCGAAGCGGCATTAGCGGGTGTCGGCATCGCGCTGAAATCGGTTTGGGACGTGCGCCATTTACTAGCTAATGGTTTATTGCTTCCTGTGCTAGAGGAATACACAATCGAACCAGTCTGGTCGCTGTGGGCTGTGCGTCCTCCGGGGCGTGTTGTGCCTGCACGTACTCGAGCCTTCGTTGATTTTATGGAGATGAAATTCAATGCTATGGATTAGTCCGGTGTCGGCAGATGCTTAGGGTCGGACAACTTTTTTACGCATGTCATTAAATGGCGCTCCGTATGGAGCATTTATGACGCAACCCCGGTCGCCAGCTTCTCTGCCAGGCCGGCACGACTTTAGTGTGATCGCAATAGGCAGTCGGTGTCGCTTTTGTACCGGTTTTGTGAGTGAATGCGATCACCAAAACAATGTCAGACACCGAACTATTCCGCGCCACGCCGGTCCCAGTATCACAACTCTTTGCAATTGCGTGCCATGAAATACTCCACAAATGCTAGACGCGCTCCAGCCGCCAGCCGCTCTCCGTGGCCATTGGTTTTGCTGATGTCGCTCAGTCTCTGGACCATTCTCGCGACGCTGCCAATGGTAGCCTTTGCTCAGTCGCAGACCGCGTCTGCTGAATCAGGGCACGGGCTTCCCGCTTATGTCATCGAAACCTTTGGCGAGCCGCCGGCGGTTCCTGACGGACCGTTCAGCGACGAGCTCGAAGCTGCTGTCAAAGCAGCGTTTGTTGACAGTCTGGCAAATGGGACGTGGGGTCAGGACCAGCAAATTGCGATCGACACGATCAACGAGTCGGGTGATCCGCGCGTTATGTGGATCGTATCCGACCTGATGCGTTTCATCACCCAGCCGGGGTTGAACGGCCTTTTGGGTGAGACTGCAACTGCTTTGCTCGGTATCACCTTTAACGATGGAAACTATTGGGGCAAGACAACAGATCATCTGATTGCCTGGGACATCCCGGCGCCACCAGATTATCTGTCCTACAAACGTGGTCTCTTTACAGGCTTTGTTCCGGGTTGGGAGAAGATTTTTGTCGAAGGTGATATCGATTGGCGTCATGTTTCCTGGGGTGGTGTCTTGATTGATGACCGTGCCTATGACACTACCGATGAAACATGTAACTGTATCCCTGCCGCCGACAACCCGCCTGTCAGTAGTGCAAAGGATGCTAAGTGGCTCAAGGACGACGATATTGTTTTCGGGGTTGAGGTCAATGGTGAGTATCGCGCTTATCCGCGGCGCATCATGGAGGTACGCGAGATGGTCAACGATACGCTCGGTGGACGAGATCTCGGGATTCCTTATTGCACCTTGTGCGGCGCTGCTCAGGCTTATTTCACTGATGAATTGCCAGAGGGAGTGGAGCGGCCAGTATTACGTACTTCGGGCTTGCTGATACGTTCCAACAAAGTGATGTACGACATTACTACTCATTCCGTGATCGACACCTTTCGCGGCAATGCTGTAACGGGGCCGCTGGCGGAAATCGGCTTCAAATTCAAGCAGGCAAGCGTCGTGACCACCGAATGGGGTCGCTGGAAAGAAGAGCATCCGGAGACCACGGTACTGGTCGAGAAGCTGGCTCTTGGTCGGGACTTCGATTTCCGCAACAATCGTGATGCCGGTGGTCCAATCTTTCCGGTGGGCAATGTGGATCCACGCTTGCCGGTACACGAAGATATCGTGGGAGTCGTCAACCCTGATGGTCAAGCAGTCGCTTTTCAGCGCAGCAAAGCGATGAGCGCATTGATCAAAGGCGACAAGGTTGTGTTAGGCGATATTACATTGGAGCTCGATGGTGGTGGCATCAAGGCGAGTAGCAAATCTGGCGACGAGCTTGGTAGTCATCAGGCGTTCTGGTTTGCTTGGTCGCAGTTTCATCCGGAGACTGAACTCTGGCCCATGTGATCCTAACTGGTCCACTTCGCTGTTGTTATGCATTGATTGCTGTTTCATAGTTTCGATGCGCTGATTT
>CAYUZB010000099.1:0-14193 GCA_964449565.1 uncultured Granulosicoccaceae bacterium | reverse complement strand
GAAAGTGGGCAAACTGGACGATCTCGCCCGGTCTGCTACTAAGAGATTGGGAGGCGGTGAATTCGAAACGATTGACTTCCGAGACAAGAAGTCGCGAAGTATTAGACTCGACTTCAACTGTTTCACCACTACTGCTGTCTATGTAGATCAGTACTGCAGTATTAAGTATTTCAGATCCCGCGGTTGTGGCCGCGAATGCCATGCCAGTGGATATCCACCAAAGCATGCAAAACAATATACATCTTAAGCGTTCGAGATGCATAATAATCGCAGGAGTAAGGCGCTTTCACTATTGCGTGAAAGCGCCTGTCATCCACTTTTACTGTACTTGTACCTTGAACTGCGCGGTGGCCTTCTGACCAGAGACCAGAAGTCCGCCTTCACCAGCCGCAGGGTTTATTCCCGTACCGACGTAAAACACGACCGAGGAGCCAATAACGGTGCCCTCATCAGCATCTGTAGCATCAGTCACGGTTGCAGGTGTACACGCATCACCAAGACAGTACATCAATGAACCCGGCACATAGTCACTGAACTGTGTTACCGCATCTGTAATGATCACGTTCAGTGCATCAACAGATCCTGAGTTCTCTACCTCGACCTGCCAGATGGCACATTGACCGGGTTCGACTGTCGCAGTTTGCGTTGCAAGGAAAGGCGTTTCGGCCCCACCCAGGCAATCAGTGTCAACCGCAACCGTTTTGCTGATCTCAACCTGACCATTGACAACAGTTGTTTGGTCAACGAGTGTCGGTGATGGCCCGGTCGGATCATTATTAGTTGCCGTGATGGTAAATGCATCAACCTGAGCGATTGGCGCATTGGCAGGCGAGGATACCGTCGCGGTAAATGGAATACTGAAACCAGGCAACAGCTCGAGCTCGACAATGCCATCACCATCAACGTCAGTGACATTGACAACTATATCAACCCCATTATTTTGTTGAACCGTAATGGCAGCACCAGGAAGAGAAACCAGATTAGTAAAGGCTGTATCTGCCACACCATCACCATTAGTATCTATTTCTAGCGTACCAATCCATCCCGTCTGACTATTTGTGCCAGTTAGTTCAACAACTTCAGTAACATTACCGTTGTTGGTCAATGTATGTGTGTATACAACACTATTACCAGCATCAACATTGCTGCTGCTTGGTATTACCAGTGACAAAGTTCGCGAGTCGTTCACGTCTATGGCGTCAAGCTTGATATCCGTCGCGCCTGTGTTCAATGAAGTGATCTGGAAAAAGATCGGATAATCGCCGTCACCATCGCCAGCAACAACATTACCCGTAACAGGATCAATACTACTATCAAGTGTTTCTGGATTTCCGTCGCCATCGTTATCGAATACGAAATCGTTGACAGCTTGTGTGGAATCGTTAGGAATGTTTACACGAGCGATGATTTCATAGTTAAAATCGCCGCCTGGAATCACCGCAGTTGCGGTAACCGGGGCTCCCGTGGCAGTGCCAGAACCGTTACCTATAAAAAATTCGACCGTCCAACCCGGCGGCAAATTACCCAGAGTGGTCCCGTCAAACGACGAACCAGCATCAAGCACGTAAGAATCTGAAGCACCGCTTTCGTTATCAATATACAAAGGTATATCAACAAAAGTGCCCGGCTGACCGGCAAATGTTGTCACAGCCGCATATTCTGCTACAGTCGGAGACACGTTTACGAGCGGATCTTCATCAGTGCCAATGACACCGTTCGCACTATTGTGAATATCAACCTCAGCAATAACGATCGTAGTTAGACTGATATCTACTTCACTGGAAGCTTTGTTAACACTTGGATCATTGTCTGACACGGCGACTACAGTTGCCTGGTACTCAAGTTCCGGAGCCGGCGGTGGACCTGAGGCTGTCGCTGGAAGCGTGGCTGTAACGACAATAGTCCTTACCTCACCTGGCGCCAGGGATCCTGTATCACCACCCAGTGGCACCAGTCCAGTTTCATCAGAAAATGCAAAGACGGTTCCGGTCGGAAAGTTGTTATCGGTAGGTGAAATTGATAACGCAAACGTATCGTTCGAATTTCCGGTATTGGTGACAATAACATCAAATCTAGCCACACCACCGGCAGCTGCCTGATCAACCAATTGGTCACCGTTGTTGGCACCGTCGTCATCACCGCCATCATTAGCACCAGCAACGCCATTAACGCCGGTATCGGCAAGAGTTACGCCGAATTGTGTATCGACGGCTGTCGTCGTAGTATTTGACGAAACCAATATATCAGCACCATTAACGGGATCGTTATCAGTATCAGCCGAGACGTGTGCCTGGTTGCTTATCAGGTCACCACCATTAAAATCATCCGGATCGTAACTCACGGTAAAGGTTAAGCTAACCGTGTTTCCTGCAGGCAATTCAGCGTCGATGGCAAAAATACCCTCAACACCGCTATCGGTTGAGACGCCGTTATTGTTAAGGTCCAAACCCAAACCCAATTCGTCGGTATCACCTAAATCGCCATCGGCATTAAGATCAACATCAACGGTAATTCCAGGAAGAGCATTAATAACCGATTCTGACAGTACGCCTACCGTATCAGTAACATCGCCAGATCCGACCAAACCAGATATACCAGATGTCACCAGCGTGGTGTTTTCGGGCAAGCCATCAAAAATCACGACGTTTCTGGCAGGCTGAGCACCATTGTTCTGCACGGTCAAGGTATAGCTGATCTGATTGTTAGCGGGATCATGTACCGCACTTTTGCTGATATCAATAACAGCATCGTCGGTAACTGTAATCAATGACTCATTCGTGCCGTCAGAGCCGTCTCGCCCGCTACCAGCACTCAAGTCAGTAACAGTGGGACCAGGAGCTGGAACAGCTGCAGCAGTGCTGCCTTCCCGAGCTTGCGCTAACAATGTTACGCCAAGTGTCTGGCCAGCTATGGCACCGGAGGGTACGACTACTTCAACAAGAAGATTGGCGAAATCGCCTTGATCAAGTTCAATTTCAGTAATGGCAGGCTCGAGAGGACCAGGGTCCAGATCACCATTACCATTAGCGTCATTATAGATCGTGATATTGGTGGAATCGATATCATCACCACCAGATATACCATTGATCGCATTCAGATCAAAGGTATCTGTTCCATTACCTGTGTTGGTCAGGATATAAGGTAAGTAGACCGTGGTTCCTCTGGCAGCATTGATATCAACGTCAACACCCAAGGTTGCAGAATACACCTGTGCAACCCGAACGATCGCTTCATTAGAGGTTGCTGAAAACGCATTACCTGCAGCATCTTCATACGTTACTGTTGCTTGGTTTCTTATTTCCTCTCCGGCTTCAGTTACCGCCCACACCGATGATGCAGTGAAAGCAACGCTTCCCAACATCAAAAATGCGGCGCAGGACTGCGCCAGAGGATTCGCTTTAAAGCGTTTCCTATTCATAAAATACTCTCAGTCTGTGAGACGATCCGAACAGACCCATAACAAGCTATGGATGCTGAAATACAGCCCAGATAGGCACGTAACCGTCTTGTTTTTTAATTAAAAGTGATAAACGACAGGCGTCATCTATCAGTTCACGGTTACGCGGTAGGCAAAACTGTGTTGGCCGCCATTAGAGATAAGCTCTTCTTTCGCGAGCCATCGAACATGGGTGTACTGAGAAGGAGGTATGACTACTTCCTTTTGAGACCCGTCATCCTGAGTTTCGATGCGTGTCACAGGCTCGAGCTCAAACGACTCACCACCGTCAATACTGACTTCAAACGATGCCGGAACATCCGCCTCGTGTGAATCAGCAAGAAACAGTGTGTTCTGTGGAATTGGATCCACTACCTGCACACCACGGACATTCTCCTCACCGTTATTGGTAAAGACAATGCGAAACTCCATGACTTGACCCGGCTCAGTCTCTTCGGCCTCTGTGACGACCTCATTTCCAGCATCGTCAGTCGATACGACAAACACCTTGATTTCACCGGTAACGGGACCTTTCGCATAAGCGAGTCCGGCAAAAAATAAAAATGCAGTAAAAAAAGCAACAATCGGCGAGAATTTCATTTCACTCTCCTGTATCTAACATGTAATAACAAAGATGTAACCTGTGATCGGTTACCGCCCTTGTTGCAGGGAGTGAGCCTGAATCGACGAAATGCTAGGGATAAAACGTGAGACAGTTAACGCTTCTAAGGAATATGTTATATGGGTAACACTACGAGGGAGAGCTAACCTGATTTAACGTGTTGGTATGGGCACAAATAAGTAAACACATCCAGCTTTCCACTGATGCTGCCTCTCAGACTCCTTCTTGATTCTGGGGACTTGGATCAGTCGATCAGGACTTGGTAGCGAACCGAACCGGTTTCGCCAGCCAACAAGGAGCCGGTAAACGTCCAACTCAGCGCGTCACCGGCAATTGCCGGCGTACAAGCAAGGTTTGCTGGCGTGGTATCACACACGACTGAACCGCCCACGGCCGTGGTGAACGCCGGTAGCGCATCATTGACCTCGAGATCTGTTATCTGACCGGGCCCGGTGTTGCGATAACTGATGATGTATTCCAGCGTATGGCCCGGCAAACCGCTGTTATTGGTGCCGGGCGCTTCACCCAGCGTCAGATTTCGCACCGTCTTTTCCAGTACGAGGCGCCCGGACAGAGCCGACAACGCGGTGGTTACATCATTATTGTCGAGTTGAAAACTCAATCCGTGCCCGGTATTGGCATCATCTGCAAGCTGCAAGTCTGCCGAGAGGGTGTCATTACTGCTAGCCCCTGCCACGGCATTGCTCGGTACAAAAACATCCAGTAACAAACAGACATCTTCACCAGGCACCACGGTTACCGGCGCTAAAATTTCAAAGTCGCCTGCATCTCTGACGCCATTACAGTTGTTATCCCGCAACAGGGTATTCGTCCAGGCTGGTGTCGCAGGATTGACACTACTGGTCAGCGTGAAAGACAACTCACCGAAACTTGGCGAACGAAACACATGAGCGTATCGCGTAGAGTTTCCGGCAGACACGGCACTTGATTGATTCGCCGTGAACTCCGCCTGATCGATCAAGCCTGTATTCACGTCACTCACAGACTCCCCTGCCGAGAGGCTGACGACAAGCTCCCCGTCGATAATACTGCCGTTGGCGTACAGCGCTGATTCACTGATCACTTGATAATCAGCACCAGTTTGAACACGTACCGTTAACGCCTGATCCAGGAAAGCCTCATCAATATTTATTTGCCATTGACCCGTCGCATCGGTTTGGGCAACACCAATGCTCAACCCGCTTGGATCAAACACCTCGACTACGCGGTTTGCGATTCCCGCTTCACCCGCTTGAAATACACCATCATGTGCTGTTGATATGTCAAGACCGGTATCTTCGAATATGAATCCTGACAAGCTCGCTGATCGGTCAACCGAGAATGTCGTCGGGATATCGGTATCGCTTGTTAGATCTAACGAGTTGCCCGACAGATCATTCACGGCATCACCCGTACTTGCGATTGCTGTGAGATCAGCCTGGTTTGTATAGTCACCCGGTGTGGCAGTTGCTGCGATCACGTCAACCTGCACACTAAACTGCAAGTCAAGCTGTGCACCAGGCGCGAGAGTACCGGATGTTGCCAACAATGTATTGTTTGACGCAGTACCGTCGAAAGCGGTATTGATAGTGAACCCAGGCTGACTTGTCGTGAACGAAGGAGTGGCGCTTATCGTATAGTTTCCAGTGCCAAAAACAGCATCAAGATCATCGACTATCTGAATGTCTGATAAGTCGCTACCCCCTGTATTTACAGTGCGAAACGACATCGTGACTTCCCGATCAACAACGCTTGCGATCTTGCCCAGGCGCGCATCCGGAACAACTGCAGGTGTGCCGCTTGAACACAATTCCAACGACCAATTCTGAAATTCTCCACGCCGACCATTGCGTTGATCAGTAACGCGTAACTCCCACTGCCCGGTCGAATTCACACCGTTGTAAACTGACAACGATTCAACCGGCGGGTATGTTCCACCATCTGTTGGCGCGCACGGTGGTGTTCCACTGGACTGATCATCGAAACTGATAAAGAAATCATCTTCAAGGTTACAACTCGGCCCGTACAAACGTTGGGTAACGCCTGAATGACGAAGATCGAAAACCAAATCCCGCATACGGGTGTAAGTCCCCTGAACACCAATCACATTGACATCTTCAACCGTAAATGAATCCGGCACTGTGATCGTTGACACAGTAACAGTGTCTTCCCGTGGACCAATCTGTTGGGGCAAATCGCTCTGGGTATATACATGGCTGCTTTGACCGGCCAGGCAAGTGCCGCCTGAGGTCGCAACCTGGTTCACAATCGTTACCGGATGATCCTCAACCTCCCCGTTTGATGAAATACCAATCGGTGACGAGATGGAAGCGACGTTGTCAGACGCACGAAACCTCAGGTAACTGTCACCTTCCACAGCAGCCCCAATGCCGAGCCATTGAAGTGTGGCCTGACCCGACACACAACTCACCGGGTGGTTGCTGTTTCGCTCATTTCCATCAAACACACCGTTGATGTTCATATCCAACCAAGCCGCCACACTGGTCCCAGCAGAACAACTCACCGAAACGCTGTAGTCCCCTACGCTGGCATCGATTGATGCCAAATTATTGACCGCATCTTCATCGTCGACGCCGGTCGCATCATCTCCATCACCATCCACGCTACCGGTCAGTGTGTTCAGCGAACCGGGTTCGTTATCCGGCGGGATATTGCCGATATAAGCCGTCGGGTTTTGTAGCGGCACGCGGTGAAAGGCAGCCCCGTAGCTATCCGGGGCATCACCAAAATCCATGCTAAATCCCCCTGAGAAATCAAATATTGCCGCTGAGGAGGTAAAAAGAGAGACATTACTGATTATTCCGGTCGTTATATCCACTTCACGTATCGAATTACCCACATTTGAGTACAATCTATTCGTCAAACTACCACTCATCTGACCGCCTGGCCCAGCCTGCAACAGCGTAAAATCGCCAGTTGCCGGGGTAAACCGCCAGCGACCGGCAAAAATCCCGCCGCCATTGCCCGTGATATCGGTCGTTGCACCATATAAAACCGTGAGTCCGCCCTCGGTCAGAGCCGCTACATCGCCGAATCCACCCAATTGGGCGGCAGTACAATTACAGGCTGCAAGGAGGTCAAGTGGCTGAGCCGACACGACATTACTACCGTCAAAGGACAGCGTCAGCGCCCAGATTTCTTCCGCGTTACCCGAGGCGTCCTCGGACCCGACATAATAAATGCCATCTCGGTAAGCACCAGCGGTACTATTAAGGTTGCGAATCGGTGCGGTGACCGGGCCAAAGGCGAAATCATTCATCAAACTGTGCGCCGCCGCGTTATTGCCTAAAGCAGGATCCCAGCGGTAAACGCTCGTATCGTCGCCGTAATAGACGAAGCCCGCCTCGGCGTTAAATCCCAGGGCATTGGCCGCCGGCGTGAATGGCGCCGTCGTCAGCACCCAATCCACCCCCATATCAATATTGATACCGCGGATGACGTTGCCTGTCGAATAGATGAATACTTCATCCGCAGACACAGAACTCACCACACATAAGAACGTTATGGCGCCAATTAGCCACCGCTTGAGTGTTCGGGCCGCATCTCGAGCCACTGAGCGGAAGAATGCATTGACCGTTGATCGACAGTGTATACCGCAGACAAGCATGAGCCGGGCTCAGACAAAGTTCGGAACGACACCTTGCTCAGCAATTTGCGCGCCGGGTATTTAGATTCGGTTTTAGAAAAAAAAGGCCATCCCTGGCCTATCGAAGCGTCACTGCATTCAAGTACCACTTGGAGGAGGAAAGTAACGCGCCTGAAAAAAACGCGCTACAAAATGATTAAAGGAGGTAATCCGGTAGTCGTCAACCCGACTTGACTCCAATTCTCCAGAACCAAAGCTTTTGCCGGGAGAGTTAATGAACTCAATCGTGAGTCCGTTCTTTCAGGCCTCAGGCAAGGAATCCCGGTGGCGGCGATAGAGATAAAACCCAAGCGCCACTGATATCAACAGCAGAAGAATGCTAACGCCCATGCGAGCACCAGATGCTACTCGGACACCCGAGCCCATCAGTGCGAACACCAGCATCTGGGGAACATAGCCAATCAATGAAGCAGCGAGAAATGTACGCAATCGGATACGGGTAAAACCTGCACAGACATTTGTAATCAGATTGGTTCCAAAGGGCTGTAGACGCAATATCAGTATTTTAAGAAAGGCATCTTTGGCCACGAGTTTATCCAGCGTAGCAATGAAGCGCGGATAACGATTGGAAATAATTGCCTGTAAAAAACGTCTTGAAAAAAGAACGGTTGCAAGACAACCTATAATTGCAGACAGTAGTGACAAGGGTACCCCAACAAGGACGCCGTAGGAAAAACCACCGACAAAAGCGAGCAGTTGGCGTGGCAAACCAATGGACGTAGCGGCTATACCAACGAGAACAAAAACAAGCATACCTGCAAAGCCGGCGTTATCGAGCCATGCGCCGAATTGATCGACGGGTAGCCAATCAGCCGGCGGAAAACGCCAGAACAGAAACAGGATCAATCCGAGCAGACCTAACAAGCCAGGGCCCAGCATGCGCTGTGTCAAAGATTTATTACTCACACTTGGAAATAGAAACTAAATAAGAAAAAAACTAAAAGACTCTAGAGTACAATGACAATACCACTGTCTGTGACTTAGAACATTTGATCAACCCTATAGCGTCGTAAATTCGCACCAGCTCTAACACCGTACCATCAAAGATGAATTTTAAGTCAAGTTGCACTCTACTATGTGCCTCGCACATTGGCAGACAATTTCGAATTGACAAGCCTCACCCAGATCAGCATGCTTCCCACGCCGAGTATCGTGTACCAGGAATCACCTTACGACACATTTGTCGCCAGCATCACTCGCTCACGGATACTGACCATGAAAACGCCCTAAGGTTTAGGAGCGTTTAGAAAAATTTGGAATAATTCTATTTCAAACTATGAGAACTATTGCTGAATGCGTATTTACCCGAAGGAATTTGCCAGAAGGAATCTACCCAAACGAATTTCTGAAGAACCATAAAAGATAATGAAACCAGTGATTGTGGTTACGGCTCGAAAATGCAGGCTTTTCACTCTTAAAAGCTGTTTGTGTGGTGGCTTAATGAATCGATTGTCGTTGTTGGTGGTCCGGACTGGCACAGTAGTCAGCCTGATATTCGCAAGCGGTTGCGCACAGACCGGAATCACGCTCCCCTCCGTGGGGCACGTTGTCGAGATCGCAAAAGAATCCGCACAGGAGCCAGCAACCTGGATACCTTTCACTGCGGCAGCCGTCATTCTTGCAACCGGATCGGACGATAACATTTCGGATTGGGCCGCTGATAATAACCCGGTTTTCGGGAGCCAGAACAGTGCTCGTCGCGCGAGTGAAGGTTTACGAAATTCCTTGGTCGCAGGCATGGCTGTGTCCAGCATTTTTGCACGAATTCCTGAGAACGGAGATTCAAAATTTCGGACTCGACGAGTCGCAACTAATGCTCTTGCCTTCGGCACCGTGGCAGGTATTGTTGAAATCGGCAAGCTAAGCTTCCAACGAGATCGCCCCAATAACAGGGATGACAAAAGTTTCCCGTCAGGTCATTCAAGCGGCGCTTTTTCTTCAGCGATTCTGATTGAACAAAATTTGAATGCAACAATTGAACAACCTTGGCTGCGCAATTCAATCAAGATAGGAACGCTAGGCAGTGCGGCCGCTACTGCCTGGGCACGCGTCGAAGCCAATGAACACTTTCCAGTGGATGTTCTGGTATCGGCCGCGCTCAGCAACTTCGTTGTGAAAACGTTTTATAGATCAATAATCGATGGAGAAGACCAAGCAAAACGCCCGTCGATTGCCATAGAAACGAGCAGGCATGGCTTTAAAGCCAAGCTGAACTACTCGTTCTAACCTAATCTTATGAAGCTTCCGAAAGGTGTGACCGCAAGCGTTGCTGTTTACAGCTCTACGTTTATGTTTACAGGTCTACGTTTAGAAACTGAAACCTGCGTTAAACACAGCCGATGTACGCTCCTCGCTACGCGCGAGGGCCAACGACAACAGAAAGCTACGATCCAACGCTGAAATCGAAAAACCCGCACCGCCTGATGGATGCACATCATCCTCATCGTCTTCCTCGTCCAGAAAGACACGCCCGACGTCAGCGAACGCAAACACCCCATATTCGGCCCGAGCTACATAGGCAGAGGCCTCGCCCAATATGTGCCTTAACTCGAGGTTGCCAAATACGGAAGCATCACCGGCAAAACGGTCTGTATCCAGACCACGCACGTTTTCATTACCCCCTATATAGGCAGCTTCCTGAAACGGAAAGTCACCTGCGACATGTCTGCCCCCGACTCGTAAGGCCAGTAGAGAACGTGCACCGACATCAAAGAATCCAGCTAACTCGCCTTCGAAAGAAGTAAAGGAGTCATCTACATCCCAAACCGAAGGAGAATGACTACCCTCAAGGCGGAAGTGCACGCCGGAACTGCTCAGCACAGTACGATCCCGCGTATCGTAATCGAGTCCACCGAACAATCCGAGCCAACCGAAGTCACCAACTCCGAGCGGTGCCAATTCAGTCAGCAAGGTGTCTTCGTCATCATCGATGGAGTTGTAATTAAGTCGTATTCCAGAAAACAATTGGAGAGCCGGAGTCACGACGTAGTTCAAACCCGGCGTAATCGTGGCGCGTGTCTGATCGGTTTCAAAACGGTCACTGTCACCGTCATCTGAAGTATCGTTACCAAAACCAAAGAAGTCGGCTTGGGTGATGGTGGATACGCTGGCATCGAGTGAAAACTGAAGTTTCGGATTCCAGGGCTGGTAGACACCAGCGTATCCAGCTTCGACTTCGCCGCGCGTCACAGATACGCCCCCGGTAAACGTGTGACGTTGGCTGAAAGGGTTCTTGCCAAATGCAAACTTTGTCAGGGTAAAGCCGCCGCCCAAAACCAGCCCCTCTTCAGAGCTGGCGCGCCCGATGTAATTGGGCACGATGGCCGTGCCCCAGTCTCGCGGTCGCTCGGATTCAGGAGGTACGTTGAGGCTTGGCAGACCGATTTTATCAGCAGGGTTCGGGGCGATGCGTAACTCTGTTTTGCGTTTCTCAATCTCTTCAGTTTCAGAAAAACGAAAGTCCGCCCGCTCACATCCTTGGAACGCATCATTAGCTGCACTACCGATAATATCTATATCAATCGGACTACGATTCAGATCGTGACACACAAGAGTGTTTTGACCACCGCCCAGATAAACTCTGACTGATTTCGTATCCTTTGCACTCAACTGGCGCTTGAAATACGGAGCCTCTCCATTATCCCGAGCAACGCTGACTTCAAGCTGTCCATTGCCAAGATTGCGTAGCTCGAAACGTTCACTTTCATTGGTAGCCTGAACATCAACTTCCGTTGACATGAATCGGTAGATGCGTTCTGCAATTTCGGGTAGTTTGTCACGCCGTGCTTTCAATATACCTGCGAGTTTGGCAGCACTTAACTTTTTATATTCCTCCGGCATAAGACTGACTGCCTCATCGATCACGTCGTCAGTGATGCGGTTAGACAGCTCGTTGGCCATCTCGATCCAATCGCTTCGGTCGAGCTCAGCCAAAAACCAACGATGAATCGGCCAACCCTGTGTCGTTAGTCCAAAACTGCCTGGATAGTCTTTTCGAAATTGCAGCAAGCGCGGCTCAAACGGCCGGACCAACCAGGGCAAAAAGCCTTGAAAATCGACAAAAGCCTGGTCCCGGTCTTCAGGTATCGGTTGCCACTGTGATTTGCCAGGCAATTTGGCCCAACGATGATTATTCGCGTGTCGATCCCAGTCGCCCAGATAAAAATCAAACAGTCTAAGACGCAATAGCTCACGGGCATCGACTCTCACATCGGGACTTTCAAGCCATTGCGTCACGATATCAAATGATTTGATAATTTCGGTTGCACCATAGAAGCCTGCGTATTCGTCAGAGGCTGCGGTGGGAAATTCTTCTATCGTACCGACTCGGTTCGCGTAGAGCTCGCGAAACTCACCCAGCGCGGGATCATCTGGCAACATGATCAGCCGAGGTGTGTTGAAAAGCACCCCTGCCGCCTCCGCGAGCGGAGGAACCATACTGGTAGCCGCAGGGTGCAACGAGGCTTGTTGATCTTGAAAAATATCAGCAATCGCGTAGCCTCTCAGAGATTCGTGAAGGTTCTGAGCTTGCTCCTTGACCAGGCTGCGAAAGGTGTAGCTCTTGCCGTCAGCACCTTGAAACGCCAGCCCAAAGGTCTGCGCCCCTCCGACCCGGAACAATGGTTTCAGCCCCCCGGCCTCACGACTGAGATCAAGGACCTCGATTTCAATGGGAGTTTCCCAGAGATCACGGTAATCGGCGCCAAGTAGCAAACGGTGTATGGGCCCGGCACTCAAGGTGGGGTCAGCCACAATCGTACGGGTTTCAGCGGCGAGCAAGGAGCCGCTGGTAAACAGCAAAGCGATCAAGCCAGACAGCAAACTTTTTACTTTCACCACTTGCTGGAGAGCGCCCAAGAATTCCTTGCATGCCATGAATTTGGCAACAGTTTTAGCCACAAATATACTCACTTATTTACTGGAAGGTAGAGTAAAGCGTTGCTAATCATCAGCTCTCGCTTCAATTGGCGCGTCACGACTGCTACTGTCATCTGATCAGAAAGCCCCCCAAAACTTGGGATAGTAAGCACGAAACGCCACGAAATCCGATCAAAAGCGATAGCTCTTAAAGATCGGCGCCGTCTGCTAAGGCTATAATATAGTCGTACGTCATTAATTTATAAAGGTAGGTGTCAATTTGGCATCGTACACCGGCTAAATTCGGAACGATATGTCTCAACCTTCGACCAGCAGTACATCTCAACTATCGGCTAACGAGAGATTTCTAAGCCTCTTTACCGAGGTCAAGCACGGTGAAGGGACCACCGCGATTCTCCTGTTTGCCAATGTGTTTCTTATTCTGCTGGCTTACTACTTTATCAAACCTTTGCGTGAAGGCTGGATCGCCATTTCAGACGTACAGGGCCTGTCGAAAATGGAGGTCAAGGCCTATTCCAGCTTCCTGCAGAGCATCATGCTGTTATTTGTTGTCGGGTGGTACGCGCAACTGGCAGCAAAATGGGACCGGGTCACGTTATTTACCCGCGCTACCCTGTTCTGTATTTCAAATATGATTATCTTCTGGGCGCTACAGCCAAACCTGTTCTTCGGTGGGCTGCCACTTATGGGTGTCATCTACTACCTGTGGGTCGGGATGTTCAGCGTTTTCGTCGTCGCCCAGTTCTGGACCTTCGCCGCCGACATCTACACCAATGAGCGTGGCAAAAGGATGCTGCCGTTTATCGCAATCGGCGCAACCTCTGGCGCGGCCTTCGGGTCATGGGCTGTCAATCTGTTGGTAGGTTCAGGTTTGATACCCACCGAAGCATTATTGCTAGTCGCAATCGTCCCATTGCTTGCGTCCATCTTTATTGTTCGTATGGTTGCTCAGCGGGAAGCAATTCATATGAAAGCCGATGCAGAAAAACCGCCCGAAACGGAAGCGGACGCTACCGAAAAACCCAGCATTTGGGGTGGCGCGAAACTGGTACTGCTAAGCAAGTTCCTGTTGTTGGCGGCTTTGGTCACGCTATTGACCAACTGGGTCAACACGAATGGTGAAAACTTGCTATTCGGTGTCATCCAGGAATCACTGGCCAACGACGCGCAGAAGCAAGGTATTAGCGGTGAGGATTCTATACTCGAGTTTGTCCGTGACGGCACCACCGCATTTTATGGAAACTTCTTTTTCTGGGTAAATATCATCGCGTTACTGTTACAAGCCTTTGTTGCCTCACGACTGTTGAAGTACGGTGGCTTTGCGGCAATCCTGTTGATTCTGCCCGTAATCGCTTTGACATCCTACACAGTGATGGCATTACTGCCTGTGCTGGCAGTGGTCAAGATGATGAAGATTGCAGAAAACGCAACAGACTATTCATTGAATAATACGTCACGCCACGTGCTGTGGTTACCGGTGAGTTCCGCCATGAAATTCCGCGGCAAACCCGCTATTGACACACTCTATGTCCGCCTCGGAGATGGCCTCGCGGCGATCACTGTATTGATAGGGGTGCAAATGTTGTCACT
>CAYUZB010000098.1:12744-14199 GCA_964449565.1 uncultured Granulosicoccaceae bacterium | reverse complement strand
GTCACCCGTGGATCATTCTCGCTACTGGCAAGACTTACCATATGGTAGGCATGATCGATATTCAGAGGCAAGTCAAACAACGGGACAAGGCGACCTTTACCCACGTCATCCTGAGCGAGTTGCTCCAGCGTCAGCACTACACCCTGCCCTTCAATGGCCGCAGCCAATGCCAATGACACACTATTGAAATACAGGTTGTGCGCAGCCACGTTGCCACCAAGCCCCGCGGCGTCCAACCAACTTGCCCACTTGGGCCGACCTTCATAGGGTGTCTCATCATGTAACAAGGTGTGCTGCAGTAAGTCCTCCGGGCAAGACAGTGGCAAATTGGCGGAATCTGCTAGCAACGAAGGACTGCAAAGTGGCATTGCATCCACGTCCATGAGTCGTTCAACCTGACAACCTGGATAGTTTCCACTACCAAAACGGATCGCGACATCGACATTGTGCTCTTTGAGCGTTTCGGCACTCAAAGAAGGAGCTGTCGCCGCCGAATCAATCAAACTGACACTTCCCGAGATTCGCAGATCAATCGATGGGTGCTTTTCAATAAACCTTTGCATGCGCGGCATCAGCCATTTCGATGCAAAGGATGGCGCCATCCAGATATTCAGGTCCCGCTTTGCGTCACCACTTTTGATTGACTCGATAGCCTGTGAAATATTGTGAAACCCGTCCTTGAGTTGTCCGAGTCCAGCCTGACCTGCATCAGTCAACGCCAAGCCGCGATTCAAGCGATGAAACAGTTGCACGCCCAGCAGCTCTTCCAGAGAGCGGATCTGTTGGCTGACCGCAGCCGGCGTGACGTTCAGCTCATCCGCTGCCTTGCTGAAGCTGCCATGCCGGGCAGCCACGACAAACGCGTTCAAAGCATTGAGAGGAAGAGGCCCAGCCATCAGCGCTTTGTTACACCGAGATGACAGCTTAAAGTTTTACTTGTCATGGGTACAAGAAAGTATCGTTTGAGACTTTGGTGCCACAGCCGTAAATTAAGTATCAAGAAACAAAGCAGCAGAGAAAGTCTCTGCGCTGACAATACTGGCAACCATACTTGAAAGGAGCCAACACATGTTCAAACTCATCTCAGCAATCGGCCGCGGTTACGACAGCTACATGACTCGACAGGGTCGCGTCCAGGCACACCGGATTCTCAGCAATCAAAGCGACTGGACACTCAATGATCTTGGCGTTTCCCGTCAGCTTCTCAACGGCGGCGTCAAGAATTGGCCTTGGAAAATCACCGATGATCAACCTTCGCGCGTTGAAGCCTCTCGCGAAAGCCGTCGCAAAATTGAAGCTCGTGCGATTCGGGAGCTCAACAGTTATTCCAATAAGGAACTGCATGATCTCGGAATTACTCGTGGCAGCATTCCAGAAGCTGTGCGCCACGGTCGACCTGAAAGCGAGCACGCAGCTTAAGGTGCCTGCACTTGGTGGGTTTCCAGCAGGATACCC
>CAYUZB010000098.1:0-12644 GCA_964449565.1 uncultured Granulosicoccaceae bacterium | reverse complement strand
TTAGTACTCATCGTTTGGCGCAGTAACGGCTCATCCAAACGACATCCGAGAGTTTCCGCAGGTCAAGATTTTCACGCGGTAAATTTCATCCGCGAATCCCACAGAATCACTCAATACCTTCTTGTTCGGTAAAATCAAGTCGCGACAATTGAACGTCGGCCCAGATCTCCATTTCCTGCTCGTTACGGTTAGGTTCGATTCGCTCAGCCTTGGTTTACCGAACAAATCCAGGATCGGCGACATCCACGAAGATCGACGCACTACGCTCGACTGTCGTCAACTGACAACCGTCGTCACACTCCTGCCTCTAGCCAAATAATACGAACCCGATTGACTCAATCGCGGAACTTTTTCGTAAATACGTACCACCACGAATCCGTCGTCATTTCATACCCATTTTTAGGGCGCATTTGTCTCTCAGTAAATAAAATTGCCCACTTTGGCGTCTCTGGGACCATTTAATCCTTGCTGGCAACAAACTTATGAAATATTCTGTGCGGGCTATGGTTCCGATTTTTACGGACCCATCCACTGCGGAGAGAGATAAACCATGAAAGAAATGAATCGCCGGAAGTTCTTGAAAGGGTCGGCGCTCGCAGCAACCGCGACGGCGGCAGGGACGATTACCGCGCCCTCCATCGTTCGCGCTGCGCCAGTGACGATGAAAATGCAGGCAGCCTGGGGCGGTGGTATTTTCCTCGAAAATGCCAAGTCTTATGTTGACCGTGTAAATGCAATGGCAGGAGACGCGCTACAGATCGAACTGCTGCCCGTCAACTCTGTTGTCAAAACAAGTCAGATGCAAGACGCTGTACATCGAGGTGTTCTCGATGCCGTGCACTATGTACCTGCCTACTGGTATTCAAAATCACCTGTTGCATCCCTGTTTGGCACCGGTCCTTGCTTTGGCTGGTCTAGCCAGGAAGTTCTGGGCTGGGTTCACTATGGTGGTGGCCAGGAACTCTTTGATGAGTTGATGGGCAAGCTCGGTCTTAACCTTGTCAGCTTCTTCAACAGCCCGATGCCTGCACAGCCGATGGGTTGGTTCAAAGAAGAGATCAAGGATGCATCCCAGATGGATGGCCTGAAGTACCGAACCGTTGGTCTTGCTGCCGATGTACTGCTCGAAATGGGCATGTCTGTCGTTCAGCTACCTGGCGGTGAAATACAGCCGGCCATGAAGTCAGGTTTGATTGACGCAGCTGAATTCAACAACCCGACCTCTGATCGTGACTTCGGCATGCAAGACGTGTCCAAACACTATCACCTGGCGAGCTTCCACCAGTCACAGGAATTTTTTGAAATCACCTTCAACAAGAAGAAGTATGACGGCTTGGCTGACGAACTCAAAGCCATCCTGAAATTCGCTTCAGAAGCTGAGAATTCAAACTTCTACTGGCACAACACGCAACGATACGCGAATGATCTCGTGACCTTACGCGAAGAGCAAGGTGTCAATGTTTACCGTACACCTGATTCAGTCATGCAAGCGCAACTGGATGCTTGGGATATAGTCGTCGATCGCATGTCAGACTCAGACGAGTTCTTTGCCAAGGTAATCGAGTCACAACGTGCATACGCTGAGACGGTTATGAATTACCTGAACCTCAACCAGCCAGACTACAAACTCGCTTACAAGCACTACTTCGGCTAAGTTGTTTGTTGATATATCGTTCGGATATGTCGCTTGGTTTTGTATACAAAGGGGAGTCTCAACCGAGGCTCCCGTTTTTTTTTAACCTGCATCGCACGGAGTCCTGACACGTGACCAAAATCGTCTATGCGATTGAGAATTTGAGCATCTGGGTAGGACGCGCATTCGGTTGGTGCATTCTTATCCTGACACTGGCTGTCTCGTACGAGGTTTTTGTCCGTTATATGCCTCAGTACAAGCCAACTGTTTGGGCCTTTGACATGATGGTACAGATGTACGGCGCGCTGTTTCTGATGGCAGGCCCTTATGCATTGGCACAAGATAGTCATGTACGAGGGGATGTGCTCTATCGTCTTTTTCCGGTTCGCATGCAGGCCACACTTGACTTCATTCTATATCTGATTTTCTTTTTCCCTGGCATGATGGCCTTGTTCTGGTACGGTGCCGAAATCGCTTCTGACTCCTGGCGTTACAAGGAAGTCAGCTGGAACAGCCCGGCGAGAATTCAGATCTATTTCTTCAAAACCTTGATTCCACTGGCTGGATTTTTTCTCATGCTACAAGGAATTGCCGAGTTACTCAGATGCTGGAAGGCAATGCGCACCGGAGTCTGGATGGAAAGACTTGACGATGTTCGTGAGACGGAAGATTTACTGGCAGAACAACCTGCAGTAGTGGATACCAGTACCAATCGTCCCTGACTTTACTTCATCCATTATTCGTAATTTTTATCAAAATCATCCAGTTAACTTAATCGAGTTGAAACGGCCGTGACGAATCCAGAAGTCGCCATCCTCATGTTGTCCCTGTTCATCGTTCTGGTGTTACTGGGATTTCCCATTGCCTTTACCTTGCTCGCCATGGGCGTCGCGTTTGGCTATTACGCGTATTACCAGGAAGGCTCCGTCGAGACACTCTCGGATGTCTTCAGTAACCAGATTTTCTATCTGCTAAACCAGAATACCTACTCGGTAATGGAGAACGACACGCTTGTCGCCATTCCCTTGTTTCTCTTTATGGGTTATGTCGTTGAACGAGCCAATATCGTCAATCGCCTGTTCAGCTCCTTGCAGCTAGCCGCAAGAAACCTGCCCGGCTCGATGGCCATCGCTGCGCTGATCACCTGCGCTGTGTTCTCTACCGCCAGTGGCATCGTCGGTGCCGTTGTGACCTTGATGGGCCTGCTCGCGTTTCCCGCGATGGCTGATGCCCAATATCGCAAGGACTTTGCCGCAGGCGTAATTTGCGCCGGTGGAACACTCGGCATTCTCATACCGCCATCGATCATGTTGATCGTATACGCAGCGATTGCCGAACTGTCGCCACTTCGTCTTTATGCGGCGGCAGTGTTCCCGGGTCTTTTGTTAGCTGGCATGTATATCGTCTACGTCATTATCCGCGTCTGGATAAATCCGGCGATCGCACCAAAGCCCGAAGTCGATCCTAATCTATCGCGCACCAAGATTTACTTTCAGCTACTCACATCATTCGTACCGTTAACACTACTGATCATGTTAGTACTCGGTTCGATACTGGGTGGTCTCGCAACACCTGCCGAAGCGGCGGCGATGGGTGCTTTGGGAGGCTTGATACTTGCGGTTCTGTACCGCTCTCTGACTTGGCTAAAACTCAAGGAATCGGTATTTCTGACAGCCAAGGCAACCGCCATGGTTTGCTGGATGTTCGTTGGCTCATGGACATTCGCCTCGGTTTTCTCTTATCTCGGCGGCCACGATGTCATCGAGCACTGGGTTCTGGCCATGAATCTTGAGCCTTGGCAGTTTCTCGTACTAGTTCAGCTAATCATCTTCCTTCTCGGTTGGCCGTTGGAGTGGTCGGAGATTCTCATTATCTTTGTACCGATCTTTCTACCCATGTTGGACACCTTCGGCGTCAACCCTTACTTCTTTGCGATGCTGGTTGCATTGAACCTGCAGACCTCGTTTCTAACGCCACCGATGGCGATGTCCGCGTATTACCTGAAAGGGGTACTGAAAAACCAGATCGAGCTCATGCAGATCTTCAAAGGCATCATGCCGTATCTCGCTATCGTGATTTTCTGCATGTTCCTGATGTACACATTCCCCGGTATTGCTCTGTGGTTACCTGATCAACTGTTTGGCGAGTACATTCCTTAAGAATATGCAATTCAATTTGAAACACGGGCATTTCTTGCTAATTCAATGACTACCGAACTGAATACAGCGCGTGACTGCGTGTCTGCGATCAAGGACGGCAGTCTGCGATCAGTCAATCTCGTCAAGACATCACTTGCCGAGATAGAACGTACAGATTCAACTATCAAGGCTTGGCAACATCTGGATAGCGAACAAGCAATAGCGGCCGCCGAACAGGCAGATGAGCAGCGCCGACATGGCCGCCCCATAGGAAAATTGCAAGGCATACCGGTTGGTCTTAAAGACATTATAGATACAGCGGAACTGCCCACTGAATACGGCAGCCCCATTTACAAGGGCAGACAAGCTGAGCAGGATGCAGCCATCGTTGAGAAACTCAAAGAATCGGGTGCCGTGATAATGGGCAAAACGGTAACTACCGAATTTGCTTTTATGCACCCGGCGAACACGCGTAATCCACACAATACTGAGTTTGGTCCAGGCGGATCTTCCAGCGGTTCGGCAGCTGCGGTTGCCGCAGGCCATGTGCCACTTGCCTTCGGCACTCAAACAAATGGTTCCGTGATTCGACCGGCCTCCTACTGTGGTGTCTATGGCTTCAAGCCGTCACGCGGCGTCGTTTCCCGTCGCGGAGTATTGCAAACCTCTACATCACTTGATCAACCTGGGATGTTCGCCCGCGACCTAGGAGACCTGGCATTGCTTGCGGATGTCGTCGCCGGTTACGACGCAAGCGATTCAGTAAGCTACAACGCACCAAAGCCTGGTGCCCTGAATGGATATTTGCAGGATGTCCCGGTCGAACCCAATTTTGTCTGGCTGGAACTCCCCTACGCGGACCGGTTCAGCGACGCATTGGTACAAGGTGCTGATGAACTGATCAGTGAACTCGGCGGCCAGATTGAACGTGTCACCGCCCCTACAAGTTTTAACGATGCCATCGAAGCCCATTCAATCATTTACGACTACGAGATATTTCGCTGCCTGTCCGATGTTCGAACGCATGAATCGCAATTGAGCGACACCGTACGATCTGCGTTTGAACGCGCGCAAAAACGCACCGAAGAAGAATACCAACAAGCCTTGGCTTTCAAGGAATCTTTCGAAGCCTGGTTCAAGCCGTTTTTTAATGACTACGATGCGGTTCTGACAGCCTCTGCACCCAGTGAAGCACCTCGGTTTGGAGAAGGCACAGGAGATCCCATATGTTGCACAGTCTGGACTCTGGCAGGACTGCCCTGTTTGAATCTGCCACTATTGGCTGGTGATCATGAGCTACCCATTGGCATACAACTGGTTGGGGCCCATCAGGAAGATGATCGACTGTTCCGCTCGGCACGCTGGTTACTGGAGACCTTGCATGCGCAAGCGTCCTCGACAACAAACACACTTGAGGAAGCCTGAATGAACACACGACTCGTTACCATTCTTACTGGTGTAGTTGGCCTGATCGTCATGGCAACCTTTGTCATTGGCCTGTCCCATAGTATCTCGACAGGCTTTGCAGGATTCGAAGGCGGATTACCATTTGCAATCATCGTCGCCATCGTTTTACTGATGGCCCTCTACGATTTTTATGATGAGTGCATTCGAAAAACACGCAAGTAAACGACCGCTAAAAACTATGCGGTGTCGACAACGGTTCAACAACAGGCTGGATTCAAATACAGGCAGAATTCAATGAGCTCAGATAAGCCTACTCTCTGGATAAGCCGCAAGCTCTCGGCAAACACCGAGGCGCGTGCTCAACAGAATTACAACGTCATCCTTAACCCTGATGACACACTCAGCACCGGCGATGATCTGATACGCATGAGTGCAAAGGTTGACGCAATTATTCCCTGTCATTCCGAGATATTTAACGCCGACGTTGTATCCCAACTGGACCCCCGCTTGAAGATCATCGCCAATCACTCGGTCGGCGTGGATCATTGCGACCTGGACGCCTTGAAAAAACATGGCATTGTGGTTACCAATACACCTGACGTGTTGTCCGATGCTACCGCCGAGATTGCAATGTTGTTGTTACTTGGCGCCGCAAGACGAGCCGCCGAAGGGGACGCCATGGTTCGCGGCGGTCAATGGAAAACCTGGAGCCCATCGTTCATGGTAGGGCATCAAGTCACCGGTAAGCGGCTGGGCATTATCGGCATGGGTAAGGTTGGTCAGGTCATGGCACGGCGTGCTCGTGGATTTGACATGGAGGTGCACTATCACAATCGCTCACGTTTGACACCGGAACTTGAAGCCGGCGCCATATTTCACGAGTCGCTCGATACATTACTGCCTGTCTCCGAATACTTATCCTTGCACTGTCCGGCAACCCCTGACACCAAAGGAATGATCAACGCTGAAGTCCTGGCAAGTCTTCCGGACAACGCGATTCTAGTTAATACCGCGCGCGGCGCTCTTGTCGATGAAAACGCGTTTGTGGGGGCGATCCAAAGCGGCAAGTTAGCTGCCGCCGGGCTCGATTGCTTTGTTACAGAACCGGGTGGCAATCCGGCCTTCTCCCAACACAACAATATTTTTATGCTGCCGCACATCGGCAGCGCAACATTCGAGACTCGTGACGCCATGGGATTTCGCGCACTCGATAACCTGGATGCGTTTTTCAGCGGTAACACACCGGGGGATCGACTCGTCTGATACCGCTCTGGTCACGGCAACACAGCACTCTGGTAGCGACAACACAAGCTCCCATGTCACGCCAGTCCAATCAATCCTGATCGAGCACCCTGTGCTTGGCCTGCATGTATTCGCGATGCCTTACATGCAAGAGATCGCAAAGCTTGCGAATTGAATACTCTTCGTATTTGTCCAGGTTTCCATCAGCCATGGCAACCTGCCACATGTATTCGACGAGCTGAATTTTTTGCGAGCGGTTGCAAGTTTCGTTGATCACACGAACCTGATCATGTAGCGAAATCGACAGATCGGCATCTTTCAATGCAAGTTCAGTAATTTCGTCAATGTCCTGTGTACTCAACGTGGTACTGGACTGTTGCAGGGCTTGCCGGATTGCAACCAGTTCGACTGCGTCGATGTCATGATCAGCTCGCGCGATCTCTATCAACAACGTTGCCGATACCCGCTCTATGGCATTGGCGCTCGCGGCGTCTAACGATCCACGCCCGGTTCCGTCTGTCGAATCTGGAGCGAGGGCATCAGACAATTTTTTTATCCACTGATCAATCATGGAATCAAGCGTTTGAGATAAGTCATCGGGTAAGGGTACACTGTCTGAAACCGTTCAATTATAGAGAGATTGCCATGATCAGAAACCCGCTCCTCAACATGGTACTGGCTGTTTTGGTGATTTTCCCAACGCTTGCGACTGCTGCGACACGCGATGGTGAAACACTGGCTGACAAGCAAGTATTCACGTATCGCTTGCTGGACGATATCAAATCCTTCGACCCTCAGATCAACACCGACGTCGAAGGTTCCGGCATGGTTCGCAATATTTTCGAAGGCTTGATGAATGAAGATCCGGTCGGCGGGCTGGTACCGGGAGCCGCTACCGCTTACACCGTTAGCGACGACAAACTTACCTACACGTTCACGCTACGCGATGCGAAATGGTCAAACGGAGAATCCGTAACAGCCAATGATTTCGTTTTCGCCTGGCGCCGACTGGTCGATCCCGCCACAGCTTCCGAGTATGCCTGGTACATGGAACTCATGGGCGTTGTAAATGCCAGCGAGATTGTCAAAGGGGAAATACCACCTGATCAACTGGGGGTTCGCGCCGTTGATGACAAGACCTTCGAAGTGACGATTGAAAATGCCTTGCCTTATTTCGCTTCAATGACGGTACATGGCTCAACGTTTCCGACACCAAAGTCAGTCATAGAGACTCACGGTGACCAGTGGACCAAACCCGAGAACATTGTGGGTAACGGTGCTTATACCCTCACCGAGTATCGCCCCGGAGAGAAAATTGTTCTCTCTCGCAATCCGGGCTACTGGGATGACGCCAACACGACTATCGACAAGATCGTCTCTCTGGTCATTAACGATGATGATCTTGCACTGACACGCTATCTCGCCGGTGAACTTGATCGCACTGAAATTCCGGCAGGCCAGTATCCTCGTTTAAGCAAGGAGCTACCAAACGAAGCAATCTCCTTCCCTCGTTCATGCTCTTACATTTACTGGTTCAACCAAAGTGACAAAGGCCCGGAAGCCTTGAAGGATGTACGCGTTCGAAAAGCACTTTCATACGCTATCAATCGAGAGATCATCACCGATCGCATCTTACAAGGCGGTCAGTATCAATCTTACAACTTCACTCATCAGAAAACAGCAGGCTTTACTCTGCCTGAAATCGACTATGCCTCATGGACCCAAGCCGAGCGAGATGCAAAAGCCAAGGAGCTGATCACTGAAGCCGGCTATGGACCCGGTGGCAAACCTCTTGAATTGACGATCTCGTACAACACCAGTGAAGGACACAAGAAAATTGCTATTGCCATTGCACAGTTCTGGAAAAAGACGCTGGGCGCCAAGGTAGAGTTATTCAATACAGAGTGGAAGGTTCATACCACCAACCTGCAAAACAAGGACTACGATGTGGCGCGCTATGCATGGTGTGGCGATTACAATGAAGCATCTACCTATCTTGATTTAATGACCTCGTACTCAGGACACAATATCGGCGGCTACTCGGATGCTGACTACGATGCCCTACTGGCAGAATCCAAAACACAGGCTGACCCAAGTGCCAGCTACTCCACCGCTGAAGGCATGTTGGCTGATGCAATGCCGTTTGCACCTATTTATCAGTACACCGGCAACCTGATGATAAAGCCCCATGTACGTGGCTGGCCAATCGACAATCTTATGCAGAACTGGTATGGCCGTGAACTTTACATCGCCGAATAACGGTCGACAATCAATGCCTGAAATGTTTATCTGACAAGGCAAAATCAGGTCTTGCTGAACTACATCATCAAGCGCATTGCGATTGCCGTACCGACATTATTCGTACTGGTTATTGCCTCATTTCTGTTAATGCATGCAGCACCCGGTGGCCCGTTTACGTCAGAGCGGGCCGTGCCTCCGGAAATTCTTGCAAACCTCGAAGCCAAGTATGGCCTTGACAAACCGCTGCATGAGCAAATCTTCACCTACGTCAAAAACGTTGTCTTTCACTTCGATTTTGGCCCCTCGTTTGTTTACAAGGACCGCACTGTCAACGAGGTCATCGCTCAGGGTTTTCCTGTGACCTTGACCTATGGCTCCATTGCTTTCGTGCTAGCCGTGTTGGTCGGTGTTTCACTGGGAGTACTTGCTGCAACGCATCACAACAGCTGGCTTGACTATCTGGCAGTTGGCATTTCCATCGGTGCACAAGTGCTGCCCAATTTCGTCATGGCGCCATTACTTGTTCTGATATTTACTTTGTTGCTCGGTTGGCTGCCAGGCGGTGGCTGGGAATTTGGCGAAATACGTTACATGGTTCTTCCTGTTGTCGCTCTTGGCACCAGTTTCATGGCCTCAATCGCCCGTATTACACGCGCATCAATGCTGGAAACGCTTGGCGCCAACCACATACGAACTGCAAGATCCAAAGGACTGCCACGCCATCGAATTATTCTCGGACACGCACTCCGACCCGCAATGTTGCCAGTAATCTCATATCTCGGGCCTGCATTTGTCGCCATGATTACAGGCTCCGTCATAATCGATATGTTCTTTTCGACCGGAGGCATCGGCTTGTCTTTTGTCAATGCAGCACTTAATCGAGACTATGCCGTAATGATGGGCATAACCATCCTGACTGGTGTACTGACTATCGCGTTCAGTCTTATTGTTGACATCCTGTATGCCTGGGTAGATCCAAAAATCCGCTACTGACGCTATGTTGCCCAATTCGAGAAAAATAGAAAGCGATCAGTCGATCAACAGCCACTTTGATATTAAAGGCAGATCACCGTGGGCTGAGGCAAGAAACCGTTTCTACAAAAACAAAGCGGCAATGGCCGCACTCCTTGTATTGATTCTGGTTGGTGCATTCGCACTGTTTGGTCAGTTCTTTGCCAAGTTCCCGAACGACGAGATCGACTTCATGGTAATCGGGCAAGTGGCTGAACTCGGCGGACCATCAATCCAATCTGGACATTATTTCGGTACCGATGATCTTGGCCGGGATCTGTTCGCACGCCTTGTCCAGGGTACGCAGGTTTCACTCGCCGTCGGTGTCATTGGAGCAGCCATAGCAGTCACGCTCGGCACCTTGTACGGTGCAATTGCCGGTTACGCTGGCGGGCGTACTGACAATGTGATGATGCGCTTGGTTGATATCTTCATGGCTATTCCCTACATGTTCGTGCTGATCCTGTTACTGGTTATGTTCGGTCGTTCAATCTCATTGTTATTTATCGGCATTGGCCTGTTGTCCTGGCTCGAAATGTCTCGCATCGTACGTGGACAGACCCTGAGCCTGAAAAAGCGCGAATTTGTTGAAGCTGCACAAGCTATGGGAGTCCCCGGTTTTACCATTGTCTTGCGCCACATCGTGCCTAACCTACTGGGTGTGGTCATGGTCTATGCAACACTGCTGGTTCCACTGATGATTCTTACCGAAAGTTTTATTTCGTTTCTGGGCCTGGGAGTCCAGGAGCCATTGACATCATGGGGCGCCTTGATTTCAGAGGGCGCAAGCACAATGCAGTACGGAACACTTTGGCAACTTGGCTTCCCCTTATTCTTCTTCGTCATTACTTTGTTTGCGTTTTATTTTGTTGGCGACGGCTTGCGTGACGCTCTTGACCCGAAGGAACACGGATGAATCTACTTGATGTGTCCGACCTGTCAGTCGAATTCTCGACAAGCGATGGCGTCATCAAAGCGGTCAACCATCTCAATCTCAGCATCGGTCATGGCGATACCCTAGCAATCGTCGGTGAGAGTGGCTCTGGCAAAAGTCAAAGTGCTTTCGCCATGCTCGGCTTGCTGGACGAAAATGGTCATGCCAGCGGTAGCGTCAAGTTCAAGGGCGTAGAGATTCTCAACGCACCGGATGCAACGCTCAATAAGGTACGTGCTGAAGGTATCAGCATGGTTTTTCAAGACCCCATGTCCAGTCTTAACCCGTATATGAAAATCGCCGATCAGATGAGCGAAATACTGACGTACCACCAAGGCATGAGCAAAGGGGATGCATTACGCGAATGCGTACGCATGCTGGACGCTGTGAAAATCCCCGATGCATCCAACCGAATTGGCTATTACCCGCACGAGTTCTCGGGAGGTATGCGTCAACGAGTGATGATTGCAATGTCACTGCTATGCAAACCGGACCTTCTTATCGCCGATGAGCCAACCACCGCACTTGACGTCACGGTACAAGCCCAAATCATGAGCCTGTTTGGCGAACTGCGACGCGAATTCAATATGGCGTTGCTATTGATCACTCACGATCTGGGCATTGTTGCGGGTAGCTGTGAAAAAATGATGGTGATGTACGCCGGCGGTGTCATGGAACAGGGTCCCGTTACCGAACTGTACGAAAAACCAAGACACCCGTACACCATCGGCTTGCTGAATTCCATCGTACGTATCGACCAAGCGAATGAGACTCTACATACTATCCCCGGCTCGCCGCCTAATATGCTGTCTCCACCGCAAGGCTGCCCGTTTCATGAAAGATGCGCGTTTGCAATCGATGCTTGCCGACAACAACTCCCCCCGTTAATTGCTGAATCCGACTCGCGATCCCGGGCTTGTCACGTCAACCCGGCAGAGCCGATATGACGACGCCACTGATTAAAGCCCGCGGATTGAATGTTGAATACACCCTACGTTCAGATGGTGACATGCCATGGACGCCCAGAAAAACGCTGCAAGCACTAAGCAACGTTGACTTCCATATCAACAAGGGTGAAACCCTGGGTATCGTTGGTGAGTCCGGATGCGGCAAGTCAACGCTGGCACGTGCACTTATTGGACTGGCACCCGCCAGTGGACAGCTGACCTGGAAAGGTCAGATTGAAATGCTTGAGCTGGACAAAAAATCCATGAGAGCCTTTCGCGCGAATCTTCAGATGATCTTCCAGGACCCATTGGCAGCGCTTAACCCGCGCTTGAAAGTTGGTCAGATCATCGCAGAACCGCTCAAGACACATCGCAAGGATCTGTCTCGGCATGCCATCAGGCAGCGCGTGAAAGCGGCCATGGAAACAGTAGGACTACTCTCTAACCAGATCAATCGTTATCCACACGAATTTTCAGGAGGACAATGTCAGCGCATCGGCATTGCCCGCGCATTGATTCTGGAACCGGAGTTGATAATCTGCGACGAGCCCGTTTCGGCACTGGATGTATCCATTCAGGCACAGGTCATCAACCTCTTGATGGACTTGCAACAACGCCTTGGCTTGACGTTAATTTTCATCGCCCACGATCTCAGCGTCGTCCGCCACATTTCAACACGTGTCATGGTGCTTTATCTTGGGCGAGTGATGGAAATTGCAAATCGCAATGATATCTACAAAAATCCAAAGCACCCGTATACACAAGCGTTGATCAACGCCGTCCCGGTGCCAGATCCAAGTGTACAAACCAACACCCTGCCGATGTTGCTTGATGGTGAATTACCCAGCCCGCTGTCACCCCCATCGGGTTGCGTCTTTCGCAGCCGTTGCCCCAAAGCGAAGGCTTTATGTGCGGATGAAACACCGATGTTCCAGCGCCAAGCTGACGACGAATCGCATGCGGTTGCCTGCCATTTTCCAGACTGAAAAATATTCCAAAGATGACGACAAACTCTATGAGCTTGCCGGCACCACATTCCATTCATCGCTTATCGCTTGTAAACCTGCAAATACAAGTAAGTACTTATAAAC
>CAYUZB010000097.1:0-14412 GCA_964449565.1 uncultured Granulosicoccaceae bacterium | reverse complement strand
CGATATGAAAACACCAAATGAGCTACTATTTGGAATTTCCCCTAACGTTGCACTTGGTTATTGAATCCAAGTTTGATAAAGCGGTGTTTGACTGCATATCAACATGCTGTAACAACTGTGCGGCCACCGAAATAGCTATCTGCTGCGGTATTTTTCCATTAATGTTGTCGATACCGATGGGACAGGTCAAACGATTTATCGCCTGTTTCGTTATGCCACGTGCAAGTAGTTTTTTATTGAACCGATTTCTTTTACTTGCGGAACCTATTAATCCGCAGAATGTAAAATTTTGATGTTTGAGTACTTGATGGCAAAGTCTCAGATCAAGTTGATGACAATGGGTCATTATCAGTATGTAACAACCTGCCGTTAAATTGTCAATTTCACACTCGGGCGTATCGGTTTCCAAGGTGGTTACGTTGTACGGAATGTCTCTGGGGAATATGTTGTCTCGAGTGTCGATCCAGGTAATTTCGCAATCCACATTCTGCAACACAGAAACTATGGACTGCGCAATATGCCCTGCCCCAAATATAATCAACCGAAAATCTGATTGATTGATCATATCGAAAAACATGTCGTCTCTAACGTATGCGGTTACGGGTTTTGTCCGTGATGCAAGCGGTGAAGCCGATGCCTGCAATAACTCTCGTGCAAGAGTGATGGCATTTCTGTCCATTAAATCATGGCCAAAGGTTCCAAATTGGCTTGACTCAGTAACTATTAACTTATTGCTGGAATCCGTAATAGGCAATTCTTCATTGTGAGGTAATGGTGAAACAACCACCGCGGGAGTGTTGTTCTTGCATAACTGAGCGGCAAGCTCAATCCACGGAGCTTTTGAGTCTTTAATTTTTTCATATAGCAGCTCTACGACACCACCACAACACTGACCCAGTGACGCTCCTAAAGGGTAACGGTAAGTCGAATTAGTTTGTACAGTGTCACTTGTCAAGAGGCTCCGAGCCTGTTCAATAGCAATGTATTCGAGGTGACCACCGCCAATCGTGCCAACACATAGTTTTTCCATCACGAGCATTTTGGCGCCCGCTTCTCTTGGCGCTGAACCACGAGTCCTTAATACCGTTATCAGTATGCATTTTTCATTGTCGTTAGTTTGCGCTTGTAACGCAGTTAACCAGTCGTACGAGCCCGACGATTGTGACTGAAAATTACTCATGGCTATTAATCGTTTTTGATTGCAACGCCGTAACTGATGTCAGTATGGCTTCAGGCGTTGCCGGTGCATCAAGTACAGGGTTAACCTTGTAGTCAGCCACACTCGCAATGGCATCTCGAATTGCAAAGAGCACTGAAAACGAGAGTAACAAAGGGGGCTCCCCGGCAGCCTTCGAGCGATATATCGTGTCTGCCAAATTCTTGTTAGAAAAAAGACGGGTGTTAAATTCTGGAGGGCAGTCATTGATAGCTGGTATTTTATAAGTAGAAGGCGCATGCGTCATAAGGCGCCCAGTATCATTCCACCTCAATTCCTCCAATGTCAGCCAGCCCATCCCTTGTATATACCCACCTTCTACCTGGCCAATATCTATGGCTTCGTTAAGCGGATTTCCGACATCATGCAGCAAATCGGATCGCAGTAATTTCCACTCACCGGTCAGCGTATCTATTTGGACTTCCGAAACTGCTGCTCCATACGCGTAATATTGAAATGGGTTGCCAGTCAAAGTATCACTGTCCCAATTCAAGCCCGGTGTCGCATAAAAACCATCAGACCAGAGTTGGATTCGTGCAAGATAGGCTTTTGCGACAAGATCTTCAAAGCTAATGGATTTCTGTTTAATCGATACTTCATCATTTTTGAAAACAACATCACTCACAGAACCATCAAACAGCTCAGCTGCAAACTCTGCCAATCGAGCCACTATCGTTAACGCTGCTTGCTCCGCTGCTTTGCCGTTGAGATCAGCCCCCGTAGATGCAGCTGTAGCAGAAGTATTTGGTACTTTGTCAGTTACCGTAGCTGTCGCTCGAACGCGCTCTACGTTTACTCCAAGTGTGTTGGCTACTATCTGCGCAACCTTTGTATGTAAACCTTGGCCCATTTCTGTACCACCATGATTTACCAAAATAGAGCCGTCGGTATATATATGTACCAACGCTCCGGCTTGATTGAAATGAACAACATTAAAAGCAATGCCAAATTTTACAGGAGTGAGTGCCAAACCTTTTTTAATGATTTGACTGCTGCGATTGAAAATATGCATAGCTTCTTTGCGTCGACGATAGTCACTGCTATCCTCTAACTCATTGACCAATTCATGAATAACGTTGTCTTTAATGGTTTGTTGATAAGGTGTTACGTTCCTGTCGCTTTTCCCGTAAAAATTTAGCTTTCTGATATCAAGTGGGTCTTTATCTAGATTGCGTGCAATATTGTCCAGAATGTATTCAATGGCGATAGCACCTTGTGGGCCTCCAAATCCCCTGAACGCCGTGTTAGATTGTGTGTTCGTCTTACCGCACTTGACGGTTATGCTGACATCATTGAGGTAGTAAGCATTGTCAAAGTGACAAAGCGCTCTGGTGGCTACCGGTTGTGATAAATCGGCTGAATATCCAGCGCGAGATACCATTTCAATATCGGCTGCAAGCAAACGACCATCATCGTCATAACCAACATCGTAGTTATAATAAAAGCAATGGCGTTTACCCGTTGCCATAAAATCATCGTCACGATCGAGTCGAAGTTTTACAGGTTTTTTGCTACGAAATGCGGCCACCGATGCTACACATGCAAACAAAGCCGATTGAGATTCTTTGCCACCAAAGCCTCCGCCCATACGACGAACTTCTACTGTCACGGCATGTGAGGCCAGATTAAGAGTATTGGCAATGTGATGTTGCATCTCGGTGGGATGCTGAGTAGAACAATACACGTGGATGTTATTATCTTCCTTGGGAATGGCATAAGAAATCTGGCCTTCAAGGTAAAACTGTTCTTGCCCGCCAATATTGAGCTCGCCCTTCAGGCGGTTTTTCGACGTGGATAAAGCTTTTTCTGATGCTCCGCGTTTGCAGTGCAGAGGTGGCACGACGTAAGATTCTTTCAGCCTGGCTTCCTTGGGAGTTAACACAGCGGGAAGTTCGTCATAGGTAATTTCAGCTAACGGAGCAGCTCGGCGTGCTGCTTCGTAGCTGGTTGCTATTACCGCAAATACCGGCTGACCTAAATACTGTACCAAACCGTCAGCGAGGATTGGGTCGTCCGCAATTATTGGACCGCAGTCATTCGTGCCGGGTATATCATCGGCAGTAAATACATCGACAACGCCAGGAGCCTTTCTCACAGCGGATAAATCGATGGACGCGATATTCGCGTGCGCTCTTTGGCTTAATCCTAGCGCACAATGTAAGGTATTCGTCAACTCTGGAATATCGTCCGTGTAGAGAGCTTCTCCGCTTACGTGTAGTTCAGCTGATTCATGTGGCAGTAGTTTATTCATTGCTCTAGTTTTCTAAGGCTCTACTGTGACATTTGTACTATGCGTTACTAAATACACTTAATTCATTTTCATTCAAATGCGAGTTTGGATTCGTATCGAGAAAAAAACGATAAAGAAGATTTTGTACGCTTAGCATTCGATTTTCGCTGCTTGCGCGCATATCGCTTAAAGGTTGATAGTCTGAACTCAAAGCGGCTTTTGCTTTGTCAGCAGTTGCTTCGTTCCAGGTGTTTCCAATTAATGCGCTCTCGCAGGCTGGTGCCCGTTTTGGGATAGCGGCCATTCCACCAAATGCCACAATAGCATCCGAGATTTTATCGTCCTTTAATGTGATCGAAAATGCTGCACAAACTGCCGATATATCTGAGTCAAAACGTTTGGATAATTTATAAGTTCGAAATTGCTGTCCTGCCGCCGGAGCGGGAACTTCTATAGAAACTAAAAGCTCGTTTTTATTTAATGCAGTTTTCATATAGTCAAGATAGTAATCCTGCAGCAACATGCTCCGCTCGTTCTGGGGGTCACGTAAATGTACAGTCGTACCCAATGCTATAAGCCATGGCATCGAGTCACCAATAGGTGAACCATTTGCAATATTGCCCCCTAATGTGCCGATATTGCGAATGGGCTTGGAGGCAAAACGTTCATGCATTTCACCCACCTCAGGATACCATTTGCCTAATGCGTCATAAGCATTGCTCAAGGTTACCCCTGCCCCAATGTGTATCGAGTTTTCGGTTGATTCGATTTTTTTGAGTTCATCAACCTGGCCAATATATATAATATTGCCAAGGTTTCTAAACTGTTTATTTACCCAAAGCCCGATATCAGTGCAACCTGCCAATACCGTCGCATCAGGTAACTCATCTCGTAATTGAGTTAGTTCTGTTGTTTTTAGTGGTGCGTGAAATATTGCGCCATTGTACTCATAGGTAAATGTTTGTTCCCGTTTGATTTTATTGAGCTTCTCTTTCAGCGCTTGACGATCAAATTTGTTAACGGGAAGGTCGAACATTGTATGGCCGGCTTTAAGGATTGGCTTGTATCCTGTGCACCGACATAAATTGCCTGTCAATGAGTGTCGCAGAGTTTTATCATCAGGACGTGAGCCAACTTCGACATGGTCGTTATAGACACTCCATAACGACATGATAAAGCCTGGTGTACAAAATCCGCATTGCGAACCATGGCAGTCAACCATTGCTCTTTGAACTGCGTGCAAGTCACCACCACACGATTTGCGTAAAAATTCTACCGTATAGATGGCTTTGCCATCTAACGCGGGTAGTAATTGAATGCACGCATTTATGGTTTTCAGCTCAAGCTCATCACCGGTAAGTTCACCAATCACTACCGTACAGGCACCACAATCCCCTTCATTGCAACCTTCTTTAGTTCCGATCAACTGCAACTTTGTGCGTAGAAAGCATAGCAATGTCATGGTGATATCAGCATCGGATACCGCGATGTACTCATCGTTTACCAGTATTCTGATGCTGGTATTCGAATCAGATTCGAAACACTGATTATTGCTCATAAAATATCCTGGCTAGCAAGCCTGAATCTCAGCAAGCGCATTATTGGCAGGCTAGCTCTGTGCCGATCAGCGCGGAGGCAAACGTGTCGCGCCGTCCAATCTGATTGTAGTCCCGTTCAGGAACGGATTAGTCGTGATTTGCTCAACCATCAAGGCATATTCAGCCGGGTCTCCCAAGCGAGCGGGAAATGGAATATTTGCAGTTATCCCCGCGACGACCTCTTCAGGTAATCCCGCCATCATTGGCGTGTTGAATAAGCCAGGTGCTATGGCCATCACCCGAATACCCGATTGAGCAAATTCACGTGCAGCGGGTAAACACATGGACGCAATTGCACCTTTGGATGCTGCGTAAGCTGACTGGCCCAACTGCCCATCTTGCCAGGCGATCGATGAGGTGTTGATGATCACACCGCGTTCGCCGCCCTCCAGTGCTGGTATGTCCATCATACGTCGGGCGGCATGAGTCACCACGTTGTAGGTGCCAAACACGTTCACTGAGAGAGTCCGTTGAAACACGTCAAACGATGTTTTGCCCTCTCGTCCTACAATTCTTGCCCCTAGTGCAATGCCTGCGCAATTGACTGCCAGACGAGGCGTTCCAAACTTCGTTTCTATTTCACTCAAGGCGCTCTCAACCGCAGCCTCGTCACTTACGTCAAGCTGCACGGCATGGCCACCAATGTCGGTAGCGACTCTCTCGGCACCCTCACCGTCAAAGTCGAGAATCCCGACTTGGGCGCCCAAGGCCGATAAATGGCGAGCTGTGGCTGCGCCCAGCCCGCTTGCAGCTCCAGTGACTACGGCGACTTGACCTTCGATTTTCATGCGTTGTTTTGACTCTAAATATCTATCCTCATTATGATTTACAACGATCTGGAGTCAACCCTTGTCTCGTTTATTCGTGGCGAACTGACGCATATGGATGGAATCCCATGTGTCAGAAGTCCTGCGCCACACAGTAAACGACTATCGCGCGCTAGCTTTACTGAGCCGCCAGCAATGAGGCATTTCCCCCAGCGGCTGTTGTATCGATACAAAGATGCCGCTCAAGCACACACGAATCTCGCATGTCGTCACTTGCGATGAGAGGTATCAGCGCACCATTTCTCTGCGCAAGTGCGGTTCGTGCTGATCTGAGATCATCAAGACTTGACCACAGTGCCACTGCCTCAAAGCCGTGAAGCTCGGATAGCGCTGCTCGATCAAGGTAGCCTGAAATGGTGTTTGTCCCTGACAGACCGGGCGCAATGCCAATCGAATTACATCCTGACTCGGCAGCCATAGCCATCTGTCGCATGGCATCTTCACTTGAAGGGCCAAGACATAAAATCGTGCCTCTCGCGAAAACAGACCATCGATTGGACTCACCTGTTGGTCCCGGGAGGTCAACCGATTCGAGAGCGGAGTGCGAATCGGTGATTGCGTTGTCCAACGCAGATTGCACGGCATGGATATCAACCTCATCGCCGGTAATTGTCTCGTGTTCCGGCCGAGTGAGTCGCTTGAAGCGTTTGACATAGTGCGGTCCACCCGCCTTTGGTCCGGTACCTGATAATCCTTCGCCGCCAAAAGGTTGAGATCCGACCACGGCTCCGATCTGATTTCGGTTGACGTAGATGTTACCTACATTCAATTTGCTGGTGATGTGTTGCACGCGATCGTCAATTCGCGTATGCAAACCAAACGTCAGTCCATATCCGCTTGCATTGATATCCTCGACTATCTGGTCAATGTCCATGGCATCAAATGTGGTGATATGCAGCACCGGTCCGAATATTTCTTTCTCCAGTGACTGGATACCGTCGACAGCAATAACAGCAGGGCCGATAAAGAAACCACTATCAGGTGCATCGAGTTGCCTGAGCAGTCTCTCCTCACTTCGGGCGACGGCGATATGATCCAGTATTTCTTGCCGAGCCGTGCTGGTGATCACCGGGCCAACGTCAGATGACATATGTTTTGAGTCCGATATTTCCAGCTCATCCATCGCGCCATACAACATCGTCAGGAAATCGTCGGCAACATCCTTTTGCAGATACAACATACGTAAAGCGGAACACCGTTGCCCGCATGAGCGGAAGGCAGAATCTACAATGTCTCTGACTGCCTGCTCTGGCAGAGCACTGGAATCGACAATCATCGCATTGAGTCCACCGGTTTCAGCTATAAAGGTCGAGTCGGGTTCCAGTGACGAAGCTGCGCTGCGATAGATCAATTGTGCTACTCCAGTTGACCCGGTAAAACAAATGCCGTTGATGCGTGGATCAGTGGTCATCATCGCACCCACGACGGATCCTTGACCCGGAAGGAGCTGAAGAACGGCATGTGGTACGCCGGCCTCATGTAGGAGTCTGATGCCAATCGACGCGATGATTGGCGTCGGTTCGGCAGGTTTTGCGATAACGCCATTGCCGGCAGACAGGGCCGCTGAGATCTGCCCCGTAAAGATCGCCAGAGGAAAGTTCCAAGGTGAGATGCAGCTAATGATGCCTCGTTCGGGTAATTCTTCCAAACGTACAGCTTCTTCAGCGTAGTATCGAAGAAAATCAACCGCCTCCCTGATTTCCGCGATGGCATCGAGTGCGGTCTTGCCCGCCTCTCGACAAAGCGCCGCAAAGATCTCACCTGAATTTTTTTCATACAGATCTGCACCTCGGTGCAAAACCGTACGTCGCTCTTCTGCCTTGGCACGTGACCAGGATTCTGCCGCTTCCAGTGCCAGCTCTACATCGTCCAATGTTGCTCGCGACACTGATCCGACCTGTTCCTCTGGGTTGTTTGGTGAGAACACAGGTTCAGCTGCTTGTGAAACCGTTGTTCCGTCAATCATGGGTCCTGCTTCCCATTGATACGTCATGAAACGAGATCGAGCGGCATGAAAAGCATCAATGTCATCGTAATTGCGCATATCCCAGCCGAGGGAATTAGGCCGTTGTGGCTGGTACAAGTCAGCCGGCTTGACGACGTGTGTGTTGACCTCGGCCTGAGCGGCGGTCAGGATCAGAAAAGGATCTTGTGCAATGAGTTCAGGTGCGACCTTTTCATCGACGACCTGGTTGATAAAGGATGAGTTTGCACCGTTCTCAAGTAACCTGCGCACCAGATAGGCGAGTAGATCACGATGCGTGCCGACCGGCGCATAAATTCTGCAGTTTGTACCGTGTTGTTGCAATACCAGTTTGTGCAGTAATTCTCCCATGCCGTGAAGGCGTTGAAATTCAAAGTTTCGATTGTTTCCGGCCATCGTTAGTATGGCACTGACAGTATGCGCATTATGTGTTGCAAACTGCGGATAGAGTCGATTTGAATAGTCCAGTAGTTTGCGAGCGCAGCAAATGTAGGAAACGTCGGTAGCTGCTTTGTGGGTGTACACGGGGAAATCACTGACACTGTCAACCTGGGCCTGTTTGATTTCCGAATCCCAGTAAGCCCCCTTGACGAGTCGAACCATAAAATTTCGATCGAGCTCTGTGGCAAGTTCAAACAACCAGTCAATCACTGCGGCAGCCCGTTTGCCATAGGCTTGAACCACCACACCAAATCCATCCCATCCGGCAAAATCCGGGTCCCGGATGACTTGTTCGATCACATCGAGTGACAGATCAAGCCGATCGGCCTCTTCGGCATCGATGTTGAGCCCCATGCGGGCGTTTCTCGCAATCAATGCGAGCTGTTTTACCTTCGGTACCAACTCCTGTAACACTCGCTCACGATGACTGACTTCATAGCGAGGATGCAGTGCGGATAATTTGATGGATATGCCTGGGTTGTTGCGCGTGTCGGTATCGATTGCACGACGAGATAAATACTCGATGGTTTCACGATAAGCAGTGAAAAATGCGGTTGCATCGCTAGCGGTCATGGCCGCTTCACCGAGCATGTCATAAGAGTAGGTAAACCCTAGCTCTTCCTGCGCGTTACCACGTTCAACCGCATCGGCGATAGTCTCACCCAGAACGAACTGATGGCCCATTTCCTTCATGGCGCGTTTGACTGCTGCTCTGATAACGGGCTCACCAAGGCGACGAACTGCACTATGGAGTGTCTGTGCCAGACCACCTGTATCCGAATCCTGTAAAACCTTACCGGTTAGCATGAGCGCCCATGTTGATGCGTTTACCAGCGAAGAGCTGGAATTGCCAAGATGCTCTCCCCAGGAAGATGGCGCGATTTTGTCTTCAATCAGTTCATCGATTGTTTGTTCGTCCGGGACCCGGAGCAAAGCTTCCGCAAGACACATGAGAGCAACACCTTCATCGCTTGAGAGTCCGTATTCAGCCAGGAACACCTCCATCAAGCCGGGGTTGCCTGCCTGGCGAATTTGATGAATCAACGCAGCAGCATCGGCAGATGCCGTATTGCGAACCACGTTGTCCGGACCATACTTTTCCGCCAGTTCCGACAAAACAGTGAACTCATCTTCCCGATGGAGGTTTCTGATGTGGGTTCTGATTCTGCTTAGATTACTCAAGAGTCTGACTCCTATATCGCTTGCATCAGTTTATCGACAATGGAGAAGACTTTATTCCTTGAAATGGTATATTAATGGTCATAAGTAGTTTTATTTTGTATTTAAGGGAGATTATGTATGGCAAAAACTACTGAAAATGGCCTGTTGGACCAATTTGATCAGAAAATCCTGAAAATACTGGCAAGCGATGGACGTATCGCGATTACGGATCTTGCCAAGAAACTGGGTATGTCGAAGACACCCTGCGGCGTCAGACTGAAGCGCCTGATTAAAGATGAGTACATTCTCGGCTTTAAAGCCATCCTGAATCCCGTGAAACTGGATATGAATCACGTTGCCTTTGTTGAAGTAAAACTACAGGATACGAAGGAAGCAGCATTACAGGCATTCAACAAGGCGGTTCACGATATTGCAGAAATCGAGCAATGCCACATGGTCGCCGGTCCATTTGACTATCTACTCAAAGTACGAACAAAAGATATCACCGCCTACCGGCGTGTTCTTGGAGAACGCATCACAAGTCTGCCACATGTGGCAAGTTCATCGACTTATGTGACCATGGAGTCTGTAAAGGAAGAAGGTGCCTAGTATTGTTTGAATCGAGCATACTCTGTCAGTTCAAGTACAGACTTGATAGCAGCAAAAAAGCTAACAGTACATCAACCACAATGCCAAACCAGATGGCGCCGAGAGGACATTTATCAACAAGCGTAAAGGTCGTTTTTATAATGGCGGCGGCAACTGCAGCCAAGCCATAGAAAACAAAAATATCTGCCTGACTATGGATAATGGCTGCCAGCGGCAGGATCACGAGAAAACTTCCGAACAATACTCTGATTTCAACCAGGCCAACTGCATTGGAGTAAGTGAGGCCAACGAGGGACTTCATTTGATCTGGCTTGAACAATCCAGTCAGTCCAACCAGCATCGCTAGAGCTGCGCCAATATATTGAAGAAAATGTGGATCCATTACAGCGTTTAGGTATCTTGCTGGTCGCTCGCGAGCGGAATGTTTCAGTTTGACCAAATCTCGGCTTGAATTCTAGACAAATTTAATACGCCCTCGTCCCTCCTGCGTATGCATGATCGCTGGCCTAGAAAGTAGATTCTGACGTTCGAATTTTTGCTAATTTCACGGCCCATTCACAACTCCTTAACATAAAGATATGTTTATATGTGCATCACTATGATTTATACTGGTGATGTTGGCGACTGCGGTGCAATTCGCTGAAATCCAAAATCTGCATATAAGTGGAAATTTAATTCATGATTCAGGCAAAATCCCACCCAGAGACCTCATCTGACGCTGAAAAGCGGTTACGAAAGGCGCTTGCAGAGCAAATCCTGATTCTCGATGGCGCTATGGGCACCATGATCCAGGAGCACAAGTTGGGTGAGGCCGAATATCGGGGTGATCGGTTTGCAGACTGGCCTTCTGATTTGAAAGGCAACAACGATCTACTGACGCTAAGCCAGCCTGATGTGATCAGGCAGATCCATACTGACTATTTGCGTGCGGGTGCACACATCATTGAAACCAACACGTTCAATGCGAATTCAGTGTCAATGGCTGACTATGGGATGGAATCCCTGGTGCCCGAGCTGAATCGCGAAAGTGCGAGGCTGGCTCGTGAGTGCGTTGACACGCTGATGCAGGAAGATCCGGAGCAACCGCGATTTGTTGCCGGCGTGCTTGGCCCGACCAATCGGACGGCATCCATATCACCGGATGTGAATGACCCCGGCTTTCGCAATATCAGTTTCGATGATCTTGACGCAACGTACTATGAAGCCTGTGACGCCTTGATCGAAGGTGGTGCTGACATCATTCTGATTGAAACCGTGTTCGATACCTTGAATGCGAAGGCAGCCATCTTTGCAGTCAAGCGCGTGTTTGATGATCGTGGCGTGACTTTGCCCATCATGATATCCGGGACCATCACTGACGCATCGGGTCGCACCTTGTCCGGACAAACCGTTGAAGCCTTCTGGAATTCCGTGCGTCATGCAAAACCTGTATCGATTGGCTTTAACTGCGCATTGGGGCCTGAACAGCTGCGGCAACATATCGAAGAGATCTCAGGAATCGCAGATACCTTTGTTAGCGCGCATCCAAATGCCGGATTACCGAACGCCTTTGGTGGTTATGATGAAACTCCCGAGCAAATGTTAGCCGAGATCGGAGCTTGGGCCAACGCGGGTAATCTGAATATTGTCGGCGGCTGTTGTGGAACTGGCCCAGCCCATATTCGAGCCTTTGCCGATGCATTGAAAAACATTAAGCCCAGAGAAATACCGGTCATCGCCAAAGACTGTCGTCTGTCGGGTCTTGAAGCATTCAATATCAATTCTGAATCCTTGTTCGTGAATGTTGGTGAACGAACCAACGTCACCGGGTCTGCGATATTTCTTCGCCTGATCAAGGAAGGTGACTACGATTCGAGCCTTAACGTTGCCCGACAACAAGTCGAGAACGGTGCACAGATTATCGATGTCAATATGGACGAAGGCCTGCTTGATTCGGCGAGTGTCATGCAGCAATTCTTGCGTATGGTGGCGACCGAGCCTGATATATGCCGCGTACCGGTCATGATTGATTCATCCAAATGGTCGGTGATAGAAGCCGGATTGAAATGCCTGCAGGGAAAATGTGTCATCAATTCCATTAGCATGAAGGAAGGTGAAGCTCAGTTTCTCGAACAGGCCAGATTGGCCCAACGCCATGGTGCTGCTGTGGTCATCATGGCCTTTGATGAAGATGGTCAGGCCGATACCATCGAACGAAAGGTGTCCATCTGTCAGCGTGCGTATAAATTATTGGTTGATACGCTGGATTTCCCCCCCGAAGATATTATTTTCGATCCCAATATTTTCGCGGTTGCTACAGGTATTGAAGAACACAATGATTATGGTATCGCGTTTATCGAAGCAACCCGTCAGATAAAAGAAAGCCTTCCCGGTGCCATGGTCAGCGGTGGTGTATCAAACGTGTCGTTCTCATTTCGTGGCAACAATGCTGTGCGAGAAGCGATTCACGCAGTATTTTTATATCACTCAATTCAGGCTGGCATGGATATGGGGATAGTCAACGCAGGGCAATTGGCCATCGTTGATGAAATACCGCCGGTACTACGTGAAGCCGTGGAAGATGTCATTCTTAATCGCCGCAGCGATGCCACCGACAGATTGCTTGAGATTGCCGAACAATTCCGCGGAGACGGCAAGGTCGCGGAAGCGCAGAGCAATGAGTGGCGTGATGCACCCGTAAATGAGCGTCTTGCACACTCGCTTGTCAAAGGCATTGATGAATTCATCGATCAGGATGTCGAAGAAGCACGTCTGCAAGCAGAACGGCCTCTGGATGTTATAGAAGGTCCATTGATGGATGGTATGAACCGGGTCGGCGATCTATTTGGCGCTGGTAAAATGTTTCTACCCCAAGTCGTCAAATCGGCCCGGGTCATGAAAAAGGCAGTTGCCTGGTTGTTGCCATTCATGGACGCTGAGAAAACTGAAAATTCAGCCAGCGCAGGCAAGATTCTGATGGCAACTGTAAAGGGTGACGTTCATGATATCGGCAAAAATATTGTTGGCGTTGTACTTCAATGTAACGGCTACGAGGTGATTGATCTGGGTGTCATGGTTCCTTCCGCGACTATTCTGGAAGAAGCAAAAAAACACAATGTCGATATGATTGGTTTGTCTGGCCTGATCACCCCTTCCCTTGAAGAGATGACTCATGTCGCCTCTGAAATGAAACGTTCGGGATTTACAATTCCGCTTTTGATCGGTGGTGCGACTACCTCGCGCATGCATACAGCCGTCAAAATTTCTGGAGAATACGAGGAACCAGTCATTCATGTGGCTGATGCCTCGCGTTGTGTCCAGGTAGCTAGCCAACTGTTAAACGAGAATCAGAAAATAGCATTCAACACTGAACTGGAAGCGGATTACGAGCGCTATCGAAAACGGTACGAAAATCGTTCACAGGCGGTCGATCTTCTTGATATAGAAGTTGCGCGGCAGAATAAATTAAAATTTGATTGGAGCGGTTACGAAGTAGCCAAACCTGCCATGACGGGACTCAAGGTCATAAACGATCTTGCTATTCAGGATCTGATCCCCTTTATCGACTGGACACCGTTTTTCCACACATGGCAGCTTCGAGGAAAATTTCCACGAATATTAGAGGATGCAACGGTAGGTACCGAGGCTAAAAAGCTTTTTGCAGATGCCCAGATCATGCTGGAAGAATTTTGCAATAACAGCAATTTAAAAGCTCAAGGTGTCGTAGGTTTGTTTCCTGCCAATTCGGTGGGCGATGACGACATTGAAATTTACACTGATGACACTCGGACGAAGCAATTGAACAAGGTCTATTGTTTGCGTCAACAACGTGTCTTTCCAGATGGTCGGCCTAACCTGACCTTAGCTGATTTTGTCGCTCCGAAAGAATCCGGGATTCCCGACTATATCGGCGCATTTGCGGTTACTGCGGGACTGGGGTTGGATGAATTGATCGAAGGATATGACAGCGAGCATGATATTTACAAAAACATTATGGCCAAGGCACTCGCTGATCGTCTCGCTGAAGCTTTCGCGGAATATTTACACAAAAAAGTGAGGACCGAGCTCTGGGGATACATACAAAACGAAGACCTTGAAAACGATGAGCTAATCAAAGAGCGATATCAGGGTATCCGTCCTGCTCCAGGTTACCCCGCGAACCCTGATCACAGGCAAAAAGAAGTGATCTGGGAACTGCTACAACCCGAAAAACTTGGTATCACGTTAACCGAATCATTGGCCATGTTACCGGCATCGTCCGTCAGTGGGTTTTACTTCTCGCATCCCGATGCTCGATACTTCGGCCTTGGTAAGCTCAAGCGTGATCAAGTCGAGAATTATGCTGCTCGGATGGAGGAATCAACGGA
>CAYUZB010000096.1:11147-14626 GCA_964449565.1 uncultured Granulosicoccaceae bacterium | reverse complement strand
GAAATCAATGCAACACCTGGGTTGCTGTGACGCAAACGCGCAATCATCTCGTTGACCTTGTGCCCAGGCAACTGTCCGCCTTCGCCTGGCTTGGCACCCTGCGCGATTTTGATTTGCAGGACTTCAGCATTGACCAGATAATGTGGTGTTACACCAAAACGCCCGGACGCGATTTGTTTGATCTTGGACATTTTGTCTGTGCCGTAGCGAGCCTTGTCCTCACCACCTTCGCCAGAGTTTGATCGTCCACCAAGACGATTCATGGCCTGCGCCAGTGTCTCGTGTGCTTCTGGTGACAACGCGCCGAGTGACATGCCAGCCGAATCGAATCGGCGGATGATCGATTCAGTGGATTCAACCTGGTCGACGGGTATTGGATCACCCTGGGGTGTCAGTGCGAGTAGATCGCGCAACATGGCCGGGCGTCGGCCATCGACTGTTTTTGCATAGACCGCGTAATCATCATATTCACCACTGGTCACTGCCGCCTGTAACTGGTTGACGACATCCGGGTTGTAGGCGTGGTATTCGCCGCCATGAATATATTTGAGCAAACCGCCCTGACTGGTTTCGACCTGTGGATCGAAGGCCGCCTTCGCCAAGGTTTTCACGTCGAGTTCAATATCGGAGAAATCAATTCCCTCGATACGACTGGTGGTGCCGACAAAGCAGCGATTCACCACATTCGAATGCAGGCCAACGATTTCGTAAAGTTGCGCGGCGCGATAACTCGAGATAGTCGAAATACCCATCTTCGACAGGATCTTCATCAATCCCTTGTTGATGCCCTTGCGGTAGTTCTGTTCCAGTTGAGGGATATCGTCGCTGTCGATTTCGCGACTACGCACCATTGCCTGAATCGATTCATAGGCAAGGTAGGGATAGACGCAGGTTGCGCCATAGCCCACCAATACCGCGACCTGATGCGAGTCCCGAGCAGTGCCTGTTTCGATAACCAGATTGGCATCGGGTCGGCAGCCTGATTTGATCAGAGCATGATGCACGGAACCTGTGACCAACAGGGCATGGACGGGCAACAATCCGGTGGCGATGTCGCGATCGGTCAGCACGATAACCACCTTATGGTCTTCGGCGACGGCTTTGACGGCCTCTTTGGTAATGCGTTCGATGGCTTGTTCGAGTGATTCGGCCGCTGGATCGTATTGCAGGCTCAACTGAGCATTGGCGTAGCCCGGCTCATCATCCATTGCGAGCAAGGTATCGAATTTCTCACGCGACAAAACCGGTGAACGCACAAGCAAGCGATTTGCATGGTGATGCGTTTCGCGAAACAGATTTTTCTCTCGCCCCAAACAGGTCTCGAGCGACATGACGATGGTTTCGCGCAAGGGGTCGATTGGTGGGTTGGTGACTTGTGCAAACTGCTGACGGAAGTTGTCATACAGTGGGCGCACGTGTTCTGACATGACAGGGAAGGGTGTGTCGTCGCCCATCGAACCGATCGCTTCTTGCGCGCCTTCGGCCAACACACGCAGGACCTGATCACGTTCCTCAAAGGTGACATTGAACAGCTTTTCATAGATAGCCAGCTGGTCGTCGTTCATTGCCGGTGCGGTTTGCGGGAGATCCCGCAGACGTGAACGCAGATGTCGCTTGTTTTTTTGTAACCATTTGGCATAAGGCTGACGGTGCTTTAGCGTGTCGCTGATGTCTTGTGGTGTCAACAAGCGCCCGGATTGCGTATCGACAGCCATCATTTCACCAGGCTTCAGGCGACCTTTGACCGTAATATCGCTGGGTGCGTAGTCATACACACCAACCTCTGAGGCAAGCGTGATATGACGATCCTTGCTGATGACATAGCGTGCGGGTCGCAGGCCATTGCGGTCGAGTACACAGGCGGCATAACGGCCATCGGACAAGACCACACCAGCGGGTCCATCCCAAGGTTCCATGTGCATGGAGTTATATTCGAGGAAGGCACGCAGATCCGAATCAAGCTCCCAGGTGTTCTGCCAGGCTGGCGGCATTAACATGCGCATGGCGCGAAACACATCGATACCACCTGACATCAACACTTCGAGCATGTTGTCCAGCGCCATGGAATCCGATCCGTCCTGGCTAATCAGTGGTACCAACTCGCTGAGTTCAGGCAGCACATCTGAACGCAGTTTGCTGGCGCGTGCATTGGCCCAGCTTCTGTTACCGGCGATGGTGTTGATCTCACCATTGTGGGCTAGATAACGAAATGGTTGAGCCAGTCGCCACTGTGGCAGTGTGTTGGTTGAGAAACGTTGATGAAAAACCGCGATCGATGATTCAAGCAGATCGTCTTCGAGATCCTTGTAAAAACTTGCCAGATACTCCGGCATGACAAGACCCTTGTACAAAATGACATCGCTTGATAGAGAGCAGACATAAAATTCATCGTCTTTACCGCTCAAGGCGATTTCGGTGCGACGTCTTGCTACAAAAAGATGGCGGTTGAATTCGGCCGAATCCATCTCTTCATCAGGACTGACAAAAACCTGTTCGATGCGTGGCACGCTGTTTCTGGCTTCTTCGCCACAGGCGGAAACATCAACCGGTACTTCGCGCCAACCGTTGAATTTCAAGCCACGGGCATTCAATTCGTTTTCGAGTTGTGTGCGGGCTGTTTGCGCTTTGTCTTTATCGTGGTTGAGAAAAACCAGGCCGGTGGCAAATTCACCGGACAAGGAAATGCCTGCTTCTGCGGCGGCGCTACGGAGGAAGACATCGGGTTTGCGCAACAGCAGGCCACAGCCGTCACCGGTTTTGCCATCAGCGCCGATCGCACCGCGATGTGTCATGCGACCGAGAGCGGTGATGGCCGTCTCGACCAGCCAGTGACTGGCACGCCCGTCCATCTGCGCGATCAGGCCGAAACCACAATTATCGTGTTCGAAGTTGGGCTGGTACAGGCCATGTTCGGCCAGATTATCCAAGAAATTCATAGAGTGACAACAGTATCTAATGGGTTACAGCGCCTCTCTGTTCAGAGGCGGACCCACCATTATACCGAGTCCGGATCAGGCCCGAAACAGGGCGCTGAGACCCGCTAGTTCTGGTCTCTCAGCGCCCTTTGGATGCGGCCGATGGCGCGGATCCACGGTTGATTGGTCAGCGCTGCCGGGGGCAGGCGCTCGACCGCAGCACGCGCCGCATCGATGCTCGGGTAGAGGCCGTGCACGAGGGCATACCAGGTGGTGCCGTCACGGTCGAAGGAAAACACTGAATTCGGCGGCTCGAGTGGATTTTGCTCCAGGAATTTCTCAACTACCTCACGCTCTGTGGAGGCACTCATCTGGACGGTATACAGTGAGGCGTCCTGTGTCAGGATCCAGTTCGGCGATTCGAGCACCACATTGCTACTTGAGTCGGCAGTTTGGCTTGCGGGCTCCGCGATAGCGTCGCTATCGTCATTGTCACTTGCGGGCTCAGTCTGATTGGCGCTGGTCGATTGCTCCGCCGCCGGCGTGCTGCTCGATGCTGTTTCG
>CAYUZB010000096.1:0-11047 GCA_964449565.1 uncultured Granulosicoccaceae bacterium | reverse complement strand
CGTTGTCGTTGTTTGTCGGAGTCGTGGTGTTTGCGGCCTGTTCGCCACTACCGTTTGCTTCCGTAGCATTGCCCGAGGAAAGTTCCGACTCGTTGTTACCAGCGCTGTCCGTATCGTCGTTGCGCGCGGGAGATGGGGCAGTTCCAGAGCCATTGATGTCATCCTCGCCGGAGGCATCACTGTCGTTGTCTGTCGTGTCGATCGCGGCGACATCGTTGTCAGCGGATTCGTCTGTCGAGCCTGTGGTTTCACCGCTGTTGTCAGTCGTGGAATCGTTTGCTTCGTTAACCAGACTGATCTTGTTTGCATCAGCATCAATTTTGCGCTGCTCTACCACTCGGTAGCGGTTGTCTTGTGTGTCGTCGCTTGGCTTTTTGAACAATACCAGTCCACCGATAATCAGGGCCCCAGCTAAAGCGCCGAGCAGGAGCTTGCCGCCTTTTCCGGCCATGATGCCGCCGCCTTCGGACAGCAGTTCCGGGGGAATTGATTCCACATAAGCGCCATGGCGTTCATTGAGCAGATTGGCAGCGGCGATGTGTAGTCCGGTCGGTAGTCCCTGGCTCTGCTCCACCATTGAGGATACTTCGCGATCATTAAAGGGAAATTCTTCAAAATATCCTGCTTGATTCAGGCGAAAATCCAGATAACTCGTGGCGCGTTCCGGGTCCAGATGATCAATCGTCAGGCTCGAGTAGGGCAGATCTGCGCCCTCGGGCAAGAGATTGGGGATGTGGTTTTCAAAATCGCTGGGGGCCGCGAGCGCGATTCGCAGCAGGGTTTCATCCTGACTGTTGATGTAGAGCATGCCTGAGAGCAAGCGGGTGAGTTCCGACTCACCCACATGGTCTGCATCATCGAGCACAATGGCGCTGAGCGTGTTGCTGGCGACCATCGATTGCAGGCAAGGAATCAGCTGATCCAGCATGTCTTTCAGATCAGCAGCAGGCTTTTGCTTGAACGCTTCGAGCATGCCAGCGAACAGGTTCATGGTGCTGAATCGCTGGCTACCCTTGACGGAGAAGCACTGGATTCGCATGCCACTATTTGCGCCGAGTTGGCTGAGTAGTGTCGATTTGCCCGCGCCTTGTTCGCCCAGAATCAGTAGCAGGTCGTCGCCATTGATCAAGGCTTGCTTGATATCGCTCAGCTGCTCTGCTGTTGTGTCATCACTGAAGGTGTCGCCATCGGCCGCCGTTGCGGTAAACGGTTGCTGACGTAACTGCAAGGCGGAAAGTGTCGCATCTGACAGCAAACCGCCATGGTCGACATCCAAGGCATCAAAAGACGACATCGGCGCTCTTTGGGCAACAGGTGAGGTGCGAATATTACTATATCCGCCTGCTGGATAGCGCTTAATGACGGGCGTGTTTTTCAGCCAGCAGAAAAGTGCTCAAGTGTGGCATGCAGTGTGGCCTCCTCAAAATCGGCCGTCACATGGGATTGCCCAATAGCGTCAAGCACGATAAAACGCAATTGACCAGCAGACACTTTCTTGTCTCTGGACATATACGCCAGGAAACGTTCCGGTGAGATATCTTTCGGCGGCGAAATCGGCAGGCCCGCACGCTCGAGGAGAGCGATTCCACGCTGCTGGGTTGCTGCCGGGATCAGACCGAGACGGTTTGAGAAGTCGAGGGCCATGGCGATGCCGGCACTGACTGCTTCGCCGTGCAACCAGACACCGTAGCCCAAGGCTCCCTCGATGGCGTGTCCGAACGTGTGGCCCAGATTCAACAAGGCTCGAATGCCATGTTCCTGCTCGTCCGCTTCGACCACGCGCGCCTTGATTTCGCAGGAACGCCTGACTGCCTCGCCGGTTGCTGCCACATCGCGGGCGAGCAAGGCATCGATATTGGTTTCGAGCCAGGCGAAAAAATCAGCATCGATAATGAAGCCGTACTTGATGACTTCAGCAAGACCGGCCTTGAGTTCGCGATCGTTCAGGGTAGACAAGGTATCCATGTCAGCAATCACAGCGACCGGCTGATGGAAAGCGCCGATCATGTTTTTACCGAGCGCATGATTGACCGCAGTCTTGCCGCCGACGGATGAATCAACCTGAGCCAAGAGGGTGGTTGGCACCTGAATGAAATCGACGCCGCGTTGATAACTGGCTGCGGCAAATCCTGTCATGTCGCCGATCACGCCGCCACCCAGGGCAATGAGTGTTGCGCCGCGATCAAACCCTTCGGAAAGCAGAGCAGCGTAGACAGCGTCAAGCGTTGCCAGTGACTTGTAGGACTCACCATCTGGCAAGATGACGCTTGATGTTGGGGTATTACCGAGCGCTGCAAGTGTCGCGTCAAGGTACAAGGGTGCGATCGTTTCATTAGTTACCACCAAGGCCTTGTGGCGGACATATTCGTTCAACAAGCCTTGCTTTTTCAGCAGGCCGCTGCCGATATGAATCGGGTAACTTCGTTGCCCTAAGTCAATATTAAGAGTGTGCATGGTGGGGTGTATTAGCGATCTATCACATCGTTGTTTCGGAGATGCTTGATAATGCGGGTGACGACATGATACATGCGTCGCGAGTCGGTCGATATCTCGACATCAGCAACACTCTTGTACAGTGGTGCCCGTTCCTCCATCAGTGTCCGTAAGATCGCTTTTGGATCATCAGCCTTGAGTAGTGGGCGTTTGGTATCCGAACCGACGCGGCGCATTTGCTCGTCCAGATCGACAGACAGCAATATGACATAACCGCGATTTTTCAGACGATCACGGCTGGACTCTCGCAGGATCGATCCGCCGCCTGTGGCCAGCACCAATTTCTGTCTGGAGGAGAGTTCATCGAGCATACGCTCCTCGCGATCTCGAAAACCGATCTCGCCTTCGTAGTCGAAGATGGTCGGGATATCGACGCCACAGCGCGCTTCTATTTCGCGATCGCTGTCGAGAAAGTCGTAGCCAATCTTCTTGGCCAACGCTCGGCCGACGGTGCTTTTGCCAGAGCCCATCGGACCGATAAGGAAGATGCTGCTCATCGCGGGTTACGGATATTCAATCGAGGTCGGTGTGCAGCCAATGATACCGAAGCGGGCAGGGTGTGCAAATTCTCCAGATCAAATTGGGGGATAAACGGGCAAAAAAAAGCCCGCCTCAGAGAGGCGGGCTTCGGTTTCGTGTGTTTCTCGAAACTACATCGACGTATTAGTAGCTCAGCGAAACGTTTTCCTTGATGATCTTTGGTGTAACGAAGACCAGAAGTTCAGATTTGTCATCGGTTCCATTGTTACGTTGGAACAGCTTGCCGATCAAAGGCAGGTGACCGAAGAAAGGTACCAGCGTTACACTCTGGATCTTGGTCTGTTCATAGACGCCACCGAGTACAACCGTCTCGCCATTGTCGACCAGCACCTGCGTGCTGACTTCACGAGTATCGATACTTGGTATGCCGCTGAAGATCTGACCTACTGTGTCCTTGTTCACTTGCAGATCCATAACAATGCGATCGTCAGGTGTGATCTGAGGTGTAACCGTCAGGCCAAGTACCGCCTTTCGGAAAGATACTGATGTTGCACCACTTGAAGAGGCTTCAAGAAATGGAATTTCAACACCTTGTTCGATATAGGCTTCGTGCTGGTTGGCCGTAATGACGCGTGGGCTAGAAATTACTTCACCATTACCTTCTGCCTGCATCGCGGACAGTTCCAGTTCAAGCAATGTGCCGAACGGGAGCCTGGCGAGTGCGATACCGAGAGTACCTGCGTTACCGGCGGCCGCCAGGTTGACGTTGAAACGTCCAGCTTCTACACCGTCGCCATTGATCAGGTCGGATATACCTTGAGCATTGCCAGAGAATGCAAAGCCTTCGCCTTCGCCGCCTGGGTTGTCGTCGTTAACCGTGTTGCGATTCAAGCCCCAACGAACACCAATGTCTCTATTGAAGTTGTCTGATGCGATAACAATGCGTGATTCGATCAGTACTTGACGAATGGGTACGTCGAGTCGATGAACAAGCGCGCGGATGTCGCTCAGTTGATCGACAGTATCGTTGATCAGTAGTGTGTTGGTTCTATCATCAACCGAAACGCTACCACGATCTGACAACATGCCGCCTTCTTCGCTTTGTAGCAGCGCTGCCAGTTCTGACGCTTTTGCATAGTTAGCTTGGAAGTACTCTGTACGCAATGGTGCGAGTTCAGTCTTCTGCTTCAAACCTTCGAGTTCAATACGCTCGCGGTTGGCAATTTCCTCAGCCGGCGCGATCATGATCACGTTGCCCGCCTGACGCTTGCCAAGTGCCTTGGTTTGCAGAATGATGTCGAGCGCCTGGTCCCAGGGTACGTTCTTCAGTCGTAATGTCAGCTTGCCTTGTACCGAGTCACTGACAACGATGTTGAGGTCAGTGAAGTCAGCAAGAAGCTGAAGTACAGAGCGTACTTCGATATCCTGGAAATTCAGAGAAAGTTTCTCACCAATGTAACCAAATTTCGCTTTACGGTTGGCTTCGATGTCTTCCTTGCTCATTGGCTTTAGTTCAACCGTGAACGTATTGTCCGACTGATAAGCCAGTTGTTCGAATTCCTGTGTGGCTGGCTGAATGATTACCTTGGTGCCACGCTTGTTGGAGATGGCATCAATGAACTGTACCGGCGTACCGAAGTCCATGACGTCAAGTCGACGCTGCAGTTTTGCAGCAAGCTGTGTATCAGGGAAGTCGACGATAACGCGTCCACCTTCCTGGCGCATGTCGGTGACAACACCCGCTGAGGAAAGATCGAAGATAATTCGCCCTTCACCCATTGGACCACGTCGGAAGTCAAGAGCGTCAATAGAGTCGACTCGTTCTACAATTGGGCCAGAGAAGTTTTCATCGCTGTCGCTACCGTCGCTGGCAACGAGTATCGATTCACCTACAGGCTGCGAACCATCTGCATCGCTATCCAGTGTTACCAAAAGCTGATTGCCTTTGATAGAAGTCTGATACGGCGACATAGATGTCAGGTTGATAACAACTCGTGTACGACCACCAGCTTCTACCGTCGTGACGTTTTGCAGCATGCCAGATGCGATGCGCAAATTGCGCTCGTCCAGTTCATTGCTGGTGTCGGCAAGATCCAGTGCGATACGCGCCGGGTTGTCGATGGTAAATGCCTTGGGAGCGCTAGCAGGGCCAGACAAAGTCAAGGCTAATTGCTGTTTGTTCCCCGGCAGGGTGACGTGGCTGATATCAACCAACGAGTTTGAGGCTGCTTGCAGTTGCTGGGTTGCCAGTGCGGCACCAGCTAACAAGGCAAGACTCATTACTCGAATGATGTTGCGTGTATTGATCCGGCTGAGTCGGAGCGTATGTTGGCGGGCTTGCATTTTAAATTTATCTCCGTAGTAATCTATTCTTCGGCCATCGCGAGCTGTGCTTCGCGATTGACCCAGCCACTGAGACCGTCGGGAACAAGTTCGACAATATCAATTTTGCTTTCTGAAACCGTTACGATCTTTCCGTGGTTCTGACCGGCGTAGTTGCCAGGCTGAACTCGGTGAATCGTGCCTTCAGGATCACGTACCAATCCCCAAGTCTGCGATTGCTGTTGCAATAAGCCGACCATTTTCAAAGCATCCACTGGGTAACTTTCCAATGGCTCTTTTCGGCGAGCTGCTTCAGGTCTTGGACCTGAATAAGCTTCCTCTTCGATGCTCGCGACTGGTGATGCATTCAGATCGGTTTGTGGTCTGAACGGATCACGTATGTCGGACGCGTCATACGTAAATGTCTGGTAAGGAGGGAATTCCGGTAACGGATCCACCTTGCCGTGATGTTTTTGTTTCGTATCACTAATGAATTGCTCGAGGTCAGACATGTCTCCGCCACATGCAGTCAGCATTGACAGGCAACCGAGCAACGGTAAGAGTTTCAACCGGTACATGGCTTATTCATCCTCCTCGAGATAACGGTAAGTCGTAGCCATCAAATCCATTTTCAACTTGCTGGCGATATTTTGTTCGGCGTTTTTCGTATCAGTTTGCTTGATGTCAATATTGCTCAAGGTCACTATGCGAGGTAGAGCCGCAAGACCGCTGATGAACTGACCAAACTGGTGATACTGGCCGGTGACGCTGATGCGAATTGGATATTCTGCGTAGAACTCACGCGGAATTTCTGTTTCCGGTTTGAAAAATTTGACTTCCAGGCCACTGGCGACACTTGTCTGTGACAAGTCAACCAGGAGGCTTTCGATGTCAGTTTTGTTCGGTAGCTGACGAAGCATGACATTGAATGTCTTTTTCATCTCTTCGAGCTGCTCAACGTATGCAGTGCGGTTGGCGGCTTTAGCTTGTTCGTGGTCAAACTTCGCACGAAGGTCGATTTCTTTTGCCTCGACCACTTTCAGTTCGTCGAATTGTGGGCGAACCATAAAGTGAGCCATGGCTCCGAGTACGGCAGCACATCCGAGGATTATGCAAAAGCCGCGTAGTGCAGCTGGTGCAGTACCGATGCGTTTGAAATCCTCGCCGTCGATTTTCTGCAACTCTGCGATTGTGTCACTAAGCGCCATCGTCAAGTTCCTCCGCTTCAGTTTTTGGGCGGTCCTGGATGACACTCAACTTGAAGTTGGAGATGACATCGTCCTTATTGGATTTGATAACGTCCAGACGCGGTTGCTTGAAGTACTCGCTTCGGTCCATGCGGCGCATCAAGGCAGAAACACGAGCGTTTGATTCGGCGCGTCCTTCCATGACCAGTTGCGTGGTACCTTCCTGCTTCATAGCAGTCAGAAAGATGCCGTCTGGCAAACGCTTGGCGATCTCATCAAATGTATGAACGATTTGCGGACGCTGACCTTGAAGCTGCTGGATGATCTCCATGCGAGCCAGAAGGTTGTTCTTGGTATCTTCGAGTTCGCGAATTTCCTTCAGCTCTTCCTGAAGTTGTGCAATCTCTGTGTTAAGACGAGCGTTGCGCTGTGTCTGAAAGTCAACCTTGTCTTCGGCATATTTGAAACCGCCGAAGCCTATGCCGGCGGCTACCGCCATGCATACTCCGAGGAGGATGCCAAACTCGGTATTCTTTTCGCGACGATAAGTCTCGCGCCACGGTAATAAATTGATTCTTGTCATTACGCTGCTCCTCGCATGGCGAGACCACAGGCGATCATCATCGCTGGGCCGTCGTCCTTGAGACGTTGCGCTGGAACATCTGATCCGACGCTCATCTCGGCAAAAGGATCGGCAAGTACGGTTGGTGTACCAATACGTTGCTCGATCAGTTCGTCGACCCCTTCGATGCCGGTACTTCCACCGGCGAGCACGATGTGATCAACGTAGTCATTCTTGTCTGCAGAGAAGAAAAACTGCAGGAAGCGATTTGCTTGTTGAACCATCAGATCGCGAAATGGTGCGAGCACTTCAGGTTCGTAGTTGTCTGGAAGACCGCCAACGCGCTTGACGCGACCTGCATCTTCATAGGACAGGCCGTAGCGACGCATGATTTCTTCTGTAAGCTGCTTGCCGCCGAACGGCTGCTCACGGGTATATATGAGTGATTGATCGCGCAGCACACAAAGGCTTGTCATGCTTGCGCCTACATCGAGGATGGCAACCGTCTGGTCCATGCCCTCGTTGGGAATCTGGTGTTTGATCAGCTGAAACGCACCTTCCATCGTGTAGGGCTCGACATCGACAATCTTGACGTCCAGTCCTCCGATCTCGGCCGCCGCAGTGCGATCTTCAACATTCTCACTACGGGAGGCTGCGAGTAGCACATCGACCATGCCATGGGCTTCTTCAGAAGGCCCCATGACATCGAAATCGAGGTTGACCTCTTCAAGTGCGTAGGGAATGTACTGATCCGCTTCGAGTTGGATCTGCGCATCCATTTCGTGATCTTTCAGGTCATCAGGCATCTGAATGACCTTGGTGATCACCATGGCGCTGGGTACCGCTACGGCGCAGGCTTTGGTTCGCGTGCCAGAACGCTTGACTGCCCGCCGGATGGCATCGCCAACCGCCTCGACGTCTTGCAGGTTCTTTTCGTTAACCGCGTTTGCCGGCAAAGGTTCGACGGTGTAACTAACCACCTTGTGACCCTTTTTCGTCGGTTTGAGCTCCAGTAGCTTTACCGACGTCGCCGTAATGTCCAGGCCAACGAGGCCTGCGTTTCTGGATGAGAATTTGAGTGCCATGTCAGGTTTAGCGCCCATACCGTGATATTCCTTTAGCACCAGTCGAGACTTTCTCGACCAAAAACACGGTGTGGATCACATTCCTCCGTTGGATACTGTTTATTACGCTTGTCTAAATGACTTCTCTCCCGAACAAATTCCGGTTGAGTTGCCGGTGGCAGAAAACTGGCGTTCCCGTTACGTCCCTGTTACCTACGTCATGAGGCACACAAGTTTTCAGGTTGTTTACAAGATGGTTCGATATAATTCATTGATCTGAAAAGCTTAATTGCAGATCAATGCCTCATTCGTCATCCCGTATACGCCGGCATAGACACTCTCCTGATCACCGTGGTGGCCGGAGAAAGTCGAGCTGGCTAGGCTTTGTATTCAAATGGCTTGCCATATCGGGCATTTGTGCCGGATTATTAGTGGCAATTGGCGTGGGGTATCTCTATTACAAAATTGCGCCTGATCTGCCTGATGTCGAACAACTGCGCGAAGTTCAGCTGCAGATTCCCTTAAGAATTTACACCGCTGAAGGCGATCTGATCGCTGAGTATGGCGAGCAGCGACGAGAACCTGTGCAGATATCCGAAGTGCCGGATAGCCTCAAGAATGCGATCATCGCCGCAGAAGACAAGCGCTTTTATGATCACCCTGGGGTTGATTATCAAGGTCTGATTCGTGCTGCTATCAGTGTTGCCAAGTCGGGTGGGCGTCGTTCGCAAGGTGGCAGTACCATCACGATGCAGGTGGCGCGTAATTTTTTCCTGACTCGTGAGAAAACCTATATAAGAAAAATCCGTGAGATTTTTCTGTCGTTCAAAATTGAACGCCTGCTTGAAAAAGACGAAATACTCGAGCTTTATGTCAACAAGATCTACCTTGGCAACCGCTCCTATGGCTTCGCTGCTGCCTCCAAGGTCTATTACGGCAAAAAAATCTCCGATCTGGAGCTCGTCGAATCAGCCATGCTGGCGGGGCTTCCGAAAGCACCGTCGCGCTATAACCCGGTGGTCAATCCGGAGCGCGCCTTGATACGACGCGACTACGTACTGGGACGCATGCATGCACTCGGGATGATCGACTCACCGACCTTTGAAGAGGCGAAGGCAAAACCGGTTAGCGCTAGCCTGCATTACTCTCGACCCGAAGCCGAAGCCAACTATGTCGGTGAAATGGCTCGCTCACGCATGGAGCAATTGTTCGGTGAAAACTGGGCAACCGCGGGCTACAACGTCTTTACAACGATCAAGAGTCATAATCAGAACGCCGCCAATCTGTCGCTGCGGGATGCCTTGTATGATTACGAACGACGTCATGGATACACAGGTCCTGTCAGCCAGCTCAGCGCAGATGTGCTTGTCGATAGCGAGGCTTTGAAGTCCGCGTTGAAGGCACTGCCGAACCCGGTAGACACATTGCCAGCGGCCGTATTGGCAGTAGAAAACAACACCGCAACCGTTATTACCGAACAAGGTATTGAATACAATTTGCCGTTTGAAGATGTCGAGTGGGCGCGTGAACGCATCGAAATTGACAAAAAAGGCGATGAACTGACTGATGTCTCTGACGTATTGGCGGTCGGTGATGTCATTACCTTGCAGGTTCGACCAGACGGAACGGCGCGTTTTGTTCAGCTGCCAGCTGTGGAAGGGGCGTTTGTTTCAATAGACCCGACCACAGGCTCGATTACTTCACTGGTCGGCGGTTATGATTTCTTTCGCAGCAAATTTAACCGCGTCACTCAAGCCCGGCGTCAGCCTGGTTCGACGTTCAAACCCTTCATCTATTCAGCGGCTCTGGCTGCCGGGGATACTGCTGCGACCATCTATAACGATGCACCTGTCGTTTTTCACGACGATGCATTGGAAGGTGAGTGGCGTCCACAAAACTACAGCGGTCGATTTTTTGGCCCGACACGTTTACGCGAAGCCTTGGTCAGATCCATGAATCTGGTCTCGATCCGTGTGCTGCGTGAAATCGGTACCGAGTACGCCATTGACTATGCCAAACGTTTTGGCTTTGCCGAAGAGAATATGCCGCCTGATTTGTCCCTGGCACTTGGCAGTGCGGTCGTGACGCCAATGGAGATGGCCAGTGCCTTTGCCATATTTGCCAATGGTGGTTATCGCGTACAACCTCATTTCATTGATCGCGTTGAAGGCCCACGTGGCGAGATTATCTACAGCACGCCAAAGGTGGTGTTATGCGATGACTGCGACCCCTTGGGTGAAAATCCGCTAACCGCCGAAATGCAAGCCGAAGTCGATGTGGATAATGCAGGTGCCAGCACGTCTGCTACAAGCGACACGACTGCTAGTGGCACCAGTGATGAACTTGCCGAAGTGCTGATCGACGCCGTTGACGCGCCGCGAGTTATCGACCCTCGCAATGCCTACATCATGAACAGCATGATGCGAGAAGTGGTTCGCCGTGGTACGGCTCGTCGTGCCGGTGAAGCGCTGAAGCGCCGCGACCTTGCCGGCAAGACCGGAACAACAAACAATCAGCTTGATGCCTGGTTCGTTGGGCATAATCCGAATGTCGTTGCGGCGGCATGGATTGGATCTGATGGGCTTGACCCGCTGGGTAGAAGAGAGGCGGGTGGAATCGCTGCCCTGCCGATGTGGACGAGCTATATGGCGGCCACGGTCAGTGGTACCCCTGAAGCTGAGTTTGTCGAACCGACCGGCATCGAAACGCTGCGCATTGATCGCAAGACGGGTCTTCCCGGTGATACCGAGAATTCGGTATTGGAGATGTTTTTTGCTGAAAACACTCCGGAAGGAGACAAAACGGTCACCGTGACGTCAACGCAAAGCTCTGGAAACAGTGCTAGCAAGAAGTCGCCGGTTAAAACCAAAAAAGACCGAAAGAAGGAAGTCGAACAGTTGTTCTGAGCTGACTGGCCTGCCTGACTGGTCTACCCGACT
>CAYUZB010000095.1:0-14860 GCA_964449565.1 uncultured Granulosicoccaceae bacterium | reverse complement strand
AAGTGCAACGTTAGGGGAAATTCCAAATAGTAGCTCATTTGGTGTTTTCATATCGAGTACCTTCCTAGGACGGTTATTGAGCATATCCTGAACCTGCTTAATTTGCTTGTCTGTGATCGTGGTGAAGTCACAGTCTTTTGGGAAGTACTGCCTTATCAATCCGTTAGTATTTTCGTTTGTACCGCGTTCCCAGGATGAATATGGGTGAGCAAAATATACATGTCCTTCAAGAGTTTGCGATATCGCTTCGTGCTGTGCAAACTCTTTTCCGTTGTCCAACGTACAGCTTCTAAACAATTGCTTCACTGATGATAAGCAGCTGCAGATTGCCTCTTGCACAGCCTGAGCAGTTTTAAATGGAACCTTCGCTATAAAGGTGAAGCGAGTACACCGATCGACCAGTGTGACAATGGCCTGCTTGTGCTTCGAGCCTATGATCAGATCACCTTCCCAATCCGCACCTGGCTCGTCGCGCGCTTCTGACGCCTCTGGACGCTCCTCAATCGAGGTCTGGTTCGGTATCGTTCCACGACGCTCTTTTCCACCGCCGTAGCGCTTACGACGTTTCACACGCTCGCGAAGATACGTGTGCAGATCACCGCCAGTCTGTTTATCGAGAATGATGTGCTGATAGATCCTCTCGTGACTGATCTCCAGTATGCCATCGTCTTTCAAGCGCAGACAGATTTGCTCGGGGCTCCAATGGTGCTCACACAAAAGGTACTCGGCCAAGTGCCAGTCACTTGCAGTAAAGCGACCAGCGTACTTGCCTTGCTTACGCTGATCACACAGCCGCTGAGCCTGAATGGGACGATAACCACGCCCGCCGCTATTACGAGCAATCTCTCGACAGATGGTCGATTTATGTTTGCCAATAATTTCAGCAATGAAGGTCAACGTATGTTCTGCTTTTAACAGTGCGTATATCTGGTATCGTTGCTCACTGGTGAGCTGCGTATAAATAGCCATGAGTGCTTCTCAATTCCGCCAAGAATGAAGGTCGTACCACGGCTATCGTAGCTCACCTTCATTTCCCGGTGGGTTAAGTTGCACTTAGCAGTTGAATCCAAGTAATGTTGATGACAGCGTGGCCTTCTACAACGATATGGGTTTTCGTCTAACCGAATACACGGAGGACGACGTCACCAAGCGGATCTGGGCTGCCTGGATGCACCGAAAAGGCGGCGTACACGACATGGCATTTACCAACGGTACGGGACCACGTATGCACCATGTTGCCTTTTGGGTGCCCACACCATTGAATATCATTGACCTGCTGGATTTGATGTCGACAACAGGCTATGTTAGTAACATCGAACGAGGTCCAGGTCGGCATGGTATTTCAAACGCGTTTTTTCTCTACGTCCTTGATCCGGACGGCCATCGTATTGAAATCTACTGCTCCGACTATCAAACGATTGATCCGGATCTTGAACCCATAAAGTGGAACCTTAAGGATCCACAACGTCAGACCTTATGGGGCGCACCCGCACCTGCCAGCTGGTTTGAACATGGTGCGCGCTTTGTCGGTGCTGACATCAAGCATTCAGATCTGGCGGCAACACCTATCATTGCACCTTAGAAAAGGAAAACACAAACATGCTTAACTTGAAAGATTCCGGGCTTCTACGTGAGGCTGCCTTGGTAGGAACCCGCTGGGTCGAATTTGACCCAAACAATAATATCGCTGTAAGCAATCCGGCAACAGGCGACATCATCGGGCGTCTGCCGAAGCTCGGCGCTGATGAAACACGGGAGGCGATTGAAGCCGCTGAAGTCGCGCGGCATGGCTGGGCCAAGCGAACAGCCAAAGATCGCAGCAACATTCTGCGTCGTTGGTATGAACTCATGATGGAAAACCAGGACGATCTGGGTGCGATATTAACCGCCGAACAAGGCAAGCCATTGGCAGAAGCCAAAGGTGAAATTGCTTATGGAGCGAGTTTCATCGAATGGTTTGCCGAAGAAGCACGTCGCGCTTATGGCGATGTCACACCCGGTCATGCGCCAGATAAACGGATCATCACTGTCAAGCAAGCGATTGGGGTAGTAGCGGCGGTCACGCCGTGGAATTTTCCGAACGCGATGATTACTCGAAAGGCAGGGCCGGCACTTGCCGCCGGTTGCTCAATGGTTCTCAAACCCGCCTCACAAACACCATTCTCCGCGATCGCTCTGGCCGTACTGGCAGAACGTGCTGGCATTCCAGAGGGACTTTTCAGCGTACTCACAGGTTCAGCCAGCGCGATTGGTGGCGAGATGACATCCAACAAGATCGTTCAGAAACTCACCTTTACCGGCTCTACTGAAATCGGCGCAATGTTGTATGCGCAATGTGCCCCGACGATCAAGAAACTCGGGCTGGAACTAGGCGGCAACGCGCCGTTTATCGTGTTTGATGACGCGGATCTTGATGCGGCGGTTGAGGGTGCTGTCATTGCGAAGTTCCGCAACAATGGTCAAACCTGCGTCTGCGCCAACCGTATCTATGTGCAATCCGGTGTTTACGCAGAATTTGCCAAGAAGCTGACCGAAAAGATCTCGACACTATCCACAGGTAACGGCTTTGATGAAGGTGTCACGTTCGGCCCGCTGATTGATGATGCCGCTGTCGCCAAAGTGGAATCGCATATCGCAGATGCTGTTGCCAATGGAGCGAATGTCATGCTTGGCGGATCGCGTCATTCGCTCGGCGGCACGTTTTTCGAACCCACCATTTTGACCGACATAACTAATGACATGGTCGTGTCAACGGAGGAGACCTTTGGCCCGCTTGCTCCTTTGTTCAAGTTCAACACAGAAGCCGAAGTTATCAAGGCAGCCAACGATACCGAATTCGGTTTGGCGTCTTATTTCTATACACGTGACATGGCAAGAAGCTGGCGGGTTGGTGAAGCGCTTGATTATGGAATGGTAGGTATCAACACCGGCCTGATTTCAACGGCTGAAGCACCATTTGGTGGCGTCAAGATGTCAGGGCTTGGTCGCGAAGGCTCGCGCCATGGTCTGGATGATTTCATGGAGCTTAAATATTTGTGTATGGGGGGTATTGAATCCGCCGACGAGGAATAACTCGTTGCGATTCGCTACCTACACAGCGTCAGACAAGACCTTCTACGGTGTTGTCACGGAAAAGGGCATGGTTGCACTCTCCCAGCACTTCCCGGAATGGCCGTCACTGTACGACGCCATCAAGGCGAATGGCTTGGGCGTACTGGCAGACAAGGCACAACACGAAACGGTAACTCACACTGAATTCGTCTACGAGATGGTCCTGCCCGATGCACCGCGCATAATATGTGTCGGCGTGAATTTCCCTGATCGCAATGCCGAGTACAAAGACGGTAGTGCACAACCACAATACATGTCGCTGTTTCCACGATTTGCCAGCGGCTTTACCGGTCATGAACGTCCATTGATTCGCCCGCCTGAAAGTCGAAAGCTTGATTATGAAGGCGAGGTCGCGATCGTCATCGGCAAGGGGGGGCGCCGTATCGATGCTAAAAAAGCCTATGAGCATATCGCGGCATTGACCTTGTGCAACGAAGGTACGATTCGCGACTGGGTGCGTCATGCCAAATTCAACGTGACGCAAGGGAAGAACTGGGATAAGTCCGGATCGATCGGTCCTTGAAACAAGGATTACCCGATGACTACGCTGCCAGACTTCAGGCTTGAAACACATTTTTCCAAATGGGAGTTCAAGGCGCGTTATCACTTGACGGCATCAGATGCCGAGAGTCTGCCCCTGAACGAACTACTGGCCATGGCCTCCCCACAAGAGCGCGAGGATTTCGAGAGCATGTGGCTGGGTTATACCGAAACTTATGGCGCGCCTGAACTACGCGAGACAATCGCCTCACTTTATGCCCAACGAAACGCCGATGAGATTCTGTGTTTCGCTGGCGCAAGCGAAGGCATATTCGCTGCAAATTCAGTCATTCTGGATAAAGACAGTCACGCCATAGTGGTAACACCGAATTATCAGTCTCACGAATCAATGCCTGCGGCAATTTGCAGCGCGACCGGTGTTCCACTGGATTCGGATGATGGCTGGACTCTTGATATAGATCGAGTCGCTGCGGCTGTACAAGCAAATACCAAACTAATCACGATTAATTTCCCACACAACCCAACGGGCACTATCTTGTCGAGTGATCGCTATCAGGCGTTAATCGATTTATCGCGAAAGCATGGCATCTATATACTTCATGATGAAATTTTTAACGGCCTTGGACCTTCTGGTACACAACATCTACCGCATATCGCCGACGTATACGAACGTGGGCTGTCGTTGAATGTCATGTCCAAGGCGTATGGCTTGCCCGGGCTGCGCATTGGTTGGATTGCTTGTGCCGATACTGTTGTATTGTCGAAGATGGAGCGACTAAAACACTATCTGTCGATCTGTAATTCCGGACCGAGTGAGAAATTGGCGAACGTTGCGTTGAAAAACCGGGACAAGCTGTTGACTCGAAACTGTTCCATCATTGACCAAAATCTGCCTAAATGGGACGCCTTCTTTGCCCGCTATCCGCAGTTGTTCGAATGGTCACATCCAGATGGATCGTGCATGGCTTTTCCAAGATACAAAGGCGAAGACGGCGTTGAACAATTCTGTCAATCCTTGGTAGAGCAGAGTGGCGTACTTTTTTTACCGAGTACCATTTACAGTTCTGATCTCAGTGCGACACCGAACGATCGATTCCGGCTCGGCTTCGGACGTATCGGACTTGATGAAGGGCTCGCAGCACTCGATGCCCATATGGTGAAATACCTGACGTAGCATCGATAACAACAACGTTTTGCAGGCAGACAATAGCAACTAACCCTTTGAAGATCGCTTACTGGTCTGGCTTACTGATCTCGATTCCATTGCTTGCGTCTTCCAGCTAACCAAAGTGCTACCGGTTCGTCATCGTGTACTTCCAGCCAGTGCGCAAGCGCACCTTCACCGATTCTTCCTACACGGTTATCGCCGAGCCATTGAGCCGGTATGGCACTGACCATCTTGCCGATCGTAAGCCAGTCAACTCCCCAACCGCGCAGCACGGATATTGACCGTCGCTGAGTCAGGCAACTGCCAGCCAGTGTTCCATCTGGCAACAGTACTTTCTCGCCCGTTTTTTTAACCTTTAATGGACCCAATTGGTAGTCACCATCGGGCATGGCAGTGGCAGCGGTGGCATCGGTAACACTGTACAAATCAGGAATTGATCGTCGGGCCACGTCGAAACCAGCCTGGTCAACGTGTAAACCATCGGTAATGATTTCGGCATACTGTGCATAGCCCAAAGCGGCGGTAGCTGCTCCTCCATTTCGATGTGATACCGGACTCATTGCATTGTAGAGATGCGTAACGCCACAACCCGCTTCCAATGCGCGCTTGGCTTCGTGCCATGAACACATCGTATGACCTAACTGAGCTTTCACACGATAACGCTGACACAAAGCGATCAAATCGCCATGAGGATCAACTTCTGGCGCATACGTAATAATTTTGATCACGCCAGAGTCGAACCAAGATTCAAGCTGTTCCAGGTGCAGGCTGGCGGCATACGGTGGCTGGGCACCCAATTTGTCGGGGCTAATAAAGGGTCCTTCCAGATGTGCCCCCAGCAATGTCGCCGATTCCGCATCGAACTCTCTCATCACTTGCGCAACACTGTCGACAAAGCGAGAGATTTCATCAAAAGGTGCCGTTACCGATGTCGCCAACATCGAACCGGTACCATGTAGTGCATGAGTTTGCAGCATGCCGCGAATCGCCGCGTCACCACTCATGCAATCGTGACCACCGCCGCCATGCACATGCAGGTCAACCGGTGCTGGCAGGAATAGTGATGCCGACTCTGAAACCGCAGCGGGTTCAAAAGACCTAACCATGATGTCGTGCTGACACACAGCACCGACAAATCCGTCGGGTGTCCACCAATGGCCAGATGTCTCCGTGACTGTCTTGCTCACGCGAACCACCTAGCGTTGAATTTCATGCGCGAATGTCCAACGATCAGGACGAAACCAGCAATGCGAATATTCGACCGGGGTGTTGTCGGCCGAGAACCCAGCCCGGATGACCAACATCAAAGCGGCTCCTTTGGATACGTCCAATCGTTTCGCCAGCGATTTATTTGCCAGAACCGGTGCGTACTGCTGGTGGACTCGCACGGGTATCGTTCCTTGTTGTTGCATGGCGAGATACAAACTTCCCTCTGGCCACGGCCAATCAGGCGCTTTCGCGGCCAGCAGTGTTGCATGTTCAAGCAGTAGAGGCTCACCATCGCCCGTTCGAACACGTTTGACTCGGAGTACCTTGGAACCGCGCGGCACACCAAAATGCAAACTTTCCTCGACAGTACTCTTACCGTGTTTACGCGTAATCAGTAGCGAGCCGGGTGTCAGTCCGCGAGATACGCAGTCCTCAGAAAAACTCGTGATGCGGTTTAAAGGTTGATTAAGGTTAGGCACCGCTTGAACGACGTAGCCGGATCCTTGTCGAGATTCGAGTAAGGACTCGTTGACCAATTCCTTGAGTGCACGTCGTACCGTGACTCTCGAGACTGAGAACTGCTCCATGAGTTCACGCTCTGGAGGCAACACTTGTCCTGGTTTGAATTGACCGTTGGTAACGCTGTTGCGAACATCCTCTGCGATCTGCAGGTACATCGGCCCGCTCATGTTTCGCTCCGTTGTTGTGACTGACACAGAGAATAAAGACCACTGAGAGCATTCCCTCGAGGTTTTTGTACACGTTGTCGTGTCGATGAGTTCAGGCGAGGGTGGTAGACATCGGCCAAGCCGCCAACAATATAGACAGGCAAAGAGTCAGGTGCCACCTGAATCAAGCGCTCACATTGTGCGGCACCTTCACTTAATAATGTATTGGCCAAGGCATCGCCTTGCTCTGCGGCAGATACGATCATCGGCGCCAGACTCGCCAGCTCTGTTGAACGGGTTTCGGTCGACCATACCTGAATATCTGACACGTTCTGGCCGATGCGGTCCTGTAACAAGCTTAAAACTATAGGCACTTCAGTGCCTGGCTGACAAGTATCATGGTGCCATAGATAGGCATTGACGAGCTTGAAACCCAACCACGCGCCCGAGCCTTCATCACCAACAGGAAAACCCCAGCCTCCGGCCATCTTGCTTGCACCAGACTCATCAATCCAATGCAACACACTGCCGGTGCCCATGGCGAGACAAGCACCCGGGCATCCACCTGTCGCACCCCACAGTTGTGCATGTCCATCGGTAACCAGAATAGGAGAAAGCTCTTGTGGGAAAAGGCTCAGAAATTGATTTCGCCGCTCATTCTGCAAAGAACCTGCGAGGCCCATACAAATTTTCGATGGCATCCAGCTGTTGGCTTCGTCAAGTTGTTCAGCCAGTGAAGAAATTCCACGCCTGATATGCAACCAGGTTTGGTCTACACCTAACGAAAGGCTGGCGGGCCCATCTTTGGCAGTCGCGAGCAAGTTGCCGCCGACATCAAAAGCGCCTAGCCGACAACCACTACCGCCGCCATCCACCACGACTATAAGATTTTCCTTGCTCACAACTTGATTCGCTATTGCTTTAGTATTTGTATTTAATTGGTATTGTATCTTTTTTGAGAACCCGATAACATCCAAACTCCAATAACGACATAAAAACGAGGGGTGAGCACAGTGAAGTTATCAATGAAAACCGGGCTAGTCATCTTGGGCCTCTGTCTTGGCGGTACCGCAGCAGCGGAAAAAACCGTTATTTCCATCGAGAGCTGGCGGGCGGAAGATCAGGCCATTTGGGACAATCTAATCCTGCCGGTATTTGAAGCGCAGTACCCGGACATCGACGTCGAGTTCAAGCCAACCACGGCGACTGAGTACAACGCAGCTTTGAACGCCAGACTCGCTGGCGGTACAGCGGGCGATATCATCACTTGCCGTCCATTTGATAATGCGCTGGCCATGTATGAAGCAGGTGGGCTAGCCGATATCAGTTCGTTACAAGGTTTGGCAAATTTCTCCGACGTCGCCAAAGCGGCCTGGTCAACTGATGCTGGTGATGCAACGTTCTGCGTCCCGATGGCTTCGGTCATACATGCCTTTATGTATAACAAGGATGCGTTTGCAGAACTCAATTTGAGCGTGCCAGAAACGGAAGCCGAGTTTTACGCCGTTCTTGACAAGATCAATGAGGATGGCAGCTACATACCAATGGCTATGGGCACCAAGGATCAGTGGGAAGCGGCGACAATGGGTTATACCAATGTAGGCCCAACCTATTGGCATGGAGAAGAAGGGCGTTTAGGTCTATTGAGCGGTGAAGCAAAATTCACTGACGACGTGTTTGTGGAAGGCTTTCGACAAATGGCAAAATGGGCACCGTATTTGGGCAATGGTTATCAAGCACAAGGATATACCGACAGCCAGAACCTGTTTACGCTTGGTCGCGCAGCTATCTATCCAACGGGTTCATGGGAAATCACAGGGTTTCAGGAAAATGCCGATTTCGAGTTGGGCGCTTTTGCACCACCGAGCAAAGAAGCCGGCGGAAAATGCTACATCAGTGATCACACTGATATCGGCATTGGCATGAATGCGGCGACTGAAAACAAAGAGGCCGTCATGACGTTTCTGGAATGGGCGGCTTCGGCCGAATTCGCCAGCCTGTTAACAAATGCGGCTCCGGGCTTTTTCTCGCTGGCACAGCATGACATTACGGTCGAGAATCCCCTGGCACAGGAATTTATCGCCATGCGAGGTACCTGTGAGTCAACCATTCGCGTAGCCCACCAGATCCTGTCACGTGGCGAGCCTTCATTGGGTAATCAATTGTGGACATTGACAGCGAATGTCATCAACGGTACCCAGACACCCGAAGAAGCAGCTAAAGAAGCGCAGTCTAATCTTGACGGCTGGTACAAACCTTAAGTTATTCATCTGCTCGGATATGCACGGCTCGACAAATACCTTTTCTCGTCGAGTCGTGCAGGCTTTGCTGATATGCATACAGAGCGGTAATACACGTGGCTAAAACAGAAAACCACAGTACTCCGCAGCGACCACATCGTACCCCCATACGCTGGTACATCCTGGTCTTTCTGGCCCCGGCAACACTGATCTATACGATCTTTGCCATATACCCGATCTTCGAGTCGTTACGCCTGTCTCTTTATCAAGCGGGAGATAAAGGCGGATTGTTTGTCGGTCTTGGCAACTACGTACGCCTTGTTGGTGAACCTTATTGGGCCGAACAATTCTGGAATGCGTTCAAGAACAATGTGTTGCTTTTTCTCATGCACATGTTGATTCAGAACCCAATCGCTTTGGCGCTGGCAGCGTTGCTCAGTATCCCGACATTAAAAGGCGCGGCGACCTACCGAACCATTCTCTTTTTACCGACATTGCTTTCGGTGGTTGTTGTCGGTTTTATCTGGCAACTCATTCTCTCCCCACTGTGGGGTGTCACACCGGCATTCATGAATTGGCTTGGCGTCGGTAGTTTCTTCAAGCCCTGGCTCGGACTCGAAAGCTCAGCATTGATCACCGTGACACTAATTTCCATCTGGCAGTACGTGGGTATACCGCTGATGTTGTTTTATGCGGCACTTTTGAATGTTCCTGAAGAGACGATTGAGGCCGCCCGTATTGATGGTTTGAACGGATGGTGGATCTTCTGGAAAGTAAAATTGCCTTTGATTCTGCCGACCTTGGGCCTGGTGGGCATTTTGACTTACATTGGCAATTTCACCGCAAGCTTCGATCTGATCTATTCGATTCAAGGTGGCTTGGCGGGGCCTGATTTTTCTACAGATGTCATGGGCACCTTCCTGTTCCGTACGTTTTTCGGATTTCAAGCGCAGTTGGGCGATGTGTACATGGGCGCAACGGTTGCCTCAGCCTTGTTCTTTATTATCTTGATCGGAGTCGGGCTTTATCTGTTTGGTGTCCAACGCCGCTTACAGAGGTATGAAAGCTGATGATACTGCGGGAACGTATATCGAGCGTAGGCATTCACGCGGTACTGATCGCCTATTCGCTGTTAGCGCTTTTTCCTTTGGCACTGATTGTAATCAACAGTTGGAAGACAAGGAAAGCGATCTTCAAAGAACCCACCGCGTTGCCACTCGGTGATTCTTTCTCCGCAGATGGTTACACAAGTGTTCTGACCAACAGTGATTTCCCGCTTTATTTTGGTAATAGCCTGATAGTCACTATTGTCTCGCTTGGGCTGATACTACTTCTGGGCGCCATGGCGGCACATGCGCTTTCAGAATATCGATTTCCGGGTGATTCGTTCATTGGTATCTATCTGATTGTCGGCATCATGGTACCGATCCGCCTCGGAACCGTGGCGCTGTTGGAATTGATTGTCAACCTTGGCCTGGCAAACACACTCACCGCTTTGATTCTTGTCTATACCGCCCAGGGATTACCGATCGCAATTTTTATCTTTACCGAGTTTCTCCGTTCGGTATCTCGCGAGATAAAAGACAGTGCCCGAATCGACGGATTGTCTGAATATCGGATCTTTTTCGAAGTTGTTGTCCCTTTGGTCAGACCTGTAATTGCAACAGTGGCCGTGTTTTCCATGATCCCTATATGGAACGATCTTTGGTTTCCCTTGATTCTTTCTCCCGGCGAGGATACACGCACTGTCACATTAGGCGTCCAGCAGTTTATTGGACAGTACACAGTCAACTGGGGCGCGGTGCTGGCTTCCTTGTCGGTTGCCATATTGCCAGTGCTATTCATGTATGTCATTTTCTCAAAGCAACTCATACGCGGCATAACAGCCGGCGCGGTCAAAGGGTAACCATGGCAACCTTGACACTTAAGGGCATCAAGAAATCATTTGGAAAAGTCGACGTCATCCGCGACATGAGCCTTGATGTGGAAGATGGGGAGTTGATTGTCTTTGTGGGCCCCAGTGGTTGTGGAAAATCCACCATGCTGCGAATGATCGCAGGACTGGAAACCGCCACCGAAGGGGAGATCTCAATTGGAGGGCGCCGTGTGGATCATTTGCCGCCGACTGATCGTGGAATCGCCATGGTGTTCCAGTCTTATGCTTTGTATCCACATAAAGACGTAAGAGGCAATTTAGGATTTGCACTCAAACATGCTGGCGTCAACAAAGCTGAAATTGACAGGCGAGTCAACGCAGCCTCTGACATATTAGGTCTGTCTGAAATGATGGAACGCAAACCGAGAGAACTCTCCGGGGGACAGCGGCAACGTGTCGCCATCGGTCGCGCCATTGTTCGTGAACCTGATGTTTTCCTTTTTGACGAGCCCTTGTCGAATCTCGATGCCGCGCTTCGCGTTCATATGCGGGTGGAAATACTCAAACTTCATCAGCGTCTTGGCAATACCATGATCTATGTTACGCACGATCAGGTTGAGGCAATGACATTGGCGGATCGTATCGTCGTGTTTCGTGATGGTCGCGTAGAGCAGGTTGGTACGCCGCTTGAGCTTTACAGAAACCCGACCAATACCTTCGTTGCCGGATTTATCGGTTCGCCAGCCATGAATTTTCTTGAAGCCAACGCTCAGGAAAACAGTATTAGACTCGGTCAATCCGAAATTTGTAAATCCGCAGCCAGCAATGGACGCGTAAAACTGGGCCTGCGCCCGGAACATTTGATCATCCAGGCCGACGGACCACTCGAGGGGACCGTCAGCGTATTCGAACACCTCGGGGGAGAATCTTTTGTTCACCTGACGTTGCCGGATCAGCAGACTCTGGTCGCGAAACTCGATGGTGAACTCAGTTTCGCACCCGGTGATACCTGTCGCCTGGGGATCCGAGCAGACCATTGTCATGTGTTTGATCAGGAAGACAATCGAATTGCTGCTTGACTCTTATATAGATCAACGAGACCGGTAACGTGGAGGTCATTACCCGCCCTAACACTGAACTTGCCATCGAACTGGTCGCCAGGCTGTTGGAGGATCGAATCCGAGCCCAACCAAAAATCGTGCTGGGTCTGGCGACAGGGCGCACCATGGAACACATTTATGAACGGCTAGCCGGTAGCAACGTATCGTTCAAAGGGTGCACGACCTTTAACCTGGATGAGTACATCGGAATCTCCGCCGATAATGTAAACTCGTATCGGCATTACATGGACAAACATTTTTTTTCCAAGCTTGATATTGATCTTGCCAAAACTCATGTGCCTGACGGTACAGCGCTGGACTTGAAAGAAGCAGCCCATCAGTATGAAGAACTGATAGAAAAATCGGGGGGTATTGATGTTCAACTGCTCGGGATTGGCGAAGCAGGACATATCGGGTTTAACGAACCCCTGTCTTCGATCATGTCGAGAACACGAGCTAAATCCCTCACAATAACCACACGGAGGCAGAATGCGGGTATGTTTGGCGGCAATATCAACAAGGTTCCGAAGCGGGCTTTGACCATGGGCGTTGGTACCATACTCGATGCAAAGGAATTGATAATGCTCGCTACAGGCTCAGCCAAAGCCGCGATCGTGGCCAAGGCGGTCGAAGGACCGATTACATCCATGGTCAGTGCCTCAGCGATTCAACTACACCCGAATTGCAAAGTCATCGTTGATGAGGAGGCCGCTGAAAATCTGCAGGGCAGGGAATACTACGAATTCGTCTTCAAGAACGAACCTGAGTGGGCGGATTATCGTTAGACTGGCCTTCGTCTGGAGCGGCCAAGTTGCCAGAAGCAACATAACCCAGCAACTGATATATCTGCGACATTTTCCGTGCTCTGGGCGCGAAAAAAATCGACTCTTGACAAGATCCTGACAGTCGAAATTTTCGCGGCAGGGCGAGTGTCCCGCCTAGACCCCGTCTAGACAACGGGTGCCCTGTCTAGACAAATGGAGAGCACGTCAGGGGGACTTCTGCTTAATTCGACAATAATTATCCGTAATAACGACAATTTTGCCACATTTCTACATGAGTATCGTTGACACAGACAGAGACCAAATAATTAAATAAAAACAGACTGATAGTTAAGAATTACCCTACGGCGCAAACGTCATAATGTCAATAAATGGAGGAATCAGGCCGTGTTCGCCAGCTTACAAGTTTGTGAACACATGCAGAATTGATATTGCCATACAAGCCTGGATTATGCTTTATGGGCCAAGTGGCTATGTCTACGTTCAGTGATTTCTACTATCTTTGTGCTATCACGTATATATTTGATCAACAAAAGCTATAAAACTTACGGATTTTTATTCAACAAACTTGTAGATAGGCAGGAAATATCAGCATTGACTTATAGTAAACCTTACTATCAACATTGGCTCATTCGTGCAATTTTTTGAATACATAAAACGCAGTTTCCTCAGCTCCAAGGATATGAACTCCTTGCCTGAGCGTGTTCAATATTCCTTGCAACAGCGAGAGCGCACGAACGAAGTTGTCGTGCGTGTCATTCAGCTAACGATCGTCGTCATGTTTTCGACACTTTATTCGTTAGCCACCAAAGCGGGACAGGCGGAAGATTTCCAACCAGTTCCTTATGTGCTTGCAGCTTACATTGCCCTTTCCCTGATTGGACTTCTGTGGTCGATCAAGTCTGAGCTACCGAGCTGGGCGGTGTACTGTTCAATATTATTTGACTTCACATTGCTCTATTCATTAATGATCAGTTTTCACTATCAGTATGACCAGCCGGCATCTTTCATATTAAAATCTCCGACCCTTCTATACGTATTTATTTTCATTTCGTTACGTGCTTTGCGCCTTGAATGGAAATATGTAGCGGCCGCTGGCCTCACTGGCGCCGTTGGATGGATATTGGTTGTCATTTACGTCACTACAATCGAGCCCGACAACACTATGATTACGCGCTCGTATATTCAATACCTGACATCCAACTCCATTCTTATTGGTGCAGAAATCGATAAAGTTATCTCCATTCTTGCGGTGACGGGAATTTTGACCTTAGTCGTTAATGGGTCCAACAATCTCCTCGTAACAGCGACTACAGAAAAAACTGCTGCCAGAGAGTTATCCCGCTTCTTCGATAAACGTGTTGCGCATGATATTCGCTCCAGACAAGAAGTGTTGAAAGCTGGACAGGGGGAACGTAGAAACACAGCCGTTATCAATATCGACATCAGAGGTTTTTCAGTTATCGCAGCTAAACGCGAACCATCGGAAATAATGCGTTTACTGTCCACTTATCAGGGAAGAGTCTTACCAATTCTTCAAGAACATGGCGCCATCATCGATAAATTCATGGGCGATGGCATCATGGCGACCTTCGGTATCGATAATGATGAGGTCCCTTTTGCGCGAAGATCTATAGAAGCAGCCGAATCGATATTGCTTGACAGTAAAAAATGGCAGCATGACGAACCCCTATTAGCAGCTGCCGGTATATCCAATATAGGAATCGGAATTGCCTATGGAACGGTTGCATTTGGAGCCGTTGGCCAAGGTGAACGCCTTGAGATGACGGTAATTGGCTCGCCAGTCAATACTTCAGCCAAACTGGAAAAACATAACAAAGTGCTCAAGACAAACTGTATTGTCTCGCGTCAAACATGGGACAAAGCTATCAGTGAAGGGTATGTGGCCAACTTGGAATTCGAGTTCAGAAAAAGCCCTATTGAGGGCATCGAAGGCCCGAAAGATATCGTGATATTAAAAATGTAGAATTCGGCCATGATTGACGGTACTAGAGAAAATAAAACAACGGCCTCGGTATAATCTATACATTCCTTTGAGATGGAATACATGCTGAAACTTGTATTGCTACTCACCGCAATACTTATCTCACTGACGACATCTACCCGACTATAAGCAGCACCGTGCATGAGGGTCACTCTGACCGGTAGGCAAGGAGGCCCAGTATTTCAAGGCCAGGCGAGATC
>CAYUZB010000094.1:0-14893 GCA_964449565.1 uncultured Granulosicoccaceae bacterium | reverse complement strand
TGTGTCTACTGCGTCAGTAGCGTCAGTGGTCGTGATGTTGGTATCGCCTTCGTTCACTGTGTCTACTGCGTCAGTAGCGTCAGTGGTCGTGATGTTGGTATCGCCTTCGTTCGCTGTGTCTACTGCGTCAGTAGCGTCAGTGGTCGTGATGTTGGTATCGCCTTCGTTCGCTGTGTCTACTGCGTCTGCAATCTCTTTTGTTTCATTTGATGCAGTAGGCGCCTGAGTAACGTTCGATTCTGTGTTTTCGTCGGCAATTGGCGCCGGGGGATCAGTTTTTTTCAGAGCGATGTCTTCGCTCATATTGTAGGCTCCGAGCACGGATACAGCTGTCCCTAGTACGGCATCCTGAGTTTCTGTGTTCGGTGCACTGCCCCCCAGATGAATGTCATCTTTGTTGATTTCTATCGACGGGTTTTCGAGACCGGCCATGTCCGGCAGCAATTCTGACACTGATTCCAACCAGGATGCGTTTTCAATTTCGTCTGATAATTCGATTGTATTGCTGATGTAGTCAAGATCGAAAGTGACCATGGCGGTACGAATGAGTGGCGCTATGTCGTCGTTGTTCGAGAGTTTTCCGCTGACAGCGAGCGTCTTGCCTTCAATGTTGAAGTCCAGCGAGGGGGGGAGCAAGGATGTCGATTCTGTTTCTGACAATGAGGTTTGGTCATTCGACTCGATATTGGCGACTGCCAGCTTGGTATCTTTCGTTACCGTCGTTTCTAGTTCTTGTGGCGATGGTTCCTCGATTGAGTCTGCATCGGACTTTATATCTGAGCCTGTTTGAAAAGCCGAATCTGTATCTGTAAGTAAATCGGTGTTGGGTTTTGGATCGACAGGCTCGGTTGTCAGCGAAGCAACGCCACTGGCCAGGTTGTCGGTATTGTCAGAATTGTCGTTGCCAACCGCAATATCGTCAGTCGACGAATTTTCGGTGAGCTGATCTACAGACTCTGATGACGACTCGGATGATGATGAATCAATGACGGTCAATGTAGTTGCTTCATCAGTGGTTTCTGACACGTCCGAGTCGCGAGTGGAGTCGCCAGTGTCATTTTTGTCCGAAGCTGGCAGGGGTTCGAGCAATGTCAATTGATCCTCGACGGATCTTACCCCCGGTATACCTTCGATCGCGGCAAGCAGACGTGCACGTTGTTGCTTGTCCACAACACGGCCCGTGAGCGTAGCATCTCGTCCATGAACCGATGCGACCACAGGTGTTGATGCCGACGTTAATGGTGTTAGAACCGACTGGATGCGACTGAGAATACGGTCTTCCACACGTGGCGTAAATTGGGAAGCAGCATGCCAGCAAATGGCTGCTGTACCGAGAAGCCAGATGAGCGTCCACGCGAAACTACCGGCCAGGCTGCCGGTCGCTGATGATCTGTGTTGTGACGCTGTGGAGGACAAATTTAATCTGTAGTAGTCAAAATTCGGTCATAGGCAAGATTATACAGACTGCGTTCATCAATCTGTACGGTAATACGGGCCAGGAACCATCACCTAGCCCAAATTCGGTCCACTAGGGTTGCAAGCCGCGCAAGGTGATGTTTTTCTGGCACTAACTGATGGCAATATACTCAAAGGATTGCAATTCGTTACGATTCACAGATTCCGTCAGGAGAGCGTTTTTCATGTCACCACGTGCTACCCCATTACTCTTCGTGTGTTTGATGGCATTTGGCCAGATATTCGAGCCTGCGCAGGCACAAACCTACAACGTGTTGCAGGAGTGCACGAACCAGTCGCCGGACATCGATGATATTCACGCTTGTCTTGACAACTATCTGGACATCATGGATGCAAACATTGATGACGTGTCGATTTTTCTTAATCGCACACTTGAGGGTCCATCTCTGGCGGGATTCAAACGTTCGCAACAGGCCTTCGTTCAATATCGTCGGCAGAACTGTCTTTGGTATCTCGAATTCTCGTCACCTCGCAGCGAGGCGGAACAGATTGCCAAGAACTGTCTGGCCACCATGTCTCAGCAACGCTTGAGTGAGCTGCAGCGATTGATGGCTGCTGACAAGACGAATGAGAAGGCGAATACATTGCGTGGCTTTTACGTTTATGGTGCGAGCAGCAATAGTTTCCAGCTTTGTGGGCGGGATGCACGCTACTGGGTCGAGGGTGACAATCCAACTCTCAATCAGATTCAACAGCTATATCTGAATGCCGCTACGGCGGATTTGCAAATAATGTATGCGGTTGTCAAAGGAGAGCTGGACGATGACACGCCGACTGTTGAAGGTCATCAAGGTGTGCTGCGCTTGGCCGGGGTGGATGAGATTCGGGTTCCTAATGAGTCTGATTGTCGATTGCCGAGTGGGCAAGCTGCTGCATTTTCGGCGCTGGCATCGACATCGATTGCTCCGGCGGAACCAGCTGTCGCAGAAACTGAGCCCGCGGTCACCGAAGAACAAGAAGAGCCACAACAGCAACTGGTCGCGTATTTCGGTGCGTGGGTAGCAGACTGTGTTGAAAATGATGGCAACAGAAAGTGCAATTTGCAGGTGGACATGCAAGCAGACGGTAGTGCCAATGAAAGTGAAATGCCGACACTGTCGGTTGCTCGGAAAACTCGTCAACGGACAACGATCGAAGTGCGTTTTCCGGATCGTGAAATTGATACGCCGCAGCGAATTCGCTGGGGGGTTGATGCTTATGTGTTTGGCGACATTCTAGGGTCTGAGATTCGTGTTGATGAAGCCGCAACTCGACAACTGGTCAACGAACGTCGCTTTATCAATGAGGATCTGATGCCACTGATGGTCGATGGTGGCAAGCTGACGCTTGATGTTCTTGCATCAGTTGATGACCCCACTGGCGAGAAGTTTTCCGCAACCTTGCGTGGGCTGACGCGTGCCCTCGCATTTGCAGACGAATTTGTGAGTGATGGCAGTTAGGAGAGCCTGGGTATTTGCAGGAGGAGATTTTTCAGATTCGGCATTCCGGCACGTTGTCCCACGTGCGGATGATTACCTGATCGCTGTCGATAGCGGGCTGAGGTATTGTGTCGATGCCGGTTTATGCCCGGATTTACTGCTTGGCGATTTCGATAGCGTAGAGCCTGAGTTATTGCAACGTCCGGAGATTGCTGACGTACCGCGTCGAGTATTTTCCGCGGAAAAGGATTCGAGTGATCTGGAGCTGGCATTGAGCGTTTTATGCGAGATGACTTTCGACGAGGTATACGTGGTTGGTGTTTCAGGTGGCAGGACCGATCACATGCTGATCAATTGGCAACTTACCTTGCAGCGGCCTTGGCCATTCGCGCTCGAATACATCGACGATACCGTGAGGGCTCTAGTTTTGCATGGTGCGGGGGAGGTCAATGTCGAAGTTGAACCCGCCACGATCGTGAGTCTTGTTTCGTTGAAAGATGCCAGTGGTGTCAGCACTCAGGGCCTTCAGTATGTTCTATGCGATGCATCACTGATCGCTGGCAGCAGCCTTGGCCTCAGTAATATCGCCGTGAACTCTATTTTTAGCGTCGTCATTGAATCAGGCGTAGTGCTGGTAATGATAACTAACGAGAAACAAGAAGCTTGAAAACCTATATCGATGTGCGCAGTGACACGGTCACACGCCCTGATCAGATGATGCTTGCAGCCATGACTCAGGCGTCGGTGGGTGACGATGTCTATGCCGATGATCCTACTGTCAATGAATTTCAGGAGTATGCGGCAGATTTGCTTGGGCACGAGGCAGCCTTGTTTATGCCAACGGGTACACAATCAAATCTGTGTGCCTTGCTGACGCATTGTCAGAGAGGTGATGAATACATTGTTGGTGGTGATGCTCACACCTACAAGTACGAGGGCGGTGGTGCAGCAGTCCTAGGCGGAATCCAGCCGCAACCACTGGCGTTCGGTGACGATGGAATGTTGAATCTTGATGATGTTGTGGGTTTGATCAAGGCCGATGATTTTCACTTTGCACGTACCAAGCTGCTGTGTCTGGAAAATACCCAGCATGGACGGGTGCAGAGCTTGGCCTATATGCGAGAGGCGCAACGAGTGGCGAAACAGCACGGGCTTCAAATACATCTCGATGGCGCGCGTATGGCTAACGCGGCCGTCAAGCTTGGTGTATCCCTTGCCGACATCGCAGGCTGTTTTGATACTGTTTCGCTATGTCTTTCAAAAGGACTGGGCGCACCTGTTGGATCCCTGCTATTGGGTTCTCGTCCTTTTATCGAAGAAGCCAGACGCTGGCGTAAAGTTACCGGGGGTGGAATGCGTCAAGCGGGCGTTTTAGCCGCTGCGGGAATGGTCGCCTTGCGTGACGGCGTTGAGCGAATGGTTGAAGATCACGAGCACGCTTTGATGTTGGCGGATGGTCTGGATGGTATTGCAGGGCTAAAGGTTCGACGTGAATGGTTACAGACGAATATGGTCTGGGTAGACTACGAACAAAATCAGGGAGAGCATCTTGTCGGTGCGGCGAAAGACGCGGGCATTTTGTTGGCAGCCAGCTACAGCGAGGGGCGTATGGTCATGCATCGCGATGTGGCCACAGAAGATGTTAAAACGCTTATCGAATTTATGCGAAGCTATTTTGCCTAAGCGGCTAAACTAATTCCTTAGGCCAATACGCCTCCCTTAGACCTAGGCGCCGTTTTCCAAGACTCCGTTTTCAAGGTACAGGCTGTGCGCATTTAGTGTCGCGACATCGCTTGGGTCATGGCTGACCATCAAGACACAAGGTTTTATCTCGGCAATCACGTCTTTTAATAAATCGGTCATTGTGGCTCTGGTGCTTGCGTCGAGTGCACTGAATGGCTCATCGAATAGTAGTACAGGTTTACGACGCAACAGGCATCGTGCAAGCCCTACACGTTGTTGTTCACCGCCGGATAATGTTGGCGGTTTGGTATTTTCATACCCCGCCAAGCCAGAAGCTCGCAGGACTGATGATATATCAGCATGTGCTTGCTCGGATAAGGTTAGTGATGGGCTGATGCCAAGGCCTATGTTTTGTGCAACGGTCAAATGATTGAACAAATTATGCTGCTGAAACAATGATGTGACAGGTCTTTGATCGGGGGGCATGTTCAATAATGAATCTGAATGCCAGCGAATATCGCCTGATACTGGTTCGAGAAATCCCGCGACAAGATTCAGGAGTGTACTTTTGCCGGACCCACTTTCACCAAGCAGAACATAACTGTGCTCGGTCTCAAGCCTGGTGTTGAAATTCCAGTGCTTGTCTCCCAAGGTAAGTTTGAGTTGGTCGAGGTGCAACATCAGCGAAGCTGTGTCAGTTTTTGCAGCCCGAAGAAAAGCACCAGGCATAGAAGAAGCAAGATGCTGGCGGTCACGGCTGCCTCATCAAGGCGATAGCTGCCCATCCGTTGATAAAGCAGGTAGGGCAAGGTCTGTATTTTGTCCGAGCCAAACAGCGCTATGGTGCCCAGGTCGCCTACTGATAGCGTTGCCGCCAGGGCTAGGCCGAATCCGACAGGTTTTTTTAGTACCGGCCAGTCAATGTAACGCCATCTATTCCAACCGTGAATACCCAATGACTGGACTAGACGATCATGTGTTTTTGCACTTTGCATGATAGGTCCGTCAAGAATTCTTAACAGAAAAGGTAAGGCCATGAGGCTGTTGATGATAACTAGCAAGAACAAGGCGATTGAAAATACATCGGCGAATGGTTTCAGCAGCAGGAAGAGCCCGGTGCCGAGTACCAGCGGTGGGAGTATCAAGATAATGTTGCCACACAGTTGCAACCAGATTCCTGTTCTTTCTCTTCGTAGGCGGATTCGTAGATGACGAGATGAGAATAGCAAGGATAGAGATAAGGCCAGTGAAATGAACGCGGCGGCTATGGCTACCATTGTCGAGTTTGCCAGCGCTTTCAATGTGGATTTGTCTGTCAAGGTTGGCAGGAATGCGTCGTTAAATGCAGCTAGCAGCAGAGCTAAAAGCGGTGCCATGATGAACAGCGTCGTCAGCAGTATAAGTGTTCGCTCTCCTACTAGTGTGATTGTGCTACGTACGATAGGGGTATCGTAGCGTGTATTGGTTTCAGTTCGAAATTTTGATGGCCCTAATAGGACAGGTCCTTTTTTAATTGTCGTGTTTGTTGTGCTTTTGGGTCTGTCAGTATCATGTCTTTCAATGTTCAGGCCGACTGTATGATCGGTCTTGAATACGCTCGACAACAAAGTAAGTGACAGGCAAATCAAGAGTTGTATGCAAGCGAGAGCTACTGCGGTTGGAATATCAAAATCAAACCGAAGAGCCTGAAAGATCGCGACTTCAATCGTGGTGGCTCTTGGGCCTCCGCCCAGTGTCATGACGATCGCAAAGCTGGTAAAGCACAAGGTAAAAATCAGTACTGAAAGCCCTGCAATATGTCCACGCAGTTGCGGCCATTCGATCAGGCGAAACGTGGCGCTTCCTTGAATTCCCAGTTGATGGGCGAGACGCCATTGCTCGGAAGGTATTTGTTCCAGTGATTGAAGAAATACCCGCGTGGCCATCGGCATATTGAAAAATACATGTGCGATGAGAATCCCTGTTAATCCGTAGAAGGGCAATGGTTCTATAGAAAATATCGACAAGGATTGACTGACCCATCCGCTGCCACCGAATACAGCCACGATACCGTAGATGGCAATAATGGTCGGGATGACCAGTGAAAGACTGAAAACGGTAATCAGAACACCCCGGCCGGGAAAGCGCCGGTGATGCGACAAGGCAACCGCAAGCGGAATGGCCAGCAATATTGAAATCAGTGTCGAGAGCGTGGCTTGGTAGAAACTGAATCGAACGACGCGTTGAAAATAGCGGTTACCGAGTATTTCTGACCATGGGATGTTCCCGGCATGAACAATGACCGCAATTAGAGGCAGAATGGCGAACACAAAGAGTGCGGACAAGGCCATGAATCCACTCAACCACCATGGCCTTGCCCGACTTGACACTTCGCGAATACGGCTCAAGAGTTCAATAGCCGAATTTTTTTCTCGAAATGATGCGTTTTACTTCGACGATGCATCCAGCCACTCATTAATCCAGGTTTTTCGGTTGTCACGAACCTCGGCCGGCGTAAATGAGAGTACTTCAGCTGGTTTGATCAAACTATTGAATTCTTCGGGTAAGTCATCACCAAGGTCAATAACCGGGTACATGACATTACCCAGTGGAATTGCAGACTGCGCAGCGGGAGTATGCAGGAAGGCAAGGAATTCTCGTCCCAGTTCAGGCTGTTTCGATTGTTTCAGTAGCGCAGCGACTTCGACTTGCAAGTAATGGCCTTCTGAAAAGGCTGCTGCCTGATACTGTTCGGTCTTGTCGACTGCCATATGATACCCGGGCGACGTGCTGTAACTTAAGACCATCGGTGCTTCGCCATTCAAAAACAACGAGAAGTAGGCTTCACTCCAACCTTTGGTAACAGACAGGATTTTCGGTTGAAGCGCCTCCCATTTTGCTGCAGCTTCGTCGCCATAGACAGACTTCATCCACAGCAGTAACCCCAAGCCAGGTGTGCTTGTGCGCGGATCCTGAATGATTATCTTGAGGTCATCTTCGCTGTTGATTAGTTCTTCGAAGCTGCCGGGAGGGTTGGGTAATTTTTCAGTGTCGTAGACGAACGCGAAATAACCGTAGTCATACGGCACGAAAAACTCTGATGACCAATCAAAGGGCAATTCGAGATCAGCCGTGTCGACTAGTGATGGTGCAAGAAGCCCGGTGTCTTCGGCAATAGCCATCAGATTGGTGTCAAGTCCTAGAACGACATCGGCCTTCGATGAGCTGCCTTCAAGTTGAACGCGATTGAGGATGCCAGCGGAGCTGTCCAATGGAACGAAGTTGATCGTGCAATCGCCACATTGTTCTTCAAACGCTTTTTTGATGATCGGGCCAGGGCCCCATTCCGCGACGAAAGAGTCGTAGGTATAGACGTTAAGCTCTCGCTCGGCCGCTTGGGTATGCAAGCTTACGCCAAGTGATAAACACGCAATAGCGAGCAGGGTTGAGGAAGCACTCTTTATTGAGCGTTCAAATGTTTTTGATCGCGCCGGTGACGTTGCCAGCGACTGGTGGACTGAGTAATTCATGATCATCTCCGATAAGTTGGCGATGACTTGGCGGAGCCTTTACTCAATCCCTACGCTGGTATTAGCCATTTCAGGTTCGGCGGGTTGTCGTTAAGCCTGCTACCAAGCTTGACTCTCAGCCTTTCGGCACCCCGTTGAGTCATCGATAAGGTCAGTAGCGATGGGCTACTGAATGTGAGTTTGTGGCTTGAGAAAGAAATTTGCAAGGGGGGAGTGTACTTGCTGTGGCAGGTGTCACCGATCCTGGCGACTATTGGTGCCTTCGCCGGAGGTATCTGGGGGCTTTCAGGTTTCTGCGGTTTTGTAATTTCGACGCCCACCGTTCTCGAGCGCGTTAAATCGTTTGTAATCCCAAAGGTATTGTGCGGGTATTGCCGATACGCAATGCGCGATACTGCGATTGAGCGCAGTGGTCGCCAGTGACATGTCAGCGTCTGCAATTTTTTCATCGGCGCGACGCACATGAAGGCGCCAGCCGCGCGCTTTTGGTAAACGTTCGGTAAAACAGATCAGTACTTCGGCATTGGTTTTTTTAGCCAGGCGACTCAGCAGCGTCATTGTCAACACAGGTGTATTCATGAAAGGTGCAAACATGCCGTTTGCCATATCAGGTTCCTGATCAGGCAGAATCCCGATCGCTCCTCCGGACTTGAGCACGCGTATTGCGTCACGAATGCCGGTTGCCGAAAGCTCCAACGCGATGCCACCCAAGCCGCCACGCCATTTCAAAAGCAGTGGTGCCAGTGTTTTGTTCCGAGGGCTGCGGTAGAAATAATGTAGCTCGGTTTGCTCGCTGACGATCAGATTGCTCAGTTCCCAGTTGCCGATATGTGGTGATGCGAAGATGGATCCGCGATCTGACGAAAAGGCGGCTTCGAGCAATTCCTGTCCGACCGTATCGGCGACGAACTTGTTCACAGTGTCGCTGGGCCGGTACCAGATCCACGCGCATTCCGTGAGCAGCATTCCTGTGTGCAGTAGGCTTGCTCGCGCCAGAACGTCACGTTCCTGGCGAGGCATATCGGGGTAGCAAAGTGACAGGTTGATCGATGTGATCCGTCTTGCACTTGAGTTTGTCCACCATGCGATACGCCCGATCAAGCGGCCGACAGCTTGATTCATCCTGAGTGGAAGCAGTGCCAGCATGCGCATTGTCGTGTCGATTAAAAAAGCGGTCATGTTCCTTTTGCACAGACAGTGGGTGGATCTCAACCGGTTGGCAAGCCAAACGGGTTGAACCTGATTGTAGTTGGATTGGCCGGTGTCGCGGTCCATGTAGCGGCCCGACTGCAAGGCTCTGTTGTGCAGGCTGTTGCAGTTGCAGGTTCGCAACTCCTGGGACGCGAGTCTGGGTATCGATAGGCAACTACTGTCTTTCGGATCCGCAAAAAAAAACCCCCGACCGTCGATTGATCGGGGGCTGAACCTTCCTGGTTCTTCAGGTTGATGGGTCATCAAACAACCTATCCTGCGGTTGCCGCACATCCTTGTTGACTTGACATCGTCCTTGATACTTCCTTGTAGTGTGGCGTGTTCCTGGCCACGTGATTAGTATCCACAGCGAGCCAAAAAATTGCCATCAGAAAACGGCTCTTTTTTTGTCAGAATTTTCTGATTTTTTTGTAGGAATTTTCCTACCCTTTGGGTAGGTATCACCAACTATCAATAACTTAGCTCAGAGGTATCATGATCGCCCTGATTCAAAAGGTCTCTGAGGCCAGCGTAACGATCGAAAACCAGCGCATCGCCGAAATCGGATTCGGCGCCCTCGCGCTGGTCGGCGTCGAAAAAATGGACACCCACAAAGAGGTGGAGCTGCTCAAAGACAAAATCCTCCTTTTCCGGATGTTCAATGACACTGATGGGAAAATGAACCTCAATATCAGGGAGGCCGAGGGGAGCCTCCTTCTGGTTCCGCAGTTCACGCTCGTTGCAGACACTGACAAGGGACGACGGCCGGGTTTTTCGCGGAGTGCAACGCCTTCCGTTGCTAGCGAGCTGTTCACCGGTTTGTGTGATTCCTTCGCTCTGGCGATCGAAACTCCCGTTGCTCGGGGCAAATTTGGTGCAGATATGAAAGTGGGTCTCGTAAATGATGGCCCGGTCACATTTTGGCTGCGGGTCGGTAAAAATTGATCGTCTCAGCAGCTTGAACCCGACGGAACAGGGATTGTGGGTGTCTCAAATGGCGGAGAGCGTGTATCCTCCGACGCTTTTACGGGGGAATGTGGGTGTCCAATCGGCAAGCGCGAATTGAGCGCAAGACCTTGGAGACGTCTATAGCGGTCGAGTTGACTCTCGACGGCTCAGGGGCTGGCAAATTCAAGACGGGTGTGCCGTTTCTCGAGCATATGCTTGATCAGATCGCGCGCCACGGTCTTTTTGACCTGGACGTGCAGTGCGACGGTGATGTGCACATCGATGATCATCATTCGGTTGAGGATATCGGCATCACGCTAGGGCAGGCGTTTGCGGAGTCATTGGGAGACCGAAAGGGAATCAATCGTTACGGTCATGCCTACGTTCCACTTGATGAGTCCTTGTCTCGCGTCGTCATTGATTTTTCCGGACGTCCGGGGCTACATTTCAACGCTGACTTCAAGCGTCCTCACGTCGGCAGCTTTGACGTTGATCTGACGCAGGAATTCTTTCAAGGGTTCGCTAATCATGCCAAGGCGACTTTGCATATGGATGTCATTCGTGGCGCTAACGATCACCACAAGATAGAAACCTTGTTTAAGGCATTTGGACGAGCCCTTCGAGTAGCCTGTTCGTTCGACGAACGTGCTCGAGACGCAATGCCTTCGACCAAAGGCTCTCTGTAGATAAGCTCTAACTTTTAAGAGCAGACTAAACGATGCAACGTATTGCTGTCATAGATTACGGCATGGGCAATTTGCGCTCTGTGTCCAAAGCACTTGAGCATGTAGCTCCAAATGATGAAGTGCTGGTCAGTAGTGATGAGTCGATCATCGCCAGCGCTGATCGCATTGTGTGTCCGGGACAAGGTGCTGCCGCAGATTGCATGTCGGCCTTGCATGAAACGGGTTTGGCAAGAACCATCGCCGATACCATCGCCACGCGTCCTTTCCTCGGGATCTGTATGGGTTATCAAGTGCTGTTCACTCACAGTGAAGAGAACGAGGGTGTCGATTGTCTGAACATGATTCAAGGCTCAGTTAATCGATTTGCTGAACCATTGATTGACTCGGGTAGTCAGCGGCTTAAAGTGCCTCACATGGGCTGGAGCAAAGTAAAGCAAGTACGGGAGCATCCTCTCTGGCAAGGGATCGCTGATGATGCCAGATTCTATTTTGCCCACAGTTATTATTGTGTGCCGGACGACACTGAGGATACGGTGGCAAGCACTGAATATGGTCAGAAGATCGCCGTAGCGATCGCCCGTGAGGAATTGTTTGCCTGTCAGTTTCATCCGGAGAAAAGTGCGGCCGATGGTCTTAAACTTCTTGGCAATTTTGTCAATTGGACGGGTCGATAAAAAATGGTAGCCCCAAACGTGGCAATCCGAATTTCGGAAAATATAGACAATCGTAATTACATTCAGGACATCTCATTATGTTGATCATCCCGGCGATCGATTTGAAAGACGGAAAGTGTGTTCGTCTGCGTCAGGGGCGCATGGAGGATGACACGGTTTTTTCCGATGACCCTGTTGAAGTGGCACAACGGTGGCTGAACGAAGGTGCACGTCGAATTCATTTGGTAGATCTTGACGGTGCATTTGCAGGCGAACCTAAAAATGCCGATGTGATTCAGCGTATTTGCGCAGCTTGTGGCGATATACCTGTTCAGATTGGTGGCGGAATTCGTACCATGGACAGTGCCGATGCCTATATCAATGCGGGTATTCAGTGGTTGATAATCGGCACTCTTGCGGTGAAGAACCCTGAGTTTGTGGATGAGCTTTGTCAACGTCATGCGGACCATGTGATCGTCGGTCTTGACGCCAAGGACGGTTTCGTCGCAACTGAAGGCTGGGCAGAAGCGTCGTCGCTCGAGGCATCAGTTCTGGCGCGTCGATTTGAAGACGTGGGTGTCAGTGCGATTGTCTACACAGACATCAGTCGTGACGGCATGATGCAGGGCGTCAACGTCGATGCGACAGCGAAGCTAGCCAGCGCTATTTCGATTCCTGTTATTGCGTCTGGTGGAATTGCTTCGATTGACGACATTCATGCCCTGGGTCAACGACTGGACAGTGGTATCAGTGGAACCATTGTTGGTCGTGCCTTATATGAGGGCACTATTGATCTGCATCAGGCGCAACAGTTGGCAGATTCTTTTCACACATCGGGCGCTGCTTGATATGGGACTTGCCAAACGCATTATTCCCTGTCTTGATGTCGATGCCGGGCGAGTCGTCAAGGGAGTGAAATTTCTTGAAATTCGTGATGCAGGCGACCCGGTCAGTATCGCCCGCGGCTACAACGAAGCCGGTGCTGATGAAATAACGTTTCTGGACATCACCGCCAGTTCGGATAATCGCAATACGATTATCTCTGTTGTCGAGCAGGTTGCATCTGAGGTATTTATTCCATTGACTGTCGGTGGCGGCGTTCGTGAAGTTGAAGATGTGCGCAAGTTGCTCAATGCGGGGGCTGATAAAGTGGGTATCAACACAGCTGCAGTACATCGTCCGGAACTGGTTCAGGAGGCAAGCGATAAGGTCGGCTCACAATGTATCGTCGTGGCCTTGGATGCGAAGCGTGTTTCTGAGGAAGGGCAACCATCACGTTGGGAGATCTTTACGCACGGCGGTCGAAAGCGGACGGGTATTGATGCCATCGAATGGGCTGAACGAATGGCGTCGTTAGGTGCTGGTGAATTGTTGTTGACCAGCATGGACAGGGATGGAACCAAGTCGGGATTTGATCTTGCCTTGACTCGGGCGATCAGCGACGCTGTCGAGATCCCGGTTATTGCGTCTGGTGGCGTCGGGACTTTGCAACATTTGAGCGATGGCGTCAAAGAAGGTGGTGCCGATGCCGTACTTGCAGCCAGCATCTTTCATTTTGGTGAGTACACGATTCGTGAAGCCAAAAAACACATGGTTGCAGAAGGTATCGAGGTAAGGCTCGATGCAACACGCGACTCATGATTCATGACGAGCGTATTCGATTTGATTAACAACATGGTGAACGTAGGCGAGAGATTGTTTCTGGTCAGATCGTGGAGGTGGTACATTGATTCAAACTGATCCTTTTTTGCAAGACGTCGTATTTAACGACGCGGGCCTCGTGCCGGTCATTGCTCAGGATGTGAGCAGTGGTCAGGTGTTGATGGTTGCCTGGATGAATGCCGAGGCTCTAGCCGAGACTGCGAGAACCGGGCAAGCGGTGTACTTTTCTCGATCTCGTCAAAAGTTATGGCGTAAGGGAGAGTCATCGGGGCATACACAGACGGTGCACGACTTGCGGCTGGATTGCGATGGGGATGTATTGTTGATGTCTGTCGAGCAAATTGGCGGTATCGCCTGCCACACGGGCCGGGCGCATTGCTTCTTCCGCAAGCTGGATGAAACTCGGAATTGGCAGGAATGTGAACCGGTACTACGTTCGCCGGAATCTATTTATGGAAATGAGTAATTTGGCGAAAATGGCAATGTTTCGGCCGCCAAAGTCCTGCCAAGTCCCGCATATGTCGGCGGTAGACTGGCGCATCGCAAGCTGTCCAGAAGAGTTTACAATAAGAGGCAGATGGCCATGAGTGGTGTTTTGACGCGGCTGGAGGCCGAAATTGCTTCCCGAAAGGGTGCTGACCCTTCAACTTCCTACACGGCAAGCTTGTTTCATGGTGGTGATGACGCCATATTGAAGAAAGTGGGCGAGGAAGCCGTCGAATTCATTCTGGCGGCAAAGGACGACGATACCGACCATCTGATTGCTGAAGCGGCGGACGTGTGGTTTCACATGTTGGTCATGATGAGCGCGAAAGGTCTGGGCGTGTCTGATATTCTGAGCGAACTTGAACGTCGTGAGGGTGTCTCCGGTCATACGGAGAAAGCATCTCGCGACAACAAATGAAAATCTGGAGATTTAAATAATGGGCGTTCCAAGTGTTCCAAGCCTTTTACTGATTCTGGCTATCGTCATCCTGATATTTGGCGCAAAGCGTTTGCGAAATCTCGGTGGTGATCTCGGCGCGGCGGTGAAAGGTTTCAAATCGGCGGTCAAGGACGAAGATGCTGATCCAGCGCAGCTCGGAGCTGATGAAGAGGCAGTTGATTCAACAGCTATGAACAAGTCCGACGATAAGACGTCCGCTTGATAGTTGTTGTCAACCATTGATGATTTTTCTGGTTACTTGATTGCGAGATTGATTCGACATGTTTGATGTCGGCTTCACCGAGTTGATGTTTATCGGCGTGATTGCTCTCGTCGTAATAGGACCTGAGCGACTGCCTGCAGTCGCGAAGACGGTGGGCACGTGGGTCAATAAAATGCAACGATTCGTCAAAGGGGTGAAATCAGATTTTGCTTCCGAGTTCGAATCTGGTGAATTGCAAAAATTGATTGGCGACCAACGTGAGCAGATAAATGAACTTCGCGAAATGGTTAACACAGCAAAAAAAGATTTCAAGGATAGTAGTCAGGAACTTGTCCGCGATGCCAACGAGAGTATTTCCTCGATGGAAGATGCCGCCAAGGTCGCCGATGAGACGGGTGGTGATCTATTAAGCTCGGACAAGAAAAGCTCAACGGTTGATATGCCAGAAGCGTTGAGCTCTGATGTGAGCTCTGATGCAAGTGATAGCAAAGTCGAACCGGTTACTGATTCCGGAAGTAA